>NZ_JBMDKJ010000025.1:0-90210 GCF_057809655.1 Niveispirillum sp. FG148
GAACCCTCGACCCCAACCTTGGCAAGGTTGTGCTCTACCCCTGAGCTACGCCCGCATTGCCAGTTCGGCCCCGCCTTGCGGCGGCTATATTCGGAAGATGGAGCGGGCGAAGGGATTCGAACCCTCGACCCCAACCTTGGCAAGGTTGTGCTCTACCCCTGAGCTACGCCCGCCCATTTCCGAGTTCCGCCAGGTGCCCCCCGGCGGTGAGCGCGGAATATAGCCATCAAAGTTGGGCATGCAAGGACTTTTTTGCCCCGCCTGTCGGATTTTTTCGCACCCGCACCCCGGCACCTTGCGCATGGCCGCCCTCGGGAGGTTTGCGGCCATGGCCTTGCCGCTCTATATAACGGCATGCACGGGTGGTCGGTATCGCCCGCCCGTGGCCCCTTCCTTATTCGACCAGGAACGACAAGACCCATGTTCCCGACCACGCCCGCCCCCACCGGCCCCAAGCCCGCCAGCGATCTGATCAAGGACGGCAGCGACGCCGGCTTCATGGCCGACGTCATCGAGGCGTCGCGCGACGTTCCCGTCATCGTCGATTTCTGGGCCACCTGGTGCGGCCCCTGCAAGACGCTGGGCCCCATCCTGGAAAAGGCCGTCACGGCCGCCAAGGGGGCCGTGAAGCTTGTGAAGATCGACACGGACAAGAATCCGGCCGTGGCCGGGCAGCTTCGCGTGCAGTCGATCCCCACCGTCTATGCCTTCTTCCAGGGCCGCCCCGTGGACGGGTTCCAGGGCGCCCTGCCGGAAAGCCAGATCAAGACCTTCATCGAACGGCTGGTGAAGCTGTCCGGCGGCGCGCCGGGCGGGCTGGACATCGCCGCCATCCTGGCCGAGGCCAAGCAGGCGCTGGATGAAGGCGATGCCCAGGGTGCCGCCGGCATCTATCAGGAAGTGCTGGCCGAGGAGCCGGAGAATGCCGCCGCCTATGCCGGCGTCATCCGCTGCCTGCTGGCCGTGGGCGAAACCGATGCCGCCAAGGGCATGCTGGCCGACGCGCCGGCCGCCATCGCCAAGTCAGCCGACCTGGCTGCCATCAAGTCGCAGATGGAACTGGCCGAACAGGCGGCCAAGGCCGGCCCGCTGCATGATCTGAAGGCGGCCGTGGACGCCGACCCGGCCAACAACCAGGCCCGCTACGATTACGCCCTGGCCCTGTTCGCCGCCGGCCGCAACGAGGATACGGTGGAAGCGCTGCTGGAGATCGTGCGTCGCGACCGTGAATGGAACGAGAAGGCGGCCCGCACCCAGCTGCTGAAAGTGTTCGAGGCGCTGGGCCCGACCGACAAGCTGGTGATCCAGGGTCGCCGCAAACTCTCCTCGCTTCTCTTCTCATGAGCCAGAACCCGTTCGACCTCTCGACCGATGACCTGCCGGAGACCATCCCCGTCTTTCCGCTGACGGGGGTGTTGCTGCTGCCGCGGGGCAAGCTGCCGCTGAACATCTTCGAACTGCGCTACCTGAACATGGTGCAGGATGCGCTGGCGACGAACCGTCTGATCGGCATGATCCAGCCCCGCGATCCGGTCGCGGCGCCGAACCCGCCCTTGTTCGATATCGGCTGTGCCGGCCGCATCACCAGTTTCACCGAAACCGATGACGGCCGGTTCCTGATCACCCTGACCGGTGTCAGCCGGTTCAGGATACGGTCGGAAATGGCGACGACGCGCGGGTACCGCCGCATTGTTGCCGATTGGTCGGACTTCGCCGCCGATCTGGCCGAGGATGCACCCTGCGGCCTTGATCGGGAACGGCTGGATCAGGCACTGCGCGGCTATTTCCGGCAGCAGGGCATCTCCGCCAACTGGGACAGCATTGCCCAGGCGCCGCTGGACCGGCTGGTCACGTCGCTGGCCATGATCTGCCCCTTCGACGCGCCGGAGAAGCAGGCCCTGCTGGAAAGCCCCGACCTGAACACGCGGGCGGCCTTGCTGCTGGCCCTGGTGGAAATGGCGGTGCATCAGGCCGGTGGCGAGGGCGATGGTGGCCTGCGCCATTGAACAGATGACGATCGAGACGACTCCAAAGGAACCATGATGACCGACACCCCCGCCGCCGATACCCCCCTGCCCGACAGCGCCCGCGTCGATCCGCGCCTGCTGGAGATTCTGGTCTGTCCGCTGACCAAGGGGCCGCTGCGTTATGACGCCGCTGCACAGGAACTGATCTCCGACGAGGCCGGCCTGGCCTATCCCATCCGCGACGGCATCCCCATCATGCTGGTGGATGAGGCACGCCGACTGGACAGCGCCGCCTGACATGGCCGAGGAACGTTTCGTCAGCGAGGCCGAGGGGACCCGCCACTGGCCCACGGAACTGCGCCTGAACCGGGCGGAGCGCCTGCTGGTCGTCAGCTTCGATGATGGCAGCCGCTTCGACCTGCCGGCCGAATATCTGCGCGTGGAAAGCCCGTCGGCCGAGGTGCAGGGCCATTCGCCGGCACAGCGGCAATGGCTGGGCGGCAAAAGCGGCGTTGCCATCACCGGGGTTGAGCCAGTCGGCAACTATGCTGTGCGCCTGACCTTCGATGACGGGCATGACAGCGGCATCTACAGCTGGTCGCTGCTGTACCGGCTGGGCCATGACCACGACGCGATCTGGGCCACCTATCTGGCCGAACTGGCCGTGCGCGGGATGGCACGCTGACCCGCCCAGGCCGGTGCGGCGTCTAAAAGTTAAAAAGTCGCTAAAATCCACCGCCTGCTCTTGAAGCCGTTTGCTCTGTCCCCCGCAGTTGCGTAGCATTTGATGGAAATTGCCCACCGGCATCCCGGTGGTGCCGGGGCGGGTGCGGACGGTCCATGACGGACGGAATGGTCGAAGCGGAACAGCAGCAGGTGGCGGTCGCCCGGCCGCCGGCCGCGTCTGTCGGCCCGGTCGATGAACTGGCCGAGGCGGATTACCCCATCCTGCCCGAATCGTCGCTGGTCGGCCCGCTTGATCTTTATGGTCTGGCCGAACAGGTGCTGGTCGCCGAACGGCATCTGGAAACCGTGCGCGATCCCGTGCAGCGCCTGCTGCTGCTGACGACGCTGGCCTGGTACAACCGGCAGCGCGACACCCGCCTGTCGCTGGAGATGGTGGCGGACGCCATGGGCCTGCTGCCGCATGCCACGGGCGCCAACGAGCGGGAGCTGCGCCGGTTGACGGCGCGCCTGCTGCTGATCAAGGCGGAGGGCAAGGCCCTGTTCGCCGAACTGGACCAGGCAGAGGGCCTGCTGGAAAGCGCCCGGCACACGTTCAGCCAGATCGGCGATCTGCTGGGCGAGGGTGACGCCCTGATGACGGAGGGGCTGCTGGCCCTGGACCGGGGCCAGACGCGGCGGCGCATCCAGGCCCACCGCAAGGCGCATGCGCTTTACCTGCGCGCCGGCGACAGCATGCGCCAGCAGATTGCCCAGGCCTGGATCGCGCGCGACGCCCTGTTCAGCGATGCGGTGGCGGCAGAGGCGGAATTCGGGCCGCTGCTGCCGGCGGGGCCGCTGCTGGAACATCCGGGCCTGGATGCAGTCGCTGCCTATTTCCATGGCGGCCTGTGCTTCGCCCGTGGTGATTTCATGAAGGCGCTGCGCCATTACCAGCGCGGCTGCGACCAGGCCGTACTGGCCGGGCAGATGCGTCTGGCGGTGCTGCTGGCCGGTAATGTCGGTGCTGCCTATGCCAACCTGAATGATTATGTCAGCGAGTTCCTGTGGCGGGAGCGGGCGCACAGCCTGGCGCGCGGCACGGGCTGGCCTGCCGCCGTGGGTCAGTGCCTGCGCGGCATGGGCGACACGCTGCGCCGATTGCAGCAGACGGGCAGGGCCCGGCATCTGCTGCTGGAGGCGCTGGAATGGCTGGCCCCGTTCGGCCGTACCCGCAATCACGCCATCGCCTGCCAGTATCTGGGCAGTCTGGAGATGGATGTCGGCAATGCCGCTGCCGGGTTGCATTGGTTCGACGAGTTGGCGGCGGTTGCCGACGATCTGGAACAGTCTGACCTGCTGGCGGAGGCGCAGAGCGGCCGCGCCCGTGCGCTGGCCGCCCTGGGCCGGCGGGACGCGGCGCTGGACGCCGCCGACCGCGCCCTGGCCCTGGTCCGTGCCCGTTCCGATCGCTGGCGGGAAATCGATGTGCTGCGGGCCCTGGCGGATATTCATCGCCGCTTTCCGGACCTGCCCCCACCCGACGGCACGGATGACGGGGCCGACCCGGTCATCCATCTGCTGACCCGCGCCCTGGAACTGGCCGAGTCGATCGAGGGGTACAGCGCACCTGCCGATCTGCTGGCGGCCCTGTCGGACGCGTATGAGGCGACGGGAGATCTGGCCCAGGCGCTGCATTGGGAGCGACGGGCCGGCAAGGCGCGTGGCGTCATCCACAGCCGGGAGGTCAGCGACCGCCTGCTGGCCATGCAGGCGGGATTCGAGACGGAGCGGCTGAAGGCCGAGGGGGAGTTTCACCGCAATCTGGCCGAGGCAGAGGCGGCCCGCGCCGCCGCCCTGCACGAGGCGACGCAGACTTTGGAACTGCTGGGCCGCATCGGCCAGCAGATCACAGCGACGCTGGATGCCGACGCGGTGTCGCACGTCCTGCACCGCCATGTCGGCAGCCTGCTGGAGGTGGACGCCTTCACCATCTATCTGCTGGATGATGCGGGGGAACGGCTGGATCTGCGCTATGGGGTGGAGGGGAACAAGCCGCTGCCGCCATTCAGCCGTCTGCTGTCCGATCCCGTCTCACTAGCTGCCCGGTGCGCGCGCGATCGGGAAGAGATGCTGATCCTGCGGCGTGCCAGCGACCAGATGGCCCCGTCGCATATTCCCGGCACACGCTTCATGCGGACCTTGCTGCTGTCGCCGCTGCTGGTCGGGTCCCGGCTGCTGGGC
Organism: Niveispirillum sp. FG148; assembly: GCF_057809655.1. NCBI lineage: Bacteria > Pseudomonadati > Pseudomonadota > Alphaproteobacteria > Rhodospirillales > Azospirillaceae > Niveispirillum > Niveispirillum sp. FG148. The sequence goes on from NZ_JBMDKJ010000025.1 coordinate 4,875, forward strand.
GTCATGTCGGTGCAGTCGGAACAGGACAATGCCTATGGCGAGCGGGAGAAGCTGATCTTCCGCACGCTGTCCGCCTATGGCGCCATCGCCCTGTCAAACGCCATCGCCTATGCCAAGGTGGACAGCACCCTGTCGGAACTGCGCAGCACGCAGTCAAGGCTGGTGCAGCAGGAAAAGCATGCCTCCCTGGGCCAGCTGGTGGCCGGCATCGCGCATGAGATCAACACGCCCCTGGGTGTGGCCTTCACCATGTCTACGCATTTGCAGAGCGAGCGGGACGAGATCGCATCGGCCTTCGCGGGCGGGCAGCTGAAGCGTCTGGCCCTGGAACAGTTCCTGGAAAAGCTGGACGAGGGTTTCCGCATCCTGACCGGCAACCTGGAACGCGCCGCCGATCTGGTGCGCAGCTTCAAGCAGGTGTCGGCTGACCGCAGCAGCGAGGCGGTGCGCACCGTCGACCTGACATCCTATGTCGCCGATGTGATGAAAAGCCTGGAGCCCATGGTGCGGCAGCGGCGGGTCGCCATCAGTATCGATGGGCCCGCCGGCCTGAACATCACGACATTGCCGGGCCTGTTGGCGCAGGTGGTCAGCAATCTGGTGCAGAACGCCATCGTCCACGGCTTCAACGGTACGGAGCGGCCGGAAATCCGCATCCATGTGCAGCGGGAGGGGGCCAACCATATCCGCCTGTCCATCGCCGACAACGGTACCGGCATGGATGCCGCCGTCCTGGCCCGCGCCTTCGATCCGTTCTTCACCACCAAACGCGACAGTGGCGGCACGGGTTTGGGCCTGCATATCGTGCATAATCTGGTGACGGGGCCCTTGCAGGGCACCATTGACCTGTCCAGCGAGCCGGGGGCGGGTACCCGCTTCGACATCACCCTGCCGGAGGATGTGCGGGCGGATTGAGGTGGGGGGTCCCTTCCACCCACACTTCATGCACCGACAGATCGGCATCCAGCAGCACCAGATCGGCACGGCAGCCCGCGGCCAGACGACCGACACGTTCCGACAGGCCCAGGAATTCCGCCGGGTACAGGCTTGCCATGCGCAAGGCCTCAGCCAGATCGACACCCAGCAGGTGGACCGCGTTGCGCACCGACTGGCCCATGTCGATATCGGCCCCGGCCAGGGTGCCGTCATCGGTGACCAGACGCCCGTCGCGGCGATGGATGGTGGCGCCATAGAGCGTGAAGCTGACCGCGTCCGTGCCCGTGGGCGGCATGGCGTCGGTGACCAGCATCAGCTTGCCGCGCGGTTTGGTGGCCAGCGCCAGCCGCAGAAGATCGGGATGCACATGCACCCCGTCGACGATGATGCCGCACCAGCTGTCGGGGTCGGTCATGGCCGCAAAGGCAATGCCCGGTTCCCGGTTGGCGATGGGCGGCATGGCGTTGAACAGGTGGGTGAAACCGCGCAGGCCCGCCGCCAGGGCCGCGCGTGTGCGGCCCAGCCCGGCGGCAGAATGGGCACCGGCCAGGATCAGCCCCGCGGCGGCCAGCCGGCTGATGGCCGCATCTTCCACCTGTTCGGGCGCCAGCGAAAGTACCGCGCGCCCGCGCTGATCGAACAGCGCCGGCAATGTGCATAGCCAGTCCAGATCGGCGGCGGTCGGGGTGCGGATGAAGCGCGCATCATGCACCCCGCGGCGGGTGGGGGCCAGGAAGGGCCCCTCCAGATGCACCCCCAGCACGCCGCTGCCCGGCAGCTGTGCCGCCATTGCCGCGGCTTCCGCGCCCTGGATCATGCAGTCCATATCATCGGTGATGATGGTGGGCAGCAGGCTGGTGGTGCCGAAGCGGCGATGGGCGGCGGCGATGGCCAGGGCCCCTGCCACCGTCGGACTGTCATTGAACAGTACGCCGCCGCCGCCATTCACCTGAGTATCGATGAAACCGGGGGCCAGCAGACCGTCCGGCGGCAGCGACCGGCGGGCCACCCCCGCCGGTGCTGCCCCTTCCGGCATCACGGCCCGGATATGGCCGTCCTCCAGCAGCAGGGCATGGCCGTCCAGGAAGTCATCGCCGGTGAAGATCCGGGCGCCGGTCAGCAGGGTTTGCATCGGTATCGGTCCTTCGCCGGGATCAGAGGGTCTCTGTGACCTTGCGCAGATTGGGCGGTACGTCCGGGTCCAGGCCCCGGTCGCGGGCGATGCGGTGGATGGCCAGATAGAAGCTTTCCACGGCCGTCAGCGGCGCCAGCTCCGGTGGCTGTCCGGCCAGGCTGGGCAGGGCGATGGTGCCGGGGATGGTGGCATCGGTGGACAGGACCGGCCCACCCAGCGATACCATGCGGGCAATGGCGGCGCGCGTCGGTTCCAGCGTCGCATCGGGCTGCGTCACCGCCAGCACGGGGAAGTCCGGGCCGACCAGGGCCAGGGGGCCATGGATGACTTCCGCCGCACTGAAGGCTTCGGCATGCAACCGGCTGGTTTCCTTGCATTTCAGGGCCATCTCCATCGCGGCCCCGCTGCCGATGCCGCGTGCGATCACATAAAGGCCGCGGGCCGACACCAGGGTGCGCAGGGCGGGATACCAGTCCAGCGCACAGGCGCGCGCCAGCCAGTCGGGTGCGGCCGCCGCCATGGCGCGCAGATTGGCATCGTCGCGCCATGCAGCCACCAGTTGCAGGAAGGCGAGCGCGGAGGTCAAGTAGCTCTTGGTTGCCGCCACCGACAGTTCCGGCCCGGCGCAGAGCGGGATAGGGAACTCCACCGCCTGGAACAGCGGCGATGTCTCATCATTGACGAAGGCCACCGTGATGGCTCCCTCCCGCCGCGCCTGCTCGGTCAGGCGCAGCAGGTCGGGGCTGCGGCCGGACTGGCTGACGGCGATGAACAGGGCGCCCTTGACGTGCAGCGGCGTGTTGTACAGCGACACGACCGACGGCCCGACAGAGGCCACGGGCACGCCCAGATGGGTTTCGATCAGGTATTTGCCATAGGTGGCGGCATGGTCGCTGCTGCCCCGCGCGCAGGTGACGACCAGGGGCACGTCGCGGTCGCGCAGATGCCGGCCCAGGGCGGCGAAGGCATCGGCCGTGCGTTCCAGCTGCCGGCGGGCGGCATCGGGGGTTTCGGCGGCTTCCCGCGCCATGGCGGTATCAAGCGGAAGGGCGGTCATGCGAGGGTTCCTTCAAACGGGGCCAGGGCGCGGCGGGCCAGCAGGATGCCGCCTTCCAGCGCGTCACCCCGGGGCGTGGTGAGCAGGCCCGCTGCGTCGGCGGGCAGATGCGGGGACAGCGGGCCCGACAGCCCGCCCAGAAAACAGATGGCCGGCGCGCCCAGTGCGGCCATGCGCCGGACATAGCGGGCCAGGGCATCGGCGGCACGGCGGCGGATATCCAGCCCTACCACGTCACCGGCCTCTGCCGCGCGCAGCACGGTGGGGCAGAAGCTGCCATAATCGCCGGGTCGGGCGCCGCCCACCCAGGCGACGATGTCACTGGGGCTGCCGCCCAGCCGTTCCAGGATCTGGGAGGTGAGCGCCGTGCGCGGGCCGATGCCGTCATGGGCGTGGAGCGCGCTCCGGATGGCTTCCCGCCCGATCCAGGCGCCGCTGCCTTCGTCCGATACTTCGAACCCCCAGCCGCCCAGACCCTGGCCGCGACCGCCCACCAGCAGATAGGCGGCACTGCCCGTGCCGGCGATCAGGATGCCGCCATCACCTCCGGCAAAGGCGCCAAGGCAGGCGGTATAGCCGTCGCTTTCCGCCGCGATGGCGCGGAAGCGGACGGGGGCGGCCGCGATCATGGATGCCGCATCGGCGGCGTGGGTGATCCCCGCCAGACCCAGGCCGATGGCGGATGCCGGCAGGGCCGTTCGGTCCAGCCCCGCCTGGCCCAAGGCCGCGTCGATGGCGGCCAGGATGCTGTCCCAGGCCTGGTCCAGGCCCAGGCGGATATTGGCCGGCCCGCCCAGCCCTTCACCCAGCAGCGATCCGTGCGGCCCGCGCAGCCGGGCGCGGCAGCGGGTGCCACCCCCGTCGATCCCGATGAAATAGCTCATGATCCCGTCGATCCGTCCGCCGCTGTACCAGTTCCCCCTGTGCGGGCCTTGCCGGAAGGGGGCGGTTGATGTCTCTTTCTGGCGGACCCTTTCACGGATCTCGCCATGGATTTGCTCGTCAAGCTCTACGACCTGCCCACCATTCCGCCGCTGCCCGGCATCACCATCCGTCCCGCCCTGGCCCCGGAGCGGGAGCCGCTGCTGGACTGGGTGGAAGCCCGATTCGGCCGGGGCTGGCGCGGCGAAGTGGCCGGGGCCTTCGGCACCTGTCCCGTGCGCTGCCAGATCGCGGTGGAGGACCGGCGCATCCTGGGCTTCGCCTGCTGGGATGTGACGGCCAAGGGCCTGTTCGGTCCCACCGGTGTGGACGAGGCGGCCAGGGGCCGGGGCGTGGGCAAGGCCCTGTTGCTGTCCGCCCTCTGGTCCCTGCGCCATGCCGGCTATGCCTATGCCGTCATTGGCGGGGCGGGGCCGGTTGAATTCTACCGCGCCGCCTGTGGGGCCGAACCCATTCCAGGGTCGGAGCCGGGCCTGTACCGGGGGCTGCTGCCCGCGGGTTGAGGGCGGGCGATTGATCTTGCGCATGCCCTGTGCCCCTCACGCCGCCTGCGCGATGCGCCGGGCCAGATGGCCGGGGCCGACCGGTTCCAGATCGCCCGGCGACAGCGACAGTTCGCGCACCCGTGCGGCTTCCAACCCGATGCGATGGGCGCCGCCCAGCGGCCGGTCCAGTTCCGGCACGGCGGCCAGCAGCAGCCTTGTATAGGGATGCTGCGGATTGTCGATGACGGCGGCAGTCGGCCCCATCTCCACGATGCGGCCGCGATAGAGGACTGCCGTGTGTTCGGCCACGCTGCGCGCCGTGGCGATGTCATGGGTGATGTAAAGCAGGGCAATGCCCTGTTCGGCCTTCAGCCGGCGGAAACTGTCCAGCACCCCCTTGCGGATGGACACGTCCAGCATGGAGGTTGGTTCATCGGCAATGACGATGCGCGGGCCCACGGCCAGGGCGCGGGCCAGATTCACCCGCTGACGCTGCCCGCCCGACAGTTCGTGCGGGAATTTGGCCATGGTGACGTCCGGGTCCAGTTCCACCTTGTTCAACAGGTCGGCCACGGCATCGCGCCGGGCGGCCCGCGACAGGTCCGGCCGGTGCAGGGCCAGCGGCCGGGTCAGGTGATGTTCCACATCATGGGCGGGGTTCAGGGCCGCGAAAGGGTCCTGGAACACCATCTGCACCGCGCGGCGGTAATCCAGCAGGGCGTCCCGGCCCCGCAGCCGCGTCACGTCGCGGCCGTCGAACAGGATCTGCCCGGATGTGGGCTGCAGGACATGGGTCAACAGCTTGGCGCAGGTGCTTTTGCCCGATCCGCTTTCCCCGACCAGGGCCAGGGCGCTGCCGGCCGACAGGGAGAAGCTGACATGGTCCAGGGCGCGGAAACGGGCGCCGGGGAAATCCATGCACAGGTCGCGCACCGCCAGAACGGTCGTCATCGCGGCACCTCCGCGCTTGGGGTGGATTTTGGATGCAGGGCGGGGATGCTGTCCCACAGCCGGGCGGTATAGGGATGGGCCGGGTTGGCGCCCATCGCCCCCGGCGGCCCCATTTCCACCAGCTCGCCCTTCAGCATGATGCCGACGCGGTCGCAGAACTGGCTCATCAAGGCCAGATCATGGGTGATGAACAGGATGGCGAAGCCGAAGCGGGCCTTCAGTTCCGCCACTTCCTCCAGGATTTCCCGCTGCACCACCACGTCGAGCGCCGTCGTCGGCTCATCCATGATCACCAGCTTGGGCCGCAGGGCCAGCGCCATGGCGATGACCAGGCGCTGACGCATGCCGCCGCTGAACTGATGCGGGTAATCGCGCAGACGGTCGGCCTGGATGCCCACCAGCTTCAGCTGCGCTTCGCTGCGGTCGCGGATTTCCGCCTTGTTGCGGATGCCATGGGTGCGGAACAAGTCGGCAAACTGCGCCTCCACCGTCAGCAGCGGGTTCAGGGCGTTCATCGCGCTTTGCAGGACCAGCGACAGGTCGCGCCAGCGCCAGGACCGCAGCTTGTCACCCTTCAGCCCAAGCACATCCACCCCGTCCAAATGCACCGATCCGCCCGTGATGAAGGCCGGCGGCCGGTGCAGGCGGGCGACGGCGAAGGCGACCGTGCTTTTGCCCGATCCGCTTTCCCCAGCCAGGCCCAGCACCTCACCGGGGGCGACATCGAAGCTGACCTTGTTCACGGCGCGGACCAGCCGGTCGCCCGATGCGTAATCGACACACAGGTCGCGCACTTGCAGCAGGGCGGTCATGCCGCACCTCCCGTCCGGCCGCCAAGCGCCGCCGCCAGCACCTTTTTCGGAATGCGCAGGGTGCGCAGGCGGGGATTGGCAATCTCATCCAGGGCGAAATTCACCAGCGACAGGGCGCTGCCGAACAGGATCAGCGCCACGCACGGGGCCGCGATCTCCCACCACGCCCCCACCTGCAGGGCCGATGTGGTCTGCGCATGGTAGAGCAGCACGCCCCAGCTGACCGACAAGGGGTCGCCCAGCCCCAGATATTCCAGCGTCGCCTCCGTCACCACGGCGTACAGCACGCTGCCGATGAAGTTGAAGCCGATGATGCTGGTCAGGTTGGGCAGCAGTTCCACGGCGATGATGCGCCAGGACGGCTCCCCGATCAGTTCGGCCGCCTTCACATAGTCGCGTTCGCGCAGGGACAGGGTCTGGGCCCGCACCACCCGCGCCCCCCAGCCCCAGGCCGTGCAGCCGATGATGCCGGCGATGACCAGGGGCCCCGCCTGACCGATGAAGGCGGCCAGGACCAGCATCAAGGGCAGGTTGGGGATGACCAGTACGATGTTGGTCAGCAGGTTCAGGCCTTCATCCACCTTGCCGCCGAAATAGCCGGCAGTGACGCCGACGCCGACACCGATGATGGTGACCACCAGCCCGGCGCCAAAGCCCACGGCCAGCGACATGCGCGTGCCGTGCAGCGTCTGGCTCAACACATCGCGGCCCATGCGGGTGGTGCCCAGCACATGTTCGGCGCTGGGGGCCTGATGCGGGCGGCCCACGCGTTCATTGACCTTGGCCGGTGCGATCAGCGGGGCCAGCGCGCCCAGCGCCAGGAACAGGGCGACGATGACGGCGCCGAAGGCGGCCTTGGGATTGGTGATCAGGGTGGTCCAGAAACGGGCCATGGTCATGCCCTCCGCAGACGGGGATCAAGGGCCAGGCAGATCAGGTCGGCCGCGAAATTGGCGGCCAGCATGGCGCAGGTCATCAACATCAACTGCCCCTGGATCAGCGGGTAGTCGCGCGCCGTGATGCCCTGGTAGAGCGTGTAGCCCAGGCCCGGATAGTTGAAGACCACCTCCGTCACCAGGGCGCCGCCGAAGACAGAACCCAGGGTCATGGCGAAGCTGGTCACTGTGGGCAGCATGGCGTTGCGGGCGGCATAGGCCAGGCGCAGGCGCCGGTCGTCCAGCCCCTTGGCCGTGCCCAGCGTGATGTAATCCTCGCCCAGCAGGTTGATCATGCTGTTGCGCATGGTGATCAGGTAGCCGCCGACCTGGGCCAGCGCCAGGGTGCCCACGGGCAGCACGGCATGGGAAATGACGGACCCGGTGAATTCCCAGGTCCAGCCGGGGTCCAGCAGCGGGAACCAGGCGTATCCCGTGGGCAGCCAGCGAAGCTGCACCGCGAACAGGGCCAGGGCCAGCAGAGAGGTGACCAGCGGCGGCACGGCCTGCAGCATCACCGCACCGGGGGCGCCCACGCTGTCGAACCGCCCGCCCCGGCGCCAGGCGGCATGGATGCCGCCCAGCGTGCCGACCGTGAAGGCCAGCAGGGAGGAGAAGACCACCAGCAGCAGCGTCCAGGGCAGGGCGCGCAGCAGCACTTCGTTCACGCTCAACGGGTGGAACTTCACCGACAGGCCCAGGTCCCAGGTGAAGACCGATCCCAGATAGCGCAGATACTGCACAGGCAGCGGCGCATCCAGGAAGCCGAAGGTCGCCTTCAGCGCCTCCAGGCTTTCCGGGGGCAGCGCCGTGCCGGCCTGGGCGAACATCACGTCCACCGGGTTGCCCGGCATCAGCCGGGGCAGCATGAAGTTGAAGGACGCGGCCACCAGGAAGGCGGCGATGTAGAACGCGACCCTTCGCAACAGGAACGCCATCGGTACAATCCCCCTGAACAAGGCAAGGAAGGGGCATTCGAGCCCCGGAGGCCGGGGATCGGCGGAAAGACGGATCGGGAAATCAGGTGCGGTGCCGACCGTCTTAGGGCGGGGCGGCGCGCACAGGTTCAAGCGCCAGCAGGTGCAGCAACCGTTCCGGCGTGCCGTCAAACACGTCGGGACGGCCGCCGGGATTGTCGGCGTTGAACCAGCCCTTGAAACGCTTGGAATTATATTCGTACCAGACCGGATTGCTGAACAGCGGCACATAGGGGGTGTTGGCGGCGATGATGGCCTGCACCTTGTCCATGGCGCGATGCTGTTCGGCGGGGTCGATGGTGGCGATGAAGCTGTCCAGCGCGCGGTCCAGTTCCGGATCGACGAAGCGGGTGGGCGCGAAACGGGTCTTGCCGGAATAGCGGCTGTGGAAGCCGCTGTCGAAGCTGCGATAGGGCGTTTCGCCATTGAACAGGCCGTTGATGGCCATGTCGTAATCGCCGCTGATCAGCTTGGCGGTCCAGGCCGCCGGCTCCGGCGTCGACACGCGCGCATCGATGCCGATGGCGCTCAATCCCTCGGCCACCAACTGCACCGTATTCACCCAGTCGGTCCAGCCATTGGGTGCCAGGATGGTGAAGCGGATGGGGGAGCCGTCGGGATTGTCGATATAGCCGTCGCCATCCTTGTCGCGGAACCCCGCCTCGGCCAGCAGGGCGCGGGCCCCGTCTTTGTCGAACTTGGCGAAGCGGCCGTAATTCTTCTCCACCGTCGCATCGACCCAGTCGGCATAGGCGCGGCCGATGCCGCTGGCATATTCATTGACGACGGGATAGCCGTAGCCGGCAATGTCGACGATGGCGCGGCGGTCCACGGCCATGGACACGGCCCGGCGGAAGGAAAGTGAACGGAAGGCGGCGCGGTTGCCGCGCGCCGGGCTGTCCAGATTGATGTCGATGGCGACCGTGCCGCCGGGCGGGAACCAGTATTTGTGATGGGCCGGATCGGTGGCGACATAGGTGCGCTCGATATCCGGCAGGAAGGCGCCGAACCAGTCCACCCCACCGCTGGCCGCCGCCGTCAGCAACTGTTCATTGTTCCCGATCTGCGGGAACGACATGCAATCGACCTTCAGGCTGGTCGCATCCCAATAGTTGGGGTTGCGGCACTGGACATAGATCTGGCTGGTGAAACGCTTCACCTCCGTCATCGGGCCGGTGCCGACGGGGTTGTCGTTGGTAAAGGTGACGGGGTCCGCCACCTTGGACCAGACATGTTCGGGCACGATGGGCACGCGGACCAGTTCGAACGCCATGTTGGTGTTCACCTGGGCCAGCGTGAAGATGACCGTATGGGCGTCCGGCGCCTCCACGGCGGAAATGCGCTTCCAGATGTCCAGCGTGTCCAGCGCCCGATGCTTCTTCATCAGTTCAAACGTGAAGACGACATCCTTGGCGCTGAAAGCATGACCGTCCGACCATTTCACCCCGTCGCGCAGCTTGAAGGTCAGGCGGCGCAGATCGCTGGAGAAATCATATTCGGTCGCCAGCCGATAATGCGGCCGGCCCCCCTGCAGGGCGTTGAAGACGATCAGCGGCTCGAACACGAATTCGCGCACGCTGGCCAGTCGCGTCGTCTCATTGAACGGGTTGAAATTGCGCACCCAGCCCGTTGACAGGCTGGCCACCACGGTCAGCGTTGCCGGCGGGGCACCGGCGGGCGCGGTCTGCGCCATGGCACCCGGCCCAACCATCAGCGCCGTCATCACCCCGCTCAGAAGGCGGCCGATCAAACGACGTGGGGGTGCAATTCCCTGCATCTCACCCTGTCCCATCACAATCATTATCCCTGTTCATCGGGCTGGTTCCGGTGACCGGCCGCCCTTTCTTTTATGGGATCAGGATGGCAAGCGCCGGGCCGGCCTGCCAGTCCCAACTTCGTCACTTTCGTCAGCGCACCCGGCCATCTCCGTCGTTTTCAGCCTGTTATGCGTCCAGAAGCCGGCGCAGTTCCGCGAGCGCTGCGGCACTGTCGCCCGTCGGCGGCGTGGGTAGGGTCGCGTTGGCGGCGGCGATGCGGGCGGCACTGCCCGGGCTCAGCGGCTTCACGGCGGCGGCGATGGGCATCCATTCATCGACATCGCCATGACTGGACAGGACGATATCCACGCCGGCCGCCTGCACGGACGCCGCGCGTTCGGCCAGGCTGCCGGCCAGGCTTTCCATGTAGATGCAGTCGGAGATCAGCACGCCGTCAAAGCCAATGCGGCGGCGCAGGACCTCACGGACCACCGTGGGAGAGATCGAGGCCGGATGGTCCCCATCCACGGCGGAAAAGACGACATGCGCCACCATGGCCCAGGGCGACCGGTTCAGGCGGCGGAAGGGCAGAAAATCTGTGGCATCCAGCTCGTCCAGGCCCGTCGCGACGACGGGCCGTTCCTTGTGGCTGTCGGCCGTGGCCCGGCCGTGGCCGGGGATATGCTTGACGATGGGCAGCGTGCCGCTGTCCAGCATGCCCTGGATGAAGGCACCGGCCAGGACGGTCACGCTGTCGGGATCGCCGGCAAAGGCGCGGTCGCCGATGACGGGGTCGGCCCCGCCCACCGGCACGTCCAGCAAGGGCGCGCAATCCACGCTGATCCCGTGCTCGCGCAGCAGCGACCCGATGGCCAGGCCATCCAGGCGCGCCGCCGTCAGCCCCGCCAGCGGATCGCGGGCATATAGCCGGCCGATTTCCGCAGGCGCCGGGAAGGCGGGCCAGACGGGCGGGTCCATGCGCTGATGTTCCCCGCCTTCGAAATCGATCAGGATCGGGGCGTCGGCGCGGCCCACGGCATCGCGGAAATCACCACAGATGCGGCGGACCTGATCCGGCGTCTCGCAGTTCCGCTTGAACAGGATCAGGCCCAGCGGATCGGCATCGCGGTAGAAGGCCTTCTGATCGGCGGTCAGTTCCGGGCCGGGCGCACCGAAGATCACGGCCAGTGGCTGGCGGGCGGATGAAGTGGATCGGGACATGGGCGGCCTCTCCCTCGCAGGACTGGTGTGGCAAACCGGTCTCGGTTGGGTGCGACATGGGCCGGACGCGCGCAAGCGTCCCTTTACGGAACAACGAAATTACCATTATGCTCACGGCCGGATCGCGTTGCCGGCCGCAGTAAAAAAGACGTCAAAACCGTCAAAATTAAAATAATCATGCCGCAGTGCGGTCATTCGGGAGGGTGCGGGTGACCATAGGGAAAGTTCGGAACCTGTTTGGGGCATTGCGAAGCCAGCTTCCGCTCGTCGGGGTCCTGGTATTCGTCTTGTTCCTCTGGTCCCATACCATTGCTGACAAGGTTTCGATCCAGGTTGAGGATTCGCGGACGGCGGTCGAACATGACCTGAAGGGGCTGGCCGCCTTCGCCAGCAGTCAGAGTGCGGCCTTCGCCAGCACCAGTTTCATCGGCTATTCCATCGGTCGCTACTACGGCTTCGCCCCCGCCTTCGCGCAAATCTCCCCCGATCCGGAACGCGCATCCGCCCTGTTGCGCTCCACCTATGGTCAGGGCAAGGGTCAACCCACCGATCTGCCGCCGGCACTGGCCGCCTATGACGCCGTGCATGAACGGTTCCACAATTCCTTTGTCGGGCTGATCGGGTCGACCGTGTTCGACGACCTGTTTCTGGCCGACCGGTTCGGACGCGTACTCTATACATTGCGCAAGGATCGCAGCTTCGGCATGGACCTGTCGGACCAGAAGAACCGGGGCAGCCCGCTGGCCGAGCTTTACCGGGAGGTGATGGCGCGCGTGCCCAAGGCCGACGATCCGCAGGACGTGCTGGTCATCACCCCGCCGCGCCGGTTCGATGATGGGGCGGCGATCCTGTTCGGCCGGCCCATCGTGCGGCACGGATCGGTGGAAGGCATGGTGGCCTTCCGCATGCCGCTTTCCACCGTCGAACAGCGATTCCGCGCCCTGCAGCGGCCGGGCCTGCGTTTCCAGATGCTGGATGATGACGGCCAGCCGCTGATGGGGGAGGCGGGACCCAGCGCCGAAAGCGAGGGGCCGCTGGTCACGCCGGGGACGACCGGATGGCAGGTGCGGCTGATGGTGGATCGTGGCCGGCTGGCCGGCTGGGCGCCTTGGACCTGGTGGGTGTCGCTGGCCGCCAGTCTGGCCGCGCTGTTCTGGCCATTGGCCGCGGGATGGCGGAAGCCGGCGCGGACGGCCCCGGCGATGCCCCCGTCGTCGCCCGCTTCTGTGCCCGTATCCGCCCCGCCGCCCGTCATGGCGCCGGTGGCAGCGGTGGAAGATGCCCATCCGGAGGAGAATGGGGAGGCGGCCGATGCCGTCGCCGATGCCACGGTGATAGATCCTGCCAGCGACCTGGACGGTGATGAGACCTTTCGCCGGTCCATCGTGGAAGTCATGTCGGCGGCCCTGGATTACTGGCAGAAGGCAAGGCGCAAGGGAAAGATCGAGCTGGCGGAGGAAAGCGGGCTCTGGCGCGTCTATATGGATCGCAGTTCCCTGCAGACCCGTACGCTGGACAAATATCTGCTGGTGGAGACGCTGCCCCGCAACCCGCGCTGGCGGGATGTCGTGCGCACAGCCGAATATGTCCTGCGCCATTGCCCGGAACCGATGGGTGAGCGCGAAAGCCTGACGGCAGCCCTGACCGAATTGAAACAGCAGTTGCGCCGCGCCGGCCGGATTTAGGGGCGCTGCGGGCCCGCCCAGGGGTGGCCGCCCCTTGCCGGCCCCGCTCGACTCGCCCCGTTCACCGGTTCCCGCGCCTGAATGGGCCGGATATTCCGTCATTTTCGACGTTCTTGCGGAACCAGCCTTTCGGAAAAGCGCCAATCGGCATTCGCTCTGTCCGTCCGCTGGATGACCGGCGACGGGTGGCACTGGTGGCGTAAACGGGGACGAACCGATCCCCCGGCCTCTTTCAAACGACGCCGCCCATAACACGATGAAAATCGAACAGGGCAATCAGGAGGGAGTAATGGGTTCTAAGCGGCTCAAGTTCGTCGGCACCGTCAGTCTGGTGGCAATGGCCGCCGTCGGTGCGGCGCAAGCCCAGAACAGCACCGACAGCAATCAGCTGGAGGAAATCGTCGTTACCGGCATCCGTGGCAGCCTGATCCAGTCGATCGCCACCAAGCGCGACGCCGACGCCATTGTCGATGCCATCACGGCCGAGGATATCGGCAAGTTCCCGGACAAGAATGTGGCCGAAAGTCTGGCCCACCTGCCCGGCGTGCAGATCGACCGCGATTTCGGTGAAGGCGAGCGTGTGGCCATCCGCGGCACCGACCCGGCGCTGAACCGCACCCTGCTGAACGGCCAGACGGTCGCGTCGACCGACTGGTTCATTCTGGACGCGCCGGGCCGCACCTTCAACTACACCATGCTGGCCCCCGACGTGGTCGGGCAGTTGGAAGTCTACAAGAGCCCGGAAGCCCGCATCGATGAAGGCTCCATCGGCGGCACCGTCATCCTGCATACCCGCAAGCCGCTGGATATGCACCCCGTGGCCGCCAGCCTGTCGGTCGAATACGGTTACAATGACCGTTCCGACAAGGGCGACCCGAATATCTCGGGTCTGGTCAGCTGGCATAATGACGCGGAGACGGTGGGCGTGCTGCTGTCCTATACGCATCAGGAACAGCAGCTGCGCCGCGACGGCTTTGAAACGCTGGGCTATGTGAAGTCCAACGCCTCGGGCGGCCCGCTGATGCCCAATGTCATCAACAGCGCCCTGTTCACCCAGACCCGCAAGCGGGATGGCGGCACCGCCACGGTGCAGGTCAAGCCGAACGAGAAGCTCGAGCTGACGGCCATGGGCATGTACAACCATGGCACCTACGATAATTTCAACCAGTCCAACTATTACTTCAACAATTGGGGCGGCACGCCCAACCGGCCCAACAGCCCCGTCGTGTCCAACGGCATCGTCACCGGCGGTTCCTATGGCAATGCCGGCACGGCAACCCAGGGTCTGCGCCTGCTGGACGCCATCGTCCGCAAATCGACCATCGAGACCTATGTCGCCGATTTCAAGGCGACCTGGACCGATGACAGCTGGTCGCTGTCGGCCGATGCCGGCAAGACAAGGTCGACGGGTGGCACCAAGCAGCAATATTTCGGCGAGTTCGAACAGCTGCTGGGCTACAGCTTCGACATTTCCGGCAAGTCCGGGCTGGCCAGCGTGACCCCGCAGTTCGATCCGAAGAGCGCGTCGGGCACCACGCTGGGCTTTGCCCAGCTGCGCCAGCAGCCGACGTCGGACGAGGAGACGTACGGCCAGCTGGATTATAAGAAAGACCTGGAGCTGGGCCCGATCACGGCCATCCTGGCCGGTGTGAAGTACCGCAAGCATGAGACGACGCAGGATAGCAAGCTGCGCCGTGTCGTCGGCGGCGCCACCCCCATTGCCAATTTCGATGGCGGCCTGACGCCCGACGGCTATCTGAAGGGCATCGACCTGAACGATACGCTGAAGAACTGGCTGACGGTGGACGGGGACAAGCTGGCCGACTGGTTCGAAACCCGCCCGGCCAGCGGCTATGTCGATCCCAGCTATTTCGACTATCTGCCGGCCCAGTTTGCCGTGCAGGAAAAGATCTGGGCCGGCTATACCCAGGTCAATTTCAAGACCGACGACATCTCCGGCAATTTCGGTCTGCGCTATGTCCATACCGACCAACTCAGCACCGGCAAGGCCGATCGCAATGGCGGCCAGTTCGGCCCGCCCATCATCGCGGCCAAGGACCTGCTGAACGTCCAGTATGACAAGAGCTATGACGACTTCCTGCCCAACGCCAATGTCAGCTTCAACGTCGCCGACGATGTCGTGCTGCGTCTGGCGGCCAGCCGCGTCATGGCCCGCGCCAACTATGCCGATATCAGCTCTTACCTGGAAACCAACAACACGCTGCGCACGGCCACGGGCGGCAATCCGAACCTGAACCCGTACCGCGCCAATAATTTCGACCTGTCGGCCGAATATTATTACAGCAAGACCGGCCTGGTGGCGGCGACGCTGTTCTACAAGGATATCGGCTCCTATATCTACAACGCCTCGGCCACGGAAAAGGTGTTCAACACCGATACCAACCCCGTGACCAACCCGACGGGTCCGGGCCTGCAGGACTTCACCGTCAGCCGGCCGCGCAATGGCGGGTCGGCCGAAATCCGCGGGTTCGAGCTGATCTACCAGGGCGACATCTGGGAGAATATCGGTCTCCAGGCCAGCTACACCTTCTCCGACAGCGAGACGGCGGACCCCGGCCTGTCGCTGCCCTTCAGCTCCAAGCACGCCTTCTCCGTCACGCCTTATTACGAGGATGACAAGTTCAGCGCGCGCCTGACCTACTCCTTCCGCAGCAAGTATTTCCGCGCGCTGGACCGGTCCACGGCCGTCATCAATGACAGCTATAACCAGCTGGACGCGTCGCTGGCCTACAACCTGACCGAACAGGTGACGCTGACGGCCCAGGCGCAGAACCTGCTGGACGAAACCCAGTACCAGTATGTGGGCAGCCCGTCGGTACCCAACGCTGCCTACAAGAACGGCCGCCGCTTCTTCATCGGTGCCCGTTACAGCTACTGATGCCGGCAAGGGGCGGGTCTCTGGCCCGCCCCTGTCCATTGTTCCCGCCCGACCCGTTCTCCCGTGGTTCGAGCGGTTCCTGCCCGCAGGCCGATGTCCCCCGGCCTGCGATGTTCCTCTCCCTGCCCGGAAGCCGTCACGGCTTCCGGGATTTTTTATGCCCGGCAGGACCCATCACAGCCGATCGGCAAAGCGGTTCAGGTTGCCACGCAGCTGCTGGATGCCGTCGCGCAGTTCCACCATCTCCTCCACGCTCATATCCGTGGCGCTGGTCAGATGGTCCCAGAACTGGTGCGTCTGGTCCTTCAGGGCCCGGCCGCTGTCGGTCAGGCGGATCAGGACCTGCCGTTCATCCAGGGGGTTGCGTTCCCGGCGCAGGTGGCCCGCCGCCTCCAGCCGCTTCAGCAGCGGAGTCAGGGTGCTGCTTTCCAGGAACAGCTGATCGCCGATCTGCCCGACCGTCTGCCCATCCTTCTCCCACAGCAGCACCATGACCAGATATTGCGGGTAGGTCAGGCCCAGCTTCTCCAGCAGCGGCTTGTAGACGCGGGTGAAGGCGTGGCTGGCAGAATAAAGCGAGAAGCAGAGGAAATCCCCCAGCTTCAGATCGGGGATGGTGGACATGGGGCAGCTCCGGCGGTGCGACGGCAACAGGCATCATATTGCATCGTGCGCGATATGATCGCAGGCCCTTTTGCTGCATGTCGGCTATCCGCAAAACGGGCCGGTCGCGACGGCGATACCAAGCGGGGTAGAGCAGGACCCCTGCGCCGGCCATAAAATTTCCTGCCCCTTGACATAAAATAAATGCACCGATTTTCACTTTCAATACCCTGCTGTTTCCAAATTGAAGGCCTTATTTTTCCAGTCGAATATTTTGTATTTGTATAACCGAAAGAATAGATAGCCTATTTTGTGGCTCCGGCCGCCTGGGGATTCAGTAGGATCAGGCATCCCCCATCCACCTCCGGTGTTGCCATGGACCTTTCACGCCTCAGCATTGCCACACGCATCCTCAGTGTCATCATCATGATGAGTGTGCTGGTTCTGTTTGTATCGGTTTTCGCCAGCATGCGTCTGATGAAGGTCGACGACGTTTACAGCAACCTGTTGGACAATGATGCGAAGGGCATGGTCGAACTGGCCCGGGCAAACCGTTCCGTCATTGCCGTCGGCCGGCAGACCTATAAGATCATAGCCCAGACCGATAACAGGCGCATGCAGGATGCGGTCGAGTCCGTCGGCAAGAACCGGGAGGCCGTTGACGGTGCCTATGACAATGCGGCCAAGCTGCTGCCCGACCATGCCGCGGCCATTGCTGATATGCGGACCCGCTTCGACGATGTCATGCGCGTCTATGACCAGATCAAGCCGCTGGCACTGGCCAATCGGAATGACGAAGCCCTGGCCCTTCTGAATGAAAGGTTCGATCCCAAGCTCGACGCTCTGCGTGACGAGAATATCAAGCTGACCGAACTGGTCCGCAAGGAGGTGGATGACCAGTCCGACGGGCTGACCGACGGTTCCATCTTCTCCCGCAACCTTGTCTATGCCACCGCGGGGATCGGCCTGCTGATCTTCGGCGGTCTGGCCTTCTACGTTGCCCGCTTCACCATCGCCGGGCCGGTCGGCCATCTGACCGACGCCATGACCAGCGTTGCCGGCGGCAACCTGAATGTGGTCGTGCCTGGCCTGGGTCGCGGGGATGAAATCGGCAAGCTGGCCGGAGCGCTGGAAACCTTCAAAGCCAACGCCGTCCGGGCCCGCGAGTTGGAGGAAGAAGCCAAGGAGGCCGAGAAGCGGGCGGCGGTGGAACGCCGGACTCTGATGATGAAGATGGCCGACAATTTCGAAGCCAGCGTCATGGGCGTCGTCTCCTTGGTGGCGTCGGCCGCCACCGAGTTGAATGCCAATGCGCAGTCGTTGGCTGCCGGTGCCGATCAGGCCCGCAGCCAGACCAGCATTGTGTCGGCGGCCACCGAACAGACATCGGCCAATGTGCAGACCGTCGCCGCCTCGGCGGAGGAGATGACCAGCTCCATCGGGGAAATCACCCGTCAGGTCGGCTCGTCCGCCAGCATCGCCCGTGCCGCCGCCGACCGTGCCGAGGACACCAACAAGACCATTCAGGAACTGGCGCGCGAAGCCGACGCCATTGGCGCCGTGGTTAAGCTGATTGCGGAGATCGCCGGGCAGACCAACCTTCTGGCCTTGAATGCCACGATCGAAGCAGCGCGGGCCGGCGATGCCGGCAAGGGCTTTGCCGTCGTCGCCAGCGAGGTGAAAAGCCTGGCCAGTCAGACGGCGAAGGCGACGGAGGATATCTCTGCCCGCATCAGTAGCATCCAGCTGGCGACCACCAATGCCGTGACGGCGACGCTGGAAGTCACCCGCACCATCGCAGAGATCAACCACATCGCCACGGCCATTGCCGCTGCGGTGGAGGAGCAGGATGCCGCCACCCGGGAAATTGCCCGCAATGTGCAGCAGGCGGCCGTTGGCACGCAGGAGATCGCCAACAATATCGCCGGGGTGCAGACCACGGCGCAGGGAGCTGCCAGTTCCGCCGAGAATGTGCTGGGCGCCGCAGGCTCGCTGTCGCGGGAGGCTGAGGCTCTGCGCCGTGAGGTGGATGGCTTCATCACCCGTATCCGTGCCGCCTGACCGGCGACCAAAGGTGGGGCGATGACAAGGGGGCGGCCGGCTGGTCCGCCCCCCTTTTTTATCCGGTCGAGGCGGGGAGGGGCAGCGCCGTGGGCGATGGCAGGGAGGGCCATTCCATGGCATAATAAATCGCACACGATATAATCGCTGACGTAATTAACGCATGGCACCCCTTCGCTGAATCGTATCGTACACGATCAAATCGTGAGTTATTTAATTGCTACCGAACAAACGGGGTGCCAGGGATGGCGCCGCCACCCGGAAACAGGAGATCATCATGAACGCCCTTCGTCATTCTGTCGCCGCCATTGCCCTGTCGCTGACGGCCTTCGCCGCGTCCCCCGTCCTGGCCGATGCCCCGGCGCTGGACGCCGGCACCCAGGCCTTCGTCGATGCGGTCGCCGCATCGGGTGGCAAGCCGATCTACGCGCTGAGCTATGAAGAGGCCCGGGCGGTGCTGGCCGGGGCGCAGGCGAAGAAACTGCCTTCCGCACCGACCAGCGTGCAGGACACGTCCTTCCCTGTTGGCCCCACCGGCAAGGTGGCCGTGCGCATCGTGAAGCCGGAAGGGGCCAAGGGGCCGCTGCCCGTGGTCATGTATTTCCACGGCGGCGGCTGGGTGATGGGCGATCACAACACCCATGACCATCTGATCCGCGAATTGTCGGCCGCCGCCAACGCCGCTGTCGTCTTCGTTGATTACGACCGGGCGCCGGAAGCCCGCTATCCCACCCAGAATGAGCAGGCCTATGCCGCCCTGCAATTTGTGGCCAAGAACGGGGCCGACTATGGCCTGGATGGCAGCCGCATCGCCGTGGCCGGTGACAGCGCCGGCGGCAACATGGCCGCCGCCGTCACCTTGATGACCAAGCAGCGCAATGGTGCTGCCATCCGCCACCAGCTTCTGTTCTACCCGGTCACCGACGATGTCTCGCAGAACAGTTCCTACACGGCCTTTGGCAATGGCCCGTGGCTGACGGAAAAGGCCATGTACTATTTCCTGGGGGCCACCTATCCCGCCGACAAGCGCAACGAGGTCACGGCCTTCCCGCTGAAGGCCGGCATCGACCAGTTGAAGGGCCTGCCCACGGCCACCGTCATCGTGGCGGAGAACGACCTGTTGCGTGATGAGGGCGAGGCCTATGCCCGGAAGCTGGGCCAGGCCGGGGTGACGGTGACGTCCGTGCGCTATAACGGCACGATCCATGACTTCGTCATGCTGAATGGTCTGGCCGACACGCCGGCCGCCAAGGGCGCCATCGCCCAGGGTGGTGCGGCACTGAAGGCGGCGCTGGCGAAGTAAGCCGCATCAATTCCCTGTCGCCTTCCTGGCTCAGGCCGGGAAGGCGACAGGGTGTGGTTCAGAACAAGACAGACAGACTGTCAGCACCCGCGACCTGCGGGCAGGATCAGGCCGCCGGTCTGCATCATCCCTGCTTGTTGAAGCGGTAGCTGACCTCGACGATGCCGTGATCGTCGGGATTGTCATGGCTGACAAAGCCCAGGTCGCGGCATAGGCCCAGCATGCCGGCATTTTCCCGCAGCACCTCGCCGAACACTTCCTGGATACCGCGGCTTTCGGCATGGGCCAGGATCTCGCGCATCAGCTTGGACCCCAGGCCCTTGCCCTTCATGTCGCTGCGCACCAGCACGGCATATTCGGCCCGTTCATTGTTGGGGTCGGCCGTGATGCGGACCACGCCATAGATGGGGCCGGGCTTGTCCGGGTCCATGGCATCCAGGGGAATGGCGACCAGGGCCATTTCGCGGTCATAGTCGATCTGGGTCAGGCGGGCACCCATCTGGTGCGACAGGCGGCGCATGGGCGCGAAGAAGCGCAGGCGCATATCCTCGACGCTGGTGTTCGCCACCATCTCATGGATGGCCGGCTCATCCTCCGGCCGGATCGGCCGGATGAAGAATTCGCGGCCGCTGCGCAGCGTCACCTTATGTTCCATGCGCTTGGGATAGGCGCGGATGGCCAGGCGGCGCTGGGCCTGCTCGGTCAGCGGCTTCACCTTGATGCGCGCGTCCAGCGCCAGCACCCCGGTCTCGTCGGCATAGAGCGGGTTGATGTCCAACTCGCTGATTTCCGGGAAATCGATGATCAGCTGGCTGACCTTGGTCAGGGACAGCGCCACCGCATCCAGGTCTGCACAGGCCATGTTGCGATAGCCCTGCAAAAGCTTGTAGATGCGGGTGCGGGTCATGGCCTCCCGCGCCAGGTTCAGGTTCAGGGGCGGCAAGGCCAGCGCCTTGTCATTCACCACCTCCACCGTCACGCCGCCGGCACCGAACAGGATGACG
This sequence comes from Niveispirillum sp. FG148, assembly GCF_057809655.1. NCBI lineage: Bacteria > Pseudomonadati > Pseudomonadota > Alphaproteobacteria > Rhodospirillales > Azospirillaceae > Niveispirillum > Niveispirillum sp. FG148. The sequence continues at coordinate 25,638 of NZ_JBMDKJ010000025.1, forward strand.
GGGCCGAACAGCTGGTCATCAACCATGCCCAGGATCAGTTCCTGGGCACCGGGCCGGTGCGCCATCTCCTGCACCGTGAAGCCTTCGATCCGGGCGTCGGGCATGGCGGTCCTGATCCGCTCCAGCATCGCTTCGGCCGATGCCCAGACCTGGCTGGGCAGCAGGTTCAGGGCCACGCCGCCCATGTCCGACTTGTGCGTGATGTCGGGCGACAGGATCTTCAGCGCAATGCGTCCGCCCAGTCGCTTGGCCGCGCGCTCCGCCTCGGCCGGGCTGGCGGCGGTGACGGTCTGCACGCAGGGGATGCCATACGCGCGCAGCACCTCCTTCGCCTCGTACTCCGACAGCCAGCCGCGTCCGTCGGCCAGGGCTTTGTCGATGACGATGCGGGTGGAAGGCATATCGACATCGAACTGCTCCGGCGCGCTGGCCGGGGTTTCCATCAGCAGTTCCTGATTGCGCTTGTACTGCACCAGATGCAGGAAGGCGCGGACGGCCTGATTGGGCGTCTGGTAATGCGGGATGCGGGCATGGTCCAGCACCTTGCGCGACGGGGCCGCCTGCTGTTCGCCCAGCCAGCTGGCCAGGACCGGCACCTTGCGCCCGCCGCCGGCCCGCTGATTATGGTCGCGCACGATGTCGGCCACGGCCTGGGCCGCGTCGCGCCCGTCCGCCACGGCCGTGGGGCAGTTCAGGACCAGCACGGCATCGCAATTCTTGTCGGCCATGACGATCTTCAGCGCGTCGGAATAGCGCTTGCCGTCGGCGTCGCCGATAATGTCCACAGGATTGCCATGGCTCCAGGTCGGCGGCAGCACCTTGGACAGGGCGTCGAGCGTTTCCGGCGACAATTGCGCCAGATGGCCGCCGCCCGCAATCAGCGTGTCGGTGGCCAGCACGCCCACGCCGCCGCCATTGGTGACGATGGCCAGCCGGTCACCGCCGATCTGTACGCCGGTGGCCAGCGTTTCCACGGCGGCGAACAGTTCGTCCAGTTCGCCCACGCGCAGCATGCCGGCGCGGCGGAAGGCGGCATCATAGACGGCGTCGGACCCGGCCAGGGCGCCCGTATGGCTGCTGGCGGCGCGCGATCCTTCCTCGCTGCGGCCGGCCTTGATGACGATGACGGGCTTGGCGCGGGCTGCCGTGCGGGCCGCCGACATGAATTTGCGGGCCGACGTGATGGCTTCGACATAAAGCAGGATGGCCCGCACGCTGGCATCCTGGGCCAGATAATCCAGCATGTCGCCGAAATCCACGTCCGACATGGAGCCCAGCGAGATCAGGTGGGAGAAGCCGATGCCGCGCGGCGTGGCCCAGTCGACGATGGAAGTAACGACCGCACCTGACTGTGCCACCAGGGCGATGTCCCCCTTCAGCGGCGCCACATGGCAGAAACTGGCATTCAGCCCCTGGCCCGGCACCATGATGCCCAGGCAGTTCGGCCCGATGACGCGCAGCAGATGCGGGCGCGCGGCATCCAGCACGGCCTGCTGCAGGCGCCTGCCCTCTTCCCCCATCTCCGCGAAGCCGGCGGTGATGACGACGGCGGCCTTGGTGCCGCGCGCACCCAGTTCGGCGATCAGGCCCGGCACCGTGGCCGGCGGCGTGGCGATGACGGCCAGTTCCGGCGTGATCGGCAGATCGGCCACGGACGGATAGGCCAGCACACCTTCGATTGATTTTTCCCGCGGGTTCACCGGCACGATCGGTCCGTCGAAGCCGGCATTGAACAGGTTGCGGGCGACCACCTTGCCTACCGACCGCTCCCGACGGCTGGCCCCGATCAAGGCCACGGAGGCGGGCTTGAACAGGGAATTCATGTTGCGGGTGGTCATGGGGCGGCTCCTCGCGGCATACGGGGGACTTGGTCCCGGTATCATGCCGGGACCGGGCGCCACCATAAACCACGACCATGATCGGGCGATGACATGGGTCAATCATGTCATCGTTGTCACATTACAGCAGCAGGGTCTCGGGATTGTTGATCGGCTGATCGCCCAGGGCCCGCACCAGGCCAACGATATTGCGCACAAGGGTCCAAAGGCTCGCCAGTCCGATCAGGGGCATGACGCCCGCCACGAACAACCAGTGCGAAGTCGGCCCGCCGCCAAAGCCGCGGGTAAGGCTGACCGCGAGGATGATACCGGCGGCGGCCACCAGCAGCGACAGCCAGAAGGTGCGGATGATGAAGGTGAAATGGCTTTCCCACATCGTCCCCCAGCCATCTGCCCGCTTCACATAGGAGATGATCAGGCCGATCAGGCTCAGCCCCAGTAAATTCAGGACATAGATGATGCCGACAGTAATGCGCAGCCGGCTATGGATGGGGCTGTCCTGGGTAACGTCCATGGTCGCTCTCCCGGCAGGGGCGGGATTTAAAGGAAAAGGCTCTTGGGATCGATGATCGGCTGGTCGCCCAGTGCTCGCAGCAGGCCCACCAGCATCCGGATGAAGGACCAGATGCCGACCAGGACCAGGATCACATAGCCGATCAGGATGAAGGTGGTCGCCCCGCCGATGATCAGGCCGATCAGCGTCAGCCAGAAGGTGCGGATGATGAAACTGAAATGGCTTTGCCAAAGGGTGCCATAGGCATCGGCCCGCTTCACATAGGCAACGATCAGCCCGATCAGGCCGAAGCCCAGCAGGGTCAGGACATAGGTGATGGCCACGGTGATGCGCAGCCGGCTGTTATTGGCAGTGACGTAATTCATGCTCATCTTTCCCGCCCCCATGATCTTCAACCCGGCGATGATGGACCCGTTGCCGCGTCGGCGACAACGGGTGCGGCAGCATCACCAGTAATAATCCTGTCCCCAACCGGGTGTCGTGCCCAGCACGGACATGTCCGGCGTCGGCGGGACGAAGCCGGTCAGGCTATAGGCCATGCGCCCCTCTGCCTGGCCATTGTCGATGTAATGCTGGACCAGCGCCGAATGGTTCAGGCCGAAGGCACCGAAAAGGTCGGCGTTGAAGGCGGCGTAGGCCTCCGCGCTGAAACCGACGGCGGCGCGTCCTTCCGCCAGGCCGGTGCTGATGAAATGCTCCACCAGCGCCTTTTCATTCAGACCGTAAGCCCGGAACAGGTCGGGGTTCAGCGCCGCATAGGCTTCCGCATCAAAGCCCGAGGCCAGCCGCCCCTCCTTCTCCCCATAGGCGATGTAATGTTCGACCAGCGCCTGGTGGTTCAGCCCATAGACCTTGTACAGGTCGGGGTTCAGGGCGGCATAGGCGACGGCGTCGAAGCCTTCGGCCGCGCGTCCTTCCTTGTAACCGGCGGCCTGGTAATGGCGCAGCAGGGCCGCCGCATCCAGGCCGAATGCCTTGTAGAGATCGGGATTCTGTGCGGCATAGGCTTCCGCGTCAAAGCCGGTGGCGATGCGGCCCTCCTGCCGGCCGTTATTGATGTAATGGGTGATCAGGGCCGCGTCATTGCCGGTGAAGACACGGTCCAGTTCCGTATTCATGGCGCGATAGGCGCTGAGGCTGAAATCGGCCTGGAAATCGTCGTTGAGGATGGTTGACCCAGCGTGGATCGTGCCATCCAGTGTGGGCACAAAAGCCCCTTTCACGTTGCTGACCGTGCCGATCAGCGTGTAGTCGGTCCAGACATTGGTATTGCCCGACACGGCGGACAGACGGATATCCAGACCGGTCTGGCCGGCCGCGATCGTGTAGCTTTTGATGCCGCTGGAATAGATGGCCGATGTGCCATAGACGAAATCGAAGGTGACAGCCTCTGCCGCGGCCGTTGACAGCCGGACATGGAACACAGCGTCGGCGCCGCCGCTGGCCGACACCGAACCGGTGATCTTGCCCTCCACGATGATGGGAAAGCTGCCGCGATTGCCTTCCAGCACCGTATCGCCGGACATTGTCAGGGTCGGCGTGACTGCTGCCGTCGTTGACAGGTTGAAGGTCCGGTCGGCAAAGACCAGCTTTTCCACCCCGATCAGACTGTCGGTCCCGTAGCCGCCCGTCTGGTGTTCGACCGTGGTGATGCCGTTGATGGTGGTGATCCGATAATTGTCGTAATTGCCGATGAAGACGGCAGAGTCGGTGCCGTCGCCACCAAACAGCAGGTCATTGCCCACCCCCCCGGTCAGCGTGTCATCGCCGGCCTCACCGAACAGCCGGTTGACATTGTCATCACCGGTCAACGTGTCGCCGGCAGATCCACCGAACAGGTCAGGCTCATTATAATTTGCCTGTCGTGTCACCGCCGTTTCCTGGCGGGCGAAGATAATATCGCCGGCTGCCAGTGTCGACCGATCGACCAGCAGGGTCAGGCTGCTGCCACTCCAGCTGCTGCCATTATGCAGGACGGTGGCCGTCTTGCCGCCCAGGCGCGCGGCATCGGCCATGTACATCAGCGTTTCCATGCTGGTGATGCCTAATGCCGACAGGTCCAGCTTGTCCTGGCCGGGCGTGAAGTCGGCAATCACATCGCGCCCGAAAATATGGCTGATGATGAAGCTGTCGCGGCCGGCGCCGCCGACCATGATGTCACGGTTGTAGTAATTGGCGGTTTCCAGGGGGTCATCAGCCAGCCTGTCATCGCCGGGCCCGCCGAACATGCGGTCCGACAAGAGCGAACCGTTGATCGTGTCGTTCCCCGTTCCGCCGGCCAAGGCACCGCCGCCACCGATGCCGACGACCAGATGGGCCGGTTGATCGGCGGCCAGCATGAAATCGGCCGCCGTCAGCTTCTCTTTGGCGATATTCAGGGTCAGGGTGTTGTTGCCGATCTGGAAGGCACCGCCCCTGTCATAGCCATTGCTGACCAGCGGCAGGCCGATCATCGCCTTCAGCACATCGAAGCTGCTGATGCCCAGGGCGGAAACATCGAGCCGATCCTGCCCCTGCACGAAGTCGCTGATGCGGATCGTGGACCCGGCAGTGCCGCCGGGCAGGACGAAGACGTCGTTGCCAGCACCACCGACCATGGTCGTCGCGCTGCTCTCCGCCCCGTACAGGATGTCGTCGCCCCGCTCCCCAAACAGCCATCCGCCCTGGCCACCGGCATGAAGCCGGTCATTGCCGCCGCCACCAAAAAGGTTAGATGTGCCGCTGCCATAGATTTCCTGCGGGGTATCGATCTGCGCCAGGATGAAATCCGCGGCGGACAGGCGTGCTGTATCGACATTCAGCAGGGCGACGGACGCCGTGCTGCCGCGGGCCAGCGAGAAGGACACGGCTCCGGTGCCGGGCTGGCTTTGCGCCATCATCAGCTTCAGCGATTCCCAACTGCCGACACCGAAGGCCGTCAGGTCGATCCTGTCCTCGCCCGGTGTAAAGTCGCTGATGGTGAAGGATGCGCCGTAATTGCCGCTTGGCAGCAGCACGAACGTATCCCGCCCGCCGCCGCCATTGGCGCGATCCCAGCCTTCGCGCAGGATCAGGCGATCGTCACCGCCGCCGCCGGCCAGGATGTCGTCGCCATAACCGCCATCAATGGTGTCATTGCCCGACCCGCCGATCAGATCGTCGGACCCCGTGTCGCCGACAATCAGAGCGGGGCCCCTGTCGGGGGCAAAAATGAAATCGGCGGCCCGCAGATTGGCCAGTTTCGCATCGAAGGTGAAGTTGATCTGGCCGGTGGGCTGGCGGAATACGAAACGCTGCGTAACACCGTCATAGGAGGTGAGGAAGGCCCGCAGCGTGTCGAAATCCACGATGCCCGTCAGCGACAGGTCGATGCGGTCCTCACCCGGGGTGAAGTCCATGATGCGCGATTCGTAGCCACCATAATTGTCCTTGTTGATAGCATAGAAAATGTCGCGTCCAAGACCGCCATACAATTGGTCGGCGAATCCGGTGTGAATAAAATCATCACCGGCATCGCCATACAGGGTGTCCCAGCCATTTCCACCGGAAATGGTGTCGTTTCCGCCTCCGCCATAGATAATGTCGTTACCATCGTCACCATATATACTGTCATTACCGCTGGTGCCGGTGATGGTCTCGTTGAGGATTGTCCCTTTAATCTCAGTCATCGCACGCCCTTATTTTTGTAATATATATTGCCGGATCGTTTCCTTGTATCATGGACCGCAGCCCGACTCTATGAGTGTCGGTGAAAAACCGTGATGAAAATCGCGGAAAAGAAATTTGCCGGTTTCGGCTCCCCGTGCCGTCATGAGACATCTGGATCAATGCGTCGGCACCAGCCTGAGGCAGGAACGCTGGGATGCCGGACCGGTTGGTGGAAATGGCGCCGTCTGACGTGAATGCCCAAAACAAAACCCCGTCGAATTTCGACGGGGTTTGTCAGCGATCTGCGGCCGGGCAATGCCCGGCCTTTGCAACTGTATGTACCAGGCTGTCCGGGTTCCGGATCAGCCTTCCTTCTGCGCGCGCTCGAAGCTTTCCTGGATCAGCTTAGCGGCGACGTCGGCCTCGTCCCAGCGGACGATGCGGACCCACTTGCCGTGTTCCAGGTCCTTGTAATGCTCGAAGAAGTGGGCGATCTGCTCGACCAGGATCTGCGGCAGCTGGCGATAGCTGGTGATGTCGGAATAGAACGGGTGCAGCTTGTCCACCGGCACGGCCAGGATCTTCTCATCCATGCCCGCGTCATCTTCCATGATCAGCACGCCGATGGGGCGCGAGCGCAGCACGACGCCGGGAACGACGGGGGTGGTGCCCACGACCATCACGTCGATCGGATCACCGTCCAGCGCCAGCGTATGCGGCACGAAGCCGTAATTGGCCGGATAGAACATGGCGGTGTGCAGGAAACGGTCGACGTACAGCGCGCCGCTGTCCTTATCCAGCTCGTACTTCACGGGCTGGCCGCCCTGCGGGATCTCGATGACGACGTTGATATCCCAGGGCGGGTTCTTGCCGACGGGGATCTTGCTGATGTCCATGGCACGGCCTTCTTGGCAACAATAAGGATCAAAAACCGCGCGATCCTAACCGAGTGCAGTTGCGAAAAGAAGTTTCCGGAAGGATGGGCCACTGTGCATTTCCGCCGCATCTACCAAGGTCGTAGGCGGTCAGGGGTCCGGCGGCTCCTCCCAGCCCAGCAGTCCGGTCTTGGCTCCGGCCAGCACAAGCAGGGCCAGCCGGTCGGCAATGGGCAGGTGCCGGGCGGGCCAGGCCGTCAGGTCACGGGCGAGCGCGAACAATCTGCTGTCCGACTGGTAAAGAGGTGTCAGCATCCGGCTGGCCCAGCGGTAGAAGCGGGTGCGGGCCCGGCGTTGCCGCCAATAGGTTGGAAAGGCCGTGGCGGGGTTTGCGTTGTGCGCAAGCAGGCTGTCGGTCAGCAGCGCGGCATCCAGCAGGGCCTGTGTGGTGCCCTGGCCCAGTTGCGGGCTGGTGCCATGCGCCGCGTCCCCGATCAGCAGGATACGACCCTGATAGGGCGGATCGGCCCAGACATCGCGATAGACGGCATGCTTCAGGTCGGACGGGGCCAGGGTCTCGATCAGGGGAGCCGCCTCCGGCCATAACCGCTCCAGTCCGCTGCGCCATGTGGTCGGGGGCATGGCCCGCTCGGCCTCCACCCGGTCGTTATGCACACTCCAGTATAGTGCGGCGACGGGCCGGCCTTCCTCATGGCCGGTCGGCAGGATGCCCAGCATCTGCCGTGCTCCCTGTACCCGTTGTTGCAGCACGTCGCGCGGCCACCCGTCCGGCAGGACGATTTGCGTCCACAGGCACCCCCATGGGTAGGTGGCCGATCGTCGCCCCGGCCAATGGCCGGCCAGCGTGCTGCCGCTGCCATTGGCGACCAGCATCAGATCGAAGGCGTGATGGGTGCCCCGCGCATCCTCTGCCGTGGCCTGCGCATCGTCGGTGGTCACGGTCACGATTCGGCAGCCGGCACGCAACAGGCAGCCCGCCGATGACGCCGCCGCCAGCAGGCCTTGCCAGATCGCCGCCCGCGTCAGCCCCAGGCCATGCAGGCCGGGACGGAGCCGTCCGTAATCCAGATCCAGCAATTGTCGGCCCGACAGGGTACGGGCGTCCAGCCGCGTCACGGTGGCTCCGCCGTCTCCTAACGCGTCCAGCAAACCCAGGCGGCGTAGCACAGTCTGGCCGGGTGGTTGCAGCAGAAGCCCCGCCCCCATGGGCACCGGATCGGCGGCGGCTTCCATGATCGTGACGTCGAAGCCGGCGCGCGCCAGCAGCGCACCCGCGGCAAGCCCGCCCAACCCTGCCCCGATGATGCCGATCCGTCCCAATTTCACCCCGATCATATCCCCGCCTTCCACTTTAGGGATTGTCGGCGTGTGAACAAGCGACATGCGCTTATGTTCATGACTTGTTCCGCGGAGGTGGCGGCGTTACCATCCGTCCGGTTTCCCGTTTCAAAGGTATGGTCACCTTGTCCTCCCTGCCGCTCGACCCGCTCTCCTTCCTGGCCGGTGCCGCTCTGGCGGCCCTGATCGTCAGCCTGTGGCTGCGGCAGGGGACGGCGGGGCTGCGGGCCGAACGAACGGCCTTGCTGGCGGAACGGGAGCGTGATCGGCACCATGCGGGGGAACTGCGGGGGGAACTGGCGCAGCGTGACGGGCTGCTGGCCGATCTGCGCCGGCAGCTGCAGGGCGAATCCGGCCGGCGGGCCGCGGCGGAAACCCAGGCCGTGCGCGTGCCAAGGCTGGAGGAGGCGCTGGCCGTGGCGCGGGACGAACAGGCGGAATTGCAGGCAGCCCTGGCTGAGGCGCGCACGGCGCTGGATCATGAGCAGCGCGCGCATGCCGACAAGCTGGCCCTGCTGGACCAGGCGCAGGCAAGGCTGGCCGATGCCTTCAAGGCGCTGTCGGCCGAGGCCCTGTCGGCCAATAATCGCGATTTCCTGACCCTGGCCCAGGCGCAGTTCGAAAAATTCGGAGAAAGCGCCAAGGGTGATCTGGAAAAGCGCGGGGCCGCCATCGACGCCCTGGTCACCCCCATCCGCGAGCATCTGTCGAAATTCGGAGAGGCGGTGCAGGGTATCGAACAGGCGCGCGTCGGCGCCTATGTCGAACTGAAGACCCAGATCGCGCACCTGATGGAAGGGCAGGGGCAGTTGCGGGCGGAGACGGGCAATCTGGTCAAGGCCTTGCGCAGCCCCTCCACGCGCGGCCGCTGGGGCGAGATCCAGTTGAAGCGTGTCGTGGAAATGGCCGGCATGCTGGACCATTGCGATTTTCACGAACAGGCCAGCGTCAATGGTGCGGACGGCAACCGCCTGCGTCCCGACCTGATCGTGCGCCTGCCGGGCGGCAAAAGCATCGTCGTCGATGCCAAGGCCCCGCTGGAGGCGTTCCTGGACGCCACGCACGCGCCTGACGATGAGACGCGGCAGGCGCAGATGGCCCGCCACGCCCGGCATATCCGTGACCATATGAAGGCGCTGGGCGAGAAACGCTATTGGGCGCAGTTCGACCCGGCCCCGGAATTCGTCGTGCTGTTCCTGCCGGGGGAGAATTTTTTCTCTGCCGCCCTGGAACAGGACCCCGGCCTGATCGAAGCGGGCATCGACCAGTCGGTGATCCCCGCCACGCCCACCACCTTGATCGCCCTGCTGCGCGCCGTCTCCTATGGCTGGCGACAGGAGGCGCTGGCCCGCAACGCCCAGGCCATCAGCCTGCTGGGCCGCGAACTGCATGAACGCCTGTCGACCATGGCCGACCATATGGCCAAGGTGGGCAAGGGGCTGGGTGGTGCCGTCAACAGCTACAATGCCGCCGTGGCGTCACTGGAAAGCCGGGTGATGGTCACGGCCCGCCGCTTCAAGGACCTGAAGGCCACCGCGGGGGACGAGCTGCCGGAACTGGCGCAACTGGACCAAGTGCCGCGCTTGCCGCTGCCCGAAGGGACGGAGATGTGATTGGTTGAGTGGTGGGCCGTTCTGACGGCCTTTCCCGGCGTGACTGTGTCACAGTCAGGAAATGGTGCAGGAAGAGTTGATCAAATTTGAATTTCGGTAATGAGAAATCCCAATATTTCGTAATAATCAGTCAAGATCGGATAAAAGATCAGCAGGCGGGGATGGAAGATCAGCTATTCCCCTACATGAGATGTTCGCTATTGATGATATAGCCTTTAAACCAGGATCGTCGGAGAAAATCTCCGTCGCATTGTTTACAGCGGCAATTGCTACGATCTGCAAATCAAATTTTATTCGATGCCGGCTTACTTGATTTCGCATGCCTTTCATACGTCCATTCCAATGCTGGCTCATGAGTGTAGCAACCTCAATCGCAGCTCGGTCGTCGAAGCCTACAATTCGGAAAACTGACAACTTGCGTATCGCCTCCAAATAAGAAGAAGCTGATACACCTGTATTAACCAATGCTTCAGCAAGAACTGGAGTCGGCAAAAGGAGCTTCGTTCCCCTCCTTGCCAAATCAGAAATCAACAGACGGATCTTTCCGGCAGCGTCCACCACAGGCTTTTCCGTGTTCGGGTCAATGGGAGCGGCCGAGTTCGGATTAATCAAATATGTGAAGACAGAGGTATCCAGCGCAATCACGATTCATCCTCGCTATTGCGAAGTTCCATCCAACTTGGCCCTTCACCAAATCCTCCCAGGGCGCGCAAACGTTCCAAGGCTTCTGGGAGGGGGGTATCATCCAGCACTTCCATGCTGGAAGCAGTAAAGCGTCCAAGTTCCCAGGTGCCAGACGGGGCTCTGGTCCAACTTCCATTGCCAGTTACCCTCAATGTAGAACCGAACAAGTGGCTTGCCATATCCCGTGCTAAGTGACGGCTAGTGGTGCCGCTCCATACGCGATCTCCATCGGCTAGATGGAAATGCACAGACCTATCTTTGCCGCCGATTCGGACCAGCTGCCCTTCAATTACAGTTACCTGTTGAAGGGGTCCGATGGCAGCAGCCAACAGCATCTTCCTTCCAGGGAACTCAATCACAGCGGCGTCACCTCCAGTGAGAATGCCGACAGCATTGTCCTGGCGTAATAAGTCGTTCAGTTTCGCGTTTGCTCGCTGGATATCAAGTGGCATATTGCCGGTACGAACCTGATCAACACGGCTATTAATCTTGGGGCGAGTGGGCTCGTCTGCCCATGCTAAAAGAACAGCGCTCCCCGCCTCTATCCGCTCGAAATGGAGGCCAGGCTCATCTCCCAATACCTTACTCAGTTCCGTCAGGTAAGCGACCAGTCGCCCCAAAGACAGGGTCTCAGGCGTAAGGGAGTCAATGGAGAAGCGATATTCTGCTTTCATGAAACTGGTTCCTTACGTACTGGCCAGATTATACGGCAGGAAACGATCTTCATGAACCTGAAAGTGCCCCTCAAATTCCAGCTCATGCGCAGAGCCAAGAAATTATGTCGCTTTGGGATGTAGGGCTGGTCCAGGACATTTCAAATGTCATAGCTATTTTCCGGGGCAAAGCATTTTTCACGAGCTTGCACCAAGAAAATGGCGGAGGGGATGAGATTCGAACTCACGATACGCTTTTGACGTATACCCGCTTTCCAGGCGAGCGCCTTCAACCACTCGGCCACCCCTCCGCACTGGATGGGCGCGGAACATAATCAGGTCGGTACGATCCCGCAAGCACTTTAATCACCCATTTTCACGCATGGCCGACCCACACCCGGCCATAAGGTCGTAAAGTACTGAATTATCGATATTTTCCAGGGTCAGCAGGGCGGCGTAGGCATCGCCGTCCAGGCCCAGAAGGCGGCAAAAGGCGGGTTCCGTCTTCATCCCCGCCGCTTTCAGGGCCCTGATTTGCGGGCGCAGCGGCGGGTGCAGGGCCAGCAGCCGCGCCTCTACCCGCATGTGGCGCCAGGCCATCTGGCGTTCCACGGGAACGGCCTGGACGAAGATTTCCACCGGCATGCCGTCCACGGTGAAGCCGGCCACCAGGGCGGGCCCGTCGGCGACATCGACCAGCCGCCACGCATAGCCCGATTCCCCGCCGAATTCCCTGTCCAGGTGTGGGACCAAAGTGCCGGGATCGGGGGCGTGGACCAGGATGTCGAGATCCGATCCCGGTACGGCGATGTCCAGGGGGAAGGTACCGGCCAGACCGGCATCAAACCCGGCCAGCCGGTCGAAAAGCCGGTGGCGGGTCAGCACGCCATGGGCGCGGCGCTGGTCGGCGCTGCCGCCCGCCAGCCGGGACCAGTCCCTGAAATCGGGCAGGCAGCCGGTATCAGCCATGGGCGGGCTTCAGCCGTTCCCCGAAAATGGCCGTGCCGACGCGGACCATGGTGGCGCCCAGGCGGGCGGCCAACTCGTAATCCCCGCTCATGCCCATGGAGACCTCTTTCAACCCGTGACGGCGGGCCAGATCGGACAGCAGGGCAAAATGGGGGGCCGGCTCCTCGTCGGCCGGCGGGATGCACATCAGCCCGTCGATGGTCAGGCCATGCACGTCGCGGCATTCGGCCAGGAACGCCGCCAGGTCGGTGGGGGCGATGCCGGCCTTCTGCGGCTCGGCCCCGACATTCACTTCCACATAAAGCCGGGGCAGGTGGCCGCGCTTGGCCTTCTCCTCGGCCAGGGCCGCTGCCAGCTTGGGCCGGTCCAGCGTCTGGATGACGTCGAACAGGGCCACGGCCTCCTTCACCTTGTTGGTCTGCAACGGCCCGACCAGGTGCAGTTCGATGCCGGGGAAGCGGTCGCGCAGGGCCGGGAACTTAGCCTTTGCCTCCTGCACCCGATTTTCCCCGAACAGGCGGTGGCCGGCCGCCAGCGCCGCCTCCAGTTTCTCCACGGGCTGCACCTTCGATACCGCGATCAGGCGCACGGCATCGGCAGGGCGGCCGGCGGAAAGGGCGGCGACCTGGATGCGGGATGTGATCTCGGCCAGGTTGGCGGCGACGTCGGTGGGGTGGTCGGTCATGGCTTGCCTGTCGGCTGGAAAATCGGGGTCGGGGCGGGGCTGCGGCCCCATCGGCCTTGTTTTCGCCCCATCACGCACGTAAAGCGGTTCGCACCCGCCCCGTCAATCCCGTGGATGGTGACCAAGTGCCCCGTTCGGTTTTCCGCCTGTCCCTCGCCCTGCTGCCGCTGCTGGCTACTGTGCCGGCGGGGGCCGCCACGACCGATTTTGACTGGCGTGGGATCGGACAGGCCGCCATCGTCCGATCGGGCGACGGGCATGATGCCTGGGGCGCCTATGCTGTGACCGGGGAAGGCAAGCTGACCACCGATGCCGGCCTGGGCCTGTCGCTGACCGGCACCGTCGGGTCGGGCGATTATCAGAAAAGTGCCGATCAGCCGGGCCGCAACGACCAGCTGACCTTGAACGAGGTCTTCATCACCGTCAATTCCGCCTGGGGCCGGGTGCGCATCGGGGACGAGGATGGAGCGGCCAAGCGGGCCGTCGATCTGTTGCCGCTGCTGGCCGGCGGGCAGATGGACGGGCTCTGGACGGAGAACCGGGCCATTGCTCCGCCCGTCACCTTCCTGGGCCGCGACAGCGACGATGCCACCAAGATCCTGTATGAGACGCCGCGTGTCATGGGTCTGCGCCTGGGCGTGTCCTATGCCGCCAAGCGCGACAGCGTGGTGGAGGATATCGCCAGAGAGACGCCAGGCGCACTGGACCGCGACCTGTGGGAATTCGGCCTGAATTACCAGGGTGACTGGCAGGCCTTCACCTATGAACTGGCCGCCGGCTATGTGAAGGCCGACAGCCGCAATCCGCTGCTGGGCGACACGGAAAGCCTGAAACTGGCCGGTCTTCTGACCTATGGCGGGTTCAGCGGCGGGGTGGTCTTTGTCGATGATGGCGACAGTGGCCGCCTGAAGGGCGACGACGCCAGCAGCACGACCCTGATGGGATCCTATGAGAACGGGCCCTATGGCCTGGCGCTGTGGTGGCAGTCGGTCGATCTGGATATCAGCCGCGATTATGATGCCTATGGTGCCGGCCTGTCCTGGCGCGTGTGGAAGGATGTGAGCCTGTCGCTGGACACCGTGCGCTATGAGGGCGGCCGGCGTGGCTGGACAGGCACGCTGGGCGCCGAGGCGCGATTCTGAGCGTCGGTCCGGCCCCGGCAGGATGGTGATTTTCCATCTCCCCAGCGAAATACTTGCCCTTCCATGTGAAATTCGCCCATCTACCGCGCTTGACCGCATGGCTGTGCCCGGTCAAAAGTCGCCGTCCAACCTTTTGCAACTCCTGTCAGGGGAAAAGCCATGTCTTCGGCCGAAGTGCCCGTTTCCAGCGCCCAGGTTTCCATTACGCTGCCCGATGGCAGCGTGCGGACCTATGCGCAGGGCACTACTGGGGCCGATGTGGCCGCCTCCATCGCCAAGTCCCTCGCCAAGGCCGCCATCGCGGTGAAGATCAATGGCGTGGTGAAGGATCTGGCGACGCCGCTGACGGCCGATTGCCGTCTGGAGATCGTGACGGAGAAGAGCGAGGCCGACGCGCTGGAGCTGATCCGCCACGATGCGGCGCATATCCTGGCCGAGGCGGTGCAGGAGCTTTATCCCGGCACGCAGGTGACGATCGGCCCTGCCATCGCCACGGGCTTCTATTATGATTTCGCCCGCGACATTCCGTTCACGCCCGACGATCTGGTGAAGATCGAAAAGCGCATGCACGAGATCGTGGACGAGAACCGCCCCTTCACGCGTGAGGAATGGGACCGGACGGAAGCCATCGAGCATTTCAAGTCGATCGGCGAGAAGTACAAGGCCCAGATCATTGAGGATCTGCCTGCGTCCGAGACGATCACCATCTATCGCCAGGGCCAGTGGTACGACCTGTGCCGTGGCCCGCACCTGCCCACCACGGGCCGGGTCGGCCATGCCTTCAAGCTGATGAAGGTGGCCGGCGCCTATTGGCGCGGCGATGCCAAGAACGCCATGCTCCAGCGCATCTACGGCACCGCCTGGCGGACCGAAAAGGAACTGGCCGAGCATCTGCACCAGATCGAGGAAGCGGAAAAGCGCGACCATCGCAAGCTGGGCCGCGAGATGGACCTGTTCCATGTGCAGGAAGAGGCCGTCGGCTCCGTCTTCTGGCACCCCAAGGGCTGGGCGCTGTACCGGACGCTGGAGAATTATATCCGCGCCAAGCTGATGACGGCCGGCTATGTGGAGGTGCGCACGCCGCAGCTCTATGACAGCAGCCTGTTCAAGGCGTCGGGTCACTGGGACCTGTATGGCGACAACATGTTCAAGGTCCGGGAATCCGTGACCGAAGACGGGGTGGAGAAGTATCTGGGCGTGAAGCCCATGAACTGCCCCGCCCATGTCCAGATCTTCCGTCAGGGTCTGAAGAGCTATCGCGACCTGCCGCTGCGCATGGCCGAATTCGGCAATTGCCACCGCAATGAGCCGTCGGGCGCGCTGCACGGTATCCTGCGCGTCCGCAACTTCACCCAGGACGACGCCCATATCTTCTGCACCGAGGATCAGGTCGGCCAGGAGGCGAAGGAATATTTCGCCCTGCAGTTGGGCGTGTACAAGGATCTGGGCTTCGACAAGATCGCCGTGAAGCTGGCGCTGCGCCCCGACAACCGTCTGGGCGACGACGCCACCTGGGACAAGGCGGAGGAAAGCCTGCGCGTGGCGCTGCGCGCCAACGGGCTGGAATTCGAGGAACTGCCGGGTGAGGGCGCCTTCTATGGTCCGAAGGTGGAATTCCACCTGACCGACGCCATCGGCCGGTCCTGGCAGTGCGGCACCCTGCAGCTGGACTTCCAGCTGCCCGAGCGTCTGGATGCCAGCTATATCGGCCAGGATGGCAGTCGCCACCGGCCAGTCATGCTGCACCGGGCCATCCTGGGCAGCCTGGAACGCTTCATCGGCATGATGATCGAACATTATGCCGGGAAGTTCCCGCTGTGGCTGGCACCCACCCAGGTGACCGTGGCCACCATCGTGTCGGATGCCGATGCCTATGCCGAAAAGGTGGCGGCGGCCCTGCGCAAGGCGGGTCTGCGGGTCGAACTGGACGTCCGGAACGAGAAGATCAACCTGAAGGTCCGCGAACATTCGCTCCAGAAGGTGCCGGTCATGCTGGTCGTCGGTGCCCGCGAGGCGGAGCAAGGCACCGTTGCCGTGCGTCGTCTGGGCTCCAATGCGCAGGAAATCCTTGCCCTGGACGCCGCCATTGCTAATCTGTCGGCAGAAGCCCGTCCGCCTGCGGAAGCGGCTTCGTCCGATTCAGCATTCTGATCCAGGCGTTCCGACCCGCCAGGGTCGGTCTTATTCCAGCGTTCCGACCCGCCAGGGTCGGAACGTGCAAGCCCAAAAAACGTTAACGGACGCGCCACCCCCTTCCCGGCAAGACGAAGCCGCGGGGTGGCCGTCCCAGGAAAACAGGAGAAGTTTCCATAGCCAGGCCCACCTCCCAGGACCGTGAACCCCAACGCGACGGTCCCCGCATCAATCGCGAAATCAATGTCCGTTCTGTCCGCCTGGTCGACGCCAATGGTGAGATGGTCGGTGTCGTCAGCCTGCGCGACGCCCTGTTCGCCGCGGAAGAGGCCGGGCTTGACCTTGTCGAGGTCAGCCCCAACGCCGATCCGCCCGTCTGCAAGATCCTCGACTATGGCAAGTACAAGTACGAGGCGCAGAAGAAGGCCAACGAGGCCCGCAAGAAGCAGAAGATCATCGAGGTCAAGGAAATCAAGCTGCGTCCGAACATCGACGAGCATGATTACGAGATCAAGATGAAGGCCATGCGCCGCTTCCTGGAAGAAGGCGACAAGGTCAAGGTGACCATGCGATTCCGTGGCCGTGAAATGGCTCACCAGGACATCGGCATGGCCGTGCTGGTCAAGGTCCGCGAGGCACTGGACGATCTGGGCAAGGTCGAACAGATGCCGAAGCTGGAAGGCAAGCAGATGATCATGGTGCTGGCGCCGCGCTGACCGGCCGCCGGACTCACGACAACTGGAAAAAGGGCCGTACCCGCCGGGTGCGGCCCTTTTTCTATGGTCGATCCCTGTCTGCACGAAGGTCGCCAGTCCGGTGATTTCCGGGAAATGATGAAACTAGCCTTATGCACATCTGGCGAGGACTTCTCCTGACGCTCACGGGATGTATGCTGTCCGGCACGAACTTTCCCGGCTGTTGCGCATCATGGAAAGGGGCGTCGATAAACGCCTCTCCCGCAGGGCATTCCCAGTTGTTTGCCGGTGGTTCATCAACAAGGGAGCGGAACGCATGCGCCTGTCGATGAAGATCCTCGCCCCGGTCGCCATCTTGTCCGCGGTCGCGCTGGCTGTTACAGCCGCCGCACTCTGGTCCAAGGCCCGCGTCAACGCCGCCACCGACGCCCTCAATCAGACAAACGCCGCAGCACTGGGCGCGGGCGAGTTGCGCTCCGTCAGCCGGGCCCTGCAGCGCGATGCCTTGAACCTGATCTTCGAACCGGCCGATGGCAGGGCGTCCATCACCGGGCGCTTCGATAAGCGGCTGGAGGCGATGGAGGCGGCTGTGGCGACCATGCGGACTCTGCAGACGCCCGTGCCGGACAGCAACCCCGCCAGCATTGCCAACGCCCAGGGCCCCGTGATCGCGGCCCTGCGTGAGGTGCGGGCATTGGCGCTGGATGGCAAGGTGGCAGAGGCTCACGCCCTGTTCCGGGAGAAGGTTCGCGCAGCGGAAAGGACGGCGTCGGAACAAGCCGATCCGTATATTACCCGGCTGGAGAAGGCGGTTGCCGGCCTGACCGCCGACCTGCATATGCTGGAGCGGCTGACCAGCTGGATGCTTTCGCTGACGGCGCTGGTGGGCACAATGGGCGGTATCGCCCTGTCGCTGGTGGTGGCCCTGCGGGGGGTCACCTCTCCCCTCAACCGCCTGATCGGGGCCATGGACCGGCTGGCGGCCAATGATCTGACGGTGACGCTGGCTGATACGGCGCGGGAAGACGAGATCGGCGCCATGGCGCGCGCCGTGGCCGTTTTCCGCGAAGGGATGGAACGGGCAGATCGCCTGGCGCGCGAACAGAAACAGGCGGAGGCCGCCGAGGCGGCGCGCCAGGCCATGCGCGACCGGCTGGTCTCCGAGTTCGTCGGCCGGATGGAGGCCATTGTCAACGATCTGGCGGGCAATGCCGACGGGTTGCAGGCGCAGGCGGGCAGCCTGCAAAGCGCGGCCACATCAGCGGCCCAGCGCACGGCCGACGCCGCCGTGGTTTCCAACCGCACCTCCGCCAATGTACAGACGGTGGCGGCCGCGACGGAGGAACTGGTGGCCAGTATCCGCGAGATCAGCCGTCAGTCCGCCCATGTCGCCGGCTTGGCGGGGGAGGGGGCGGAGGGCGCGCAACGCACGGCCAATGATATCACCGCCTTGGCCCAGGCTGTGGGACAGATCGGGGAAATCGTTGATCTGATCGACGGGATTGCGGCCCAGACCAACCTGCTGGCGCTGAATGCCACGATCGAGGCCGCACGGGCGGGAGAGGCTGGGCGCGGATTCGCCATCGTCGCGTCGGAGGTCAAAGCCCTGGCCACGCAGACTGCGTCGGCGACGGAGGATATCCGTCGACGTGTCGGTGGGGTGCAGAACGCCACGCAAGGGTCCGTGGCTGCCATTACCGGCATTGTCGACACCATTGAACGCATCCGGTCGATGACGGGGGCCATCGCCGCGGCTGTGGAGCAGCAATCGGCCGCCACGGCGGAGATCACGCGCAATGTACAGGCGGCGGCCGTCGGGACCGAAGATGTGCGCCAGGATCTGATGGGTATCAGCGAAGTTGCTGAAATGACGGGTCAATCCTCGTGCCATCTGTCCGGAACGGCGCATGGCGTCGCGGGGCAGGCTGCTGCCCTGCGCGGTGATGTGGAGGGTTTTGTCGGCAAGTTGGCGGCGGCGTGACCGGCCGGCCTATCGACGGCCGATGAAATCCCCCAGCCGTTCCAGCGTCAGGGCCGGTTCCAGGAACGGTCGCAGCGCCGGATTCAGGAAGATGACCGGCACGCGCGCCGCGCCCCAGCTATGGCACCAGTCTTCCTTGTAGGCATAGGTGCCGCCACCGAAGCAGAAGGTCATCTTCTCCCGGAAAGCGCGCTTGATCAGGTCGACCAGCAAGACCTTGGACGGGGAGTACGCGGCATAGGCCGGGTCGTATGAGACTATATAGTAGTAGTAGCGGCCCTTGTGGACGAAGCCCAGGCAGCCGGCGATCATCCGATCGTCCAGCATCAGCGTGGATGCTTCCAGCACACCGGAAGGGGCCAGACGGCCCATCAGATCGACCAGGAAATCCTTCCACTCGCCGCGACCGGCGTGAATGTGCTGGTCTCCGAATTTCTGTTCGTTCAGGGTGCAGATGGCGCGGGTGACGACGGCGACATCGCAACCCCGGTCAGGGGATCGGAATTCAAGCCGGCCCAGTTCGGCCAGACGGCGTTCGCAGCGCTCCGCATCGCGTACGGTGGCGTATTTGCGGCCACGCCGATAATCGCTGAAGCTCTCGCTGCGGGTTTCGATCTGGCCATATGAAACCGTGCCCAGCACCTTCATGGCGCCCGGCTCCACACTTTCCAGCAGGCCGACATAGGTGGGCGACGTTGCCCGCAGCGGCCCCAGGAAGACGATTTCAACCTTCATCAGATCGCGCAGGACGTCGATCAGCAAGGCTCGCGTCAGTTGCGTACAGATATCCCCCCGGACGGGAAACTCCACATAGGGGAAATAGGGGACGCCGAGCGGCCGGCAGGCCCGCGACACCCCGCCCGCATGTTCGATATTATAGATCGACAGGGGATAGATCGCGGCGGGAACGGTGGAACCCTCTTCGAAGAAGGCGACCACCAGCCAACCCGGCGGCTGCAGGCAGGAGACATAGGCCTGGACATAATCCCAACTGGTGAAGACCAGGGTATTTTCCGGCTGCGACATTGTCAGCCGCTGCCATCCGTCCCTGATCCTTGCCAGGGCCTCGGGCGTATTGATGATCTGGACGCTGAGTTTCATATCGATTCGGACAGGAAAGTGGGAACTGTTGCTGGAAACCCGCCAAGGTGCCGTGTTTGCCGGTGCAAACGGAATTCGCAGGGTCGATAACGCCCAGGATGCAAGGCAGGTTCACTACACTCGGCTCTGCAACTTCTCATAGTAGGCAAACTGTCACGCCGATCGTCACGCGATTATCCGGCCACACCCATCCGGATGTCGCGTAGGCTATTGGGATACGCAGGTCGGGTTCGGCTTGACCCGCATGTGACGGGCACGCCATGGTGGCCCCGGAACTGATCCCAGGATGTCCATGCCGACAGACCCACCTTCATGGCGCTACATGCGGCACCAGTCCATCTGGCTGGCGGATGATGGCTGGAGTGTGGAGGTCATTGATCAAACCGCCTTGCCAGCGCAGTGCCTGATGCGTCGCCTGACGTCCCCGGGAGAGGTGCTGTCGGCGATCGCGGCCGGCGTGGTCCAGGGGGCAGGTCTGGTGTCTGTGGCTGCGGCCTATGGTCTGGCACTGGCGGCGCGGCGCGACCCCGACATGGTCCCGATCATGACCGCTTGGCACGCCCTGGCGGCCAGCGACCCGCGCTGTCCGCGGCTGCGCGGTGTTCTGGACCGCATGCGGGAAGTGTTCGACGTGACGCCGCCGGGTGACCGGCCGCAGCGCGGCTATGTGGAAGCCGACGCCATCGCGGCAGAGGAACTGGCCGCCAATCTGGCCATCGGCCGTCACGCCATGGGACTGATGCGGCGAATCGGACCCGGCGGCGGGGGCGGTCGACCGCAGACCCTATTACTGCTGTCGGAACCAGGATGGCTGGGTGGCGTGGGCTGGGGCGCGGCGTCGGCCGGTCTGTTCCTGGCGCAGGAACAGGTTGATCTGCGTCTGGCCACCGGCGGTGTGCTGGGCGAGGATGTGGCGCCGCCGCATGTCATTACCGTCGGGCCGCTTGCGGCATGGGAAATGGTCGAAGCCGGCATTCCCCACAGTCCCGTCGATCTGGCCGGGGCGACCGACCTTGTCCAGCGCGGAATCGTGGAGCGCGTGTTCGTCGCGGCCATGCGCGCTTCACCCCGCGGCGACTGTCTGGTGCCTGCCGGATATCCCGATCTGGTGCGTGTTGCGCGGAAGGCGGGGGTGGCCATTCATGTCTGCCTGCCCTCGTCGGCCATCCAATGGCAGGCCATGACGCCGACGGCGCTGATGGCGCCGGGGCGGGAGATATTGCCGCTGACGCTGACCGACGGGTTCGTTACCGATCGTGGCCTGTGCGCTGCCGATCCATCGGCCCTGGCAGACCGGTTCCCCGATCATGACACGATGTTTGATGAGGAACTGCCCGCCGCCAACGACGCGTGAGGGCCATTCCGATCCGCTTTCTGCGCCATATCCGGGTGACCCGGCCGATCAACCGGGTCGCCTCCCGTCCAACCCTGGTGTTACGGCTTTGCCGGCGCGGATTTGGCGCGATAGATGTGAAGCTGTTCGTTGAAGCGGTCGGCGAAGATCTGCATGGCCGTGATCGTCAGATCATATTGCTGAATCAGGGCCATATATTCACGCACGGTGATCTTGGCCGACGTGGCCTTCACCAGCTTGTCCAGGCAGGCGTTGAACGCCTCGGACTCGGTGACATAGGTCTTCACGGCCACCTGGGCCTTGCGCATCTCCTCTTCCGTCGCCTTGGAACCATCGGGCAGGGTGCCCGGCGGCTTGGGGCGCGAACAACCGGGGGCGGCGGCCTGGGCGGCCTTGGCCTGGGCATCCTGCTGCTTGACGATATCGCCCATGGTCGGGGCGTTGCTCTGCGGCAGCGGGGCCGGGGCGGCGGCCGGGCGGGCGGGCTGTTCGGCCTGACGGACGATATCGCCCATGGTGGGGCCGACGGGGCGGTTATTGTCCTGGGTGGCGGCCAGGGCCGGCAGGGTAGCCAGCGACAGCGAGGCGGCGAACAGCGTACGGATCAGCGCGGACATGGACAGACGAACTCTCCGACGGAGATGAAAACCGGTGCGGTGGCGGAGTTACGCACAGCGCACGCCTGCTGGCAAGCGGTCGCAGGTGAAATGCCCTGCCATCGCCGCAAACCCGTGCTAAACAGCGGAAATCGGGTCTGGGAGTGGGTTCGGGAATGATCGGCGTTTTCGATTCGGGTCATGGTGGCTTGACGGTGCTGCGTGCCTTGCACCGGTCCCTGCCCGGTCATGATTTCCTGTATCTGGGCGACCATGCCGATGCGCCTTATGGCGATCGCACCCCGGAAGAGATTTATCAACTGACCCTGGACGGCGTGTCGCGCCTGTTCGATCGGGGGGCCGGGCTGGTCATCCTGGCCTGCAACACGGCGTCGGCCGTGGCGCTGCGCCGGTTGCAGCAGACCTGGCTGGACCAGGCCTGGCCCGACCGGCGCGTGCTGGGCGTGCTGGTGCCCATGGTGGAGGCGGTGACGGGTGTGCCCTGGATGGCCGATGTCGCCGCCAGCCGGCAGGCAGGCGAGGCGCGGACCATCGGCATCTTCGCCACCAGCCGCACCGTCGACAGCGGCGCCTACCCGCGCGAGATCGCGGCCCGCGCGCCGGAGGTGCGGGTGGTGCAGCAGGCCTGCCCCGGCCTGGTCCCCCTGATCGAGGCCGATGCCCCGCCGGCGCGGGTGGAAGATGCCGTCCGCCGCTATGCCGACGGGCTGCTGACGCAGTTGGACGGTCAGGCGCCGCAGGCGGTCATGCTGGGCTGTACCCATTATCCGCTGGTGGCCGACCTGTTCACGGCGGCCCTGCCATCGGGGGTGGAGGTGCTGTCACAACCCGATCTGACGGCCAAAAGCCTCGCCGCCTATCTGCAACGCCATCCGGAATTCGACCGGGTGGGTCGCGGCGATGTCGGCTTCCTGACCACAGGCGACAGCGGCCGCGTCACCGATCTGGCCACCCGCTTCTTCGGCAAGCCGGCACGGTTCGACCGGGTCAGGTGACGGATCGCTGGCCTGCGATGGTCATGGCGTCATTCTGCTGTGATAAGTGAAGGGGGCCGGACCCGGCCGTTCCCACCCATAGGGCCGCCATGACGAAGCTTCCCCTGTCCGTCTTCATCATCAGCCTGAACGAGGCCGACCGGATCGGGCCCGTCATCCAGGCCATCAGCGGCTGGGTGGACGAAGTGGTGGTGGTCGATAGCGGCAGCACCGACGGCACACCGGAACTGGCCCGGTCCCTGGGCGCGCGCGTCATCCACAATGACTGGCCCGGCTATGGCCCGCAGAAACGCTTTGCCGAGGCACAGTGCCGCCATGACTGGCTGTTGAACCTGGACGCCGACGAGGTGCCGGTGCCGGAACTGGCGGCGGAAATCCGCGCCCTGTTCGCCGCCGGCCCGCCACCGCACCAGGGTTATCGGATCCAGACGGTGATGACCCTGCCCCACCAGCAACGGCCGCACCGTTTCGCGCCCCGGCACAATTACATCCGCCTGTACGATCGCCGCCACGGCCGTTTCGCCGACAGCACGACCCATGACGCGGTGCAGATGCACAGCGGCACCGTGTCGGCCCTGCGCTCGATCATCGTGCATTATTCCATCCGCAACCATGCCGACCTGATCGCCAAGCTGAACCGCTATTCCACCGCCCAGGCCGAAGAGATCGTGGCCAGGGGAAAGGCGAAGCGGTACGGCGCCCTGCGTTCCATCACTGAATTCCCGATCAACCTGTTCCGCTATTTCTTCCTGAAGGGCTATTGGGTGTTCGGGCTCTATGGGTTGGAACTGGCCGCCATCATCGCCTTCTTCCGCTTCGCCCGCGTGGCGAAAGTACGGGAAATGAAAAAATAGCCCCTTGAACGGCGCTGCCGCCACCCTACATCTGGCGCATCCGGGCCCCTCTGGCAGCCGAGGCGTCGGCTGTGATGTCGGATAGAACCCTCGTCGCTGACGCAAGCACTCGACTGGTCACCAGGAGGCGCTCCCATGGAGCTGCTCACCGCGATCATGCTCGAGCCGGTTCTGGGCAAGGCCCTCTGGCTCTGGCTTGTTTTCATTTCCATTGTCATCGCCCTTCTCGTCTTCGATCTGGGTGTCCTGAACAAGAAGGACCACGAGATCGGGGTGAAGGAGAGCCTGGTCCTCTCCGCCCTTTACATCGCCATTGCCGCAGCTTTCGGCGGCTGGGTCTGGTGGTATCTGGGTCCTGTGCCGGGCATGCAGTATTTCACCGGCTTCGCCTTGGAAAAGGCGCTGGCGATGGACAATGTCTTCGTCATCTCCCTGATCTTCGGCTATTTCGCCATTCCCCGCCTGTATCAGCACCGCGTGCTGTTCTGGGGCATCCTGGGCGTCATCATCCTGCGCGGCATCATGATCGGCGCCGGTGCGGCCCTGGTCACCGAATTTGACTGGCTGCTTTATATCTTCGGCGGCTTCCTGATCCTGACCGGCCTGAAGATGCTGTTCATCGCCGACAAGGATGACAAGAAGCTGGACGACAATGCCATGGTCCGCTTCCTGCGCCGTCATCTGCGCGTCACGGATGGGCTGCATGGCAATGCCTTCTTCGTGAAGGCGCCCGATCCCAAGACGGGCCGGGTTGTGCGCTGGGCCACGCCCCTGTTCCTGGCGCTGCTGATGGTGGAATTCGCCGATATCGTGTTTGCGGTGGACAGCGTGCCGGCGATCTTCGCCATCACCACCGACCCGTTCATCGTCTATACCAGCAACATCTTCGCCATCCTGGGCCTGCGCGCGCTTTACTTCGCGCTGGCCGCCATGGTCCATCGCTTCCATTACCTGAAATATGCGCTGGCCGTGGTGCTGGTGTTCATCGGCGGCAAGATCTTCTGGAACCAGGTCTATGGCAAGCTGGACCCCGCCATCTCCCTGTCCGTGACCTTCGGCCTGCTGGCCACGGGCGTGCTCTACTCGCTCTACAAGACGCGTGGGCAGCAGACGGTTGCCTGACGCAGAAAGGCCCGCCGATCCGTAAGGATCGGCGGGCCCTGCGTTTGATGCTTCCTCACCCGCGCAGCAGCGGGTTCAGCCAGCGCATGAAGCGGCCCGTCAGGCGCAGGGGCGCATCGGTGAAGGCCAGGCAGATGCAATCGCCGTCATCATCAGCCACAGGCCGATGGTCGACGCTGGGGTCGGTGGCGGCGAAATCACCACGCAGATAATGGCCGCCCGCATCGGAGAAGCCGCCCTGCAGCACCAGGGTGAATTCATCGCCGCCGTGGGTGTGCTGGGGCATGCCCATGCCCGACCGGATGCGCATCATCCGCACCGACCCGCCGCGACAGGCGATATCGGCCTCCTGCAGGCCGGGAATGGTGCGGCGCCAGCGCACACGGTCCAGATCGCCGCCGAGATAGGATCGCAGCGGTTCCGGCATCACGGGGCGCGGGCCGGGCGCCGTGCGCGGCCGCCTGCGCGGGATGGCGGGAACCGGATTATCCAGCCGGGCCAGCACGCCGGACAGCAGATCCTCGCTGATGGCGGCCGTGTCACCGCCCGTCAGCAGGGCGCCCCCCACCTCTTCCAGGCGCGCCACCTCTGCCCGGCATTGGGGGCACAGGGCCAGATGGGTGGCCAGCACCAGCGACACGCCTTCGTTCAGCGTACCGGCGGCATAGGCCAGCAGCAGGTCGTTATCGGGGTGGTGATGGGGATGATAGCTTGTCATGCCGGCTCTCCCAGCCTGTCGCCGTCCATGGCCTTGCGCAACCGGGCGAGCGCCAGGCGCAGGCGGGATTTCACCGTGCCCAGGGGCAGGCGCCGTTCGGCGGCGATGGCGCTGTGCGCCTTGTCCTCGAAATAGGCCATCCTCAACAAATCCGCCTGTTCGGCCGGCAGTTCCCGGATCGCCCGGTGCAACAAAGCCGCCCTTTCTTCCACCATGATCATCTCTTCGGCCCCGTCCGCTTCGTCCGGCACCAGGGCCGGGTCGTCGGGGTCGAAGCTGGGACGCCGGTCACGCCGCAGCCGGTCGATGCGCCGGTTGCGGGCGATGGCGTAAATCCAGGTGCCGGCCGCCGCCAGCGTGGGGTCGAACTGCTCGGCCCGTTGCCAGACGGTGACCATCACATCCTGGATGGTCTCCTCCGCCGCGCCGGCATCCATCCCCGCACGCAGCAGGAATGATTTCAGGCGCGGGGCGAAATGATGGAACAGGGTGACGAACGCCTGACGGTCGCGCTGCCGCGCCACGCGCAGCAACAATCCGTTCAGCCGGTCGACCTCGGCGGTGTCAGCCATCTCCGCGGTCATGTCCGGGGGCGGTATCCTTTGGGTAACAAGAACGGCACCGGCGCCGGCCTGCTGGCCGCGCCGCACCTTTCCGATTGCCCTCGGACTATAGAGGCCACTCTGTCCCATGCCAACCAGTACGAATGATGGGGCGGATCGGATCACCGGCAAGGGTGCGATTTTTTTGGGACTTCGTTTGCCCGGCCATTTCGGTTAAAGGGGAAGGGGTAATCGTGGCAACAGATGAACCGGCAAGGCCCCATGCGAAACCCGCTCTGGCAGATGATCCGGCTGACGGCCCTGGCCCTTCCGGCCCTGGTGCTGCTGTCCGGGCCTGCGCTGGCGGCCCCGCAGGAACCGAAGCTGATCGGCATCTTCCGCGACTGGAACGCCTTCATGCTGGACGAGGCGTCCGGGCCTGTCTGCTGGATGGTGTCGCGGCCCAAGAAGCAGGAAGGCGATTTCACCAAGCGTGGCGATGTCTTCCTGCTGATCACCCACCGCCCGGCGGAACGCAGCTTCGATGTGGTGAATTTCATCGCCGGCTATCCGTTCGCCGACCGCAGCGAGGTGCAGGTCCAGATCGGCAAGCAGAGCTTCAAGCTGTTCAGTGAGGGGGAACAGGCCTGGGCCCGGGACGAGGCGACGGACAGGGCCATTGCCCAGTCGCTGCGCCAGGGCTCCACCCTGGTCATCCGCGGCACCAGCCTGCGCGGCAGCCGCACCACCGACACGTTCAGCCTGGCCGGCAGCGGCGGCGCCTATCAGGCCATCGGTTCGGCGTGTGAGGAACGGCTGCGGCAATTGCAGCCTGTGACGCAGTAATACCTGTCCCGATGATCGGAACCGATCATCGGGAATGGGTATAACGGGGCTCTATTGCCCCTCGCTCCCCGGCCGGCTTTTGGCGATGGCGCGGGACAGCAGGATGACGGGCAGGATGCCCACGGCAACAATGGCCAGTGCCGGCGTGCTGGCCTCCGCCAGCCGTTCATCGCTGGCCAGGGTGTAGACGCGGACGGCCAGCGTGTCGAAATTGAACGGCCGCACGATCATGGTCGCCGGCAGTTCCTTCATCACATCGACAAAGACCAGCAGGGCCGCCGTCAGCAGGCTGCCGCGCATGATCGGCGTATGCACCTTCAACAGGGTACGGCCCGGCGTCTGACCCAGGATGCGGGCGGCCTGATCCATGGTCGGGCGGATCTTGGACAGGCTGGCCTCCACCGTGTTGAACGATACGGCCAGGAAGCGGACCAGATAGGCATAGATGATGGCGGCAATGGTGCCTGACAGGACCAGGCCCGTGGACAGGTCGAAATGCAGGCGCATGAAACCGTCAACGGCATTGTCCACGCGCGCGGCGGGGATCAGGATGCCGACCGCGATGACGCTTCCCGGTACCGCATAGCCCAGGGCGGCCACGCGCGCCGACCCTTTCAGGGTGCGGGTGGGATGCAGGCGCAGGCCATAGGCGACCAGGCAGGCCAGGGCCACGGCCAGGACGGAGGTCAGGCCGGCCAGCGTGAAGGAATGTCGCGCCAGTTCCCAGAAGCTGGCGCCGAACAGATGATCGCCGCCATCCACGGCCAGCCGGGCCAGTATGCCGATGGGGATGACGAAGCCCAGCAGCAGCGGCGTGACGCAGGCGATCCAGGCGCCGGCGGCGCGCAGGCCTTTCAGCTGGTAGCTGGGCAGGACGCGGTAACGGCCCGTGGAATGGAAATAGCGGGCCTTGCCCCGGCTGCGCCGTTCCAGCACCACCAGCACCAGCACAAACATCAGCAGCACGGATGCCAGTTGCGCGGCCGCCACCGGCTCCCCCAGCGCAAACCAGGTGCGGTAGATGCCGGTGGTGAAGGTGTCCACGGCGAAATATTGCACGGTCCCGAAATCGGCCAGCACCTCCATCATGGCCAGCGCCAGACCGGCGGCCACGGCGGGCCGGGCCAGCGGCAGGGCCACGCGGGCAAAGCTGCGCCAGGGCCCGGCGCCCAGGGTGCGCGCCACTTCCAGCACGCAGACCGACTGTTCCAGAAAGGCGGCGCGGGCCAGCAGATAGACGTAGGGGTAGAGAACGAAGGACAGGACCGTGATGGCCCCGCCCAGCGACCGGATTTCCGGGAACCAGTAGTCTGCCCGACGCCAGCCGAACAGGTCGCGCAGGGTCGTCTGGACCGGGCCCACGAACTGCAACAGGTCGGTATAGGTGTAGGCCATGACATAGGCCGGCATGGCCATGGGCAGCAGCAGCGCCCATTCCAGCCAGCGCTGGCCCGGGAACCGACACATGGTCACCAGCCAGGCCGTACCCACACCAATGATGGTGACGCCCAGACCGACCCCGCCGGCCAGCCAGACGGTATTGGCGATATAGGTGCCCAGCACGGTGGAGGCCAGATGCGACCAGACCCCGTTGCTGGACACAAAGACACGGCTGCCCACAATCAGCACCGGCAGCGCCACCAGGGCCGCGATCAGCAGCACGGACAGGGTCCAGCCGTTGGGCAGGAAGCGCCGCCATGCGGATTTCAGGGCCGGAAGCGGGGCAGGGGGGGTAAGGGCATGGTCGCTCATGCCCACACTTTCCCATCCCTGCGAACCGCTCGCAATCACCTTAAGGCCGCAGGCACGCCATCGGTGCCATGCCGGGGGCGGGGGACGCTGCCCGGATCAGTGGCTGCCCAGCCAGGCCAGGGTGACGGATGCCAGCGTTTCCGCGCCGATGCTCAGGCTGCCTTCATCCACCTTGAACAGGGGGGAATGGTTGGACGGCACCTTGTCCAGCGATACCGATGGCTCCGTGGCGCCGACCCAGAAGAAGAAGCCGGGGATCTGCTGCTGATAAAAGCTGAAATCCTCTGCCCCGGTGGATTTCGACCCCAGGGTGATGTGGTCCTTGCCCATCACCTGTTCCAGCACGGGCACGGCCCAGGCGGTCAGGTCGCGGTCATTGTCGGTGACGGGATATCCCTTGTCGATCGTCACCTCCGCCGTGGCCCCGGCACTGGCGGCGATGTTTTCAGCCACTTCCTTGATCCGGGCATGGATCTGGTCGCGCATGCCGGCGTCGAAGCTGCGGATGGTGCCGATCATTTCCGCCTTGTCGGGGATGATGTTGTTGCGCACCCCGCCCTGCAAGGCGCCGACCGTCACCACGGCCGGTTCCTTGATCAGTTCGACATTGCGGCTGACGATGGTCTGCAGGCCCATCAGGATCTGGGCAGAGGTGACCAGCGGATCGACGCTGGTCCAGGGGCGGCCGCCATGGCCCTGGCGGCCCTTGACCACGATCTTGAACATATCGGCGGCGGCCATGGCCGGACCGGGACGATAGGCGACGGTGCCGACATGGTAGGCCGAGCCCAGATGCAGGCCGAAAATGGCCTGGGGCTTGGGATCAGCGGAAAGCACCCCTTGCTTCACCATCAGTTCGGCGCCGCCTTCTTCCCCCTCCGGCGCGCCTTCCTCAGCGGGCTGGAAGATGAATTTCACGGTGCCGGGCAGGTCCGCCCGGTGTTTGGCCAGCAGCTCCGCCACGCCCATCAGGATGGCGACATGCCCGTCATGGCCGCAGGCATGCATGACGCCGACATTCTGACCGTTATAGGTGGTCTTCACCTTGGACGCGAAGGGCAGGTCCACCTGCTCGGTGACGGGCAGGGCGTCCATGTCGGCGCGCAGCGCGACGACGGGACCGGGCTTGCCGCCCCTCAGGATGCCGACCACGCCCGTATGGGCGACGCCTGTCTGCACCTCGATCCCCAGCTTCTTCAGATGATCGGCCACCAGCTTGGCTGTGCGCGTCTCCCGGTTGCCCAGTTCCGGGTTCTGGTGGATGTCGCGGCGCCAGGCGATGATCTTGGGCGTCAGGGCCTGGATATCGGCCTTCACATAGGCCGGGACCGTGGCCTGCGGTTCCGCTGCCTGGACCGCGGGCATCAGGCTGGACAGGGCGACCAGCGCCGTCAGGGTGCCCCGGATAGCGTTCTTCATCATCTTGGCCATCGTCGCTTCTCCGGTCAGTGGGAGTTCAGATAGGCCACGGTCAGCGCGGCCATGGATTCGGCCCCGGTCACCAGGCCGCTTTCATCCACCTTGAACAGCGGTGAATGGTTGGATGGCGCCTTGTCCACCGGCACGTCGGCATCGGTGACCCCGATATAATAGAAGAAGCCGGGGATCTGCTGCTGATAGAAGCTGAAATCCTCCGCGGCACCGGCCTTGGGCGCCAGGCTGACCTTCTCCTTGCCGGCCACCTGCTCCAGCACGGGCACGGCCCAGGCGGTCAGGCCGGGATTGTTGACGCTGACGGGATAGCCCTTGTCGATCGTCACGTCGGCCGTGGCGCCGGCGCTGGCGGCGATGCCCGTGGCAATCTCCTTGATCCGGACATGGATCTGTTCGCGCATGGCCGGGTCGAAGGTGCGGATGGTGCCGATCATCTCCGCCTGGTCGGGAATGATATTGTCGCGCACGCCGCTGTTGAGCGCGCCCACTGACACGACGGCCGGTTCCTTGATCAGCTCGACATTGCGGCTGACGATGGTTTGCAGGCCGCTGACGATCTGGGCGGCGGTGACGATGGGGTCGGTTCCGGCCCAGGGATAGGCCCCGTGGGTCTGCCGCCCCTTGACCACGATCTTGAAACTGTCGGACGCCGCCATGGCGGGACCGGGACGGTAGGACACGAAGCCGGCATGGGCGTCGGACCCGACATGCAGGCCGAAAATGGCTTCCGGTTTCGGGTCGGTGCTCAGCACGCCCTGTTTGACCATCAGTTCGGCGCCGCCTTCCTCGCCGTCGGGCGCCCCTTCCTCGGCCGGCTGGAAGATGAACTTCACCGTGCCGCGCAACTCGCCCCTCCGCTTGGCCAGCAGTTCGGCCACGCCCATCAGGATGGCGACATGGGTGTCGTGCCCGCAGGCATGCATGACCCCCACTTCCTTGCCATTATAGGTCGTCCTGACCTTTGATGCGAAGGGCAGGTCGACCCGTTCCGTCACGGGCAGGGCATCCATATCGGCGCGCAGGGCCACCACGGGACCGGGCAGGGCCCCCCGCAGCACCCCGACGACGCCCGTATGGGCGACGCCTGTCTGCACTTCGATTCCCAGCTTTTTCAGGTGGTCGGCGACCAGCTTGGCCGTCCGCGTCTCCCTGTTGCCCAGTTCGGGATGCTGGTGGATGTCGCGGCGCCAGGCGATGATCTTCGCCTCCAGTGCCTTGGCATCCGGCTTGATGAAAGCCGGGATGGCGGGCGCATCGGCCGCTGTTCCCATCGCGGTTCCGCCCAGCAACAGGGCCGCAAGCGCCAAAGCCGACGCGCCGATCTTCTTCATGTTCATGCTGGCCCCCCGGCCCCCCTGTGCGGCCAGCGGGCAACCGCCGGCCTTACCTCTGGCGATCAATGGCTGTTCAGATAGGCAACCGTCAGGGCCGCCAGCGTTTCCGTCCCGGTCAGCAGGCTGGCCTCATCCACCTTGTAGAGCGGGGAATGGTTGGAAGGGGCCTTGGCGGGGTCCACATCCGGCCCGGTGGAGCCGACCCAGTAATAGAAGCCGGGGATTTTCTGCTGGAAATAGCTGAAATCCTCTGCACCGCCGACCTTGGGCCCGACCGTGACCTTGTCCGTACCAACGACTTTTTCCAGCACCGGGGCGGCCCAGTCGGTCAGCTTGGCGTCGTTGGCGGTGACGGGATAGCCTTCGTCGATCTCCACGGTGGCTGTGGCGCCGGCGCTGGCGGCGATGCCCGTCGCGATCTCCCGGATGCGTGCATGGATCTGTGCGCGCATGGCCGGATCGAAGGTGCGGATGGTGCCGATCATCTCCGCCTTGTCGGGGATGATGTTGTTTCGCACGCCGGAATGCAGGGCGCCGACCGACACGATGGCCGGTTCCTTGATCAATTCGACATTGCGGCTGACGATGGTTTGCAGTCCGGTGACGATCTGCGACGCCGTCACCACCGGGTCGACGCCGGCCCAGGGATAGGCGCCATGCGTCTGCCGGCCCTGTACCACGATCTTGAAGGCATCGGCTGCCGCCATGGCGGGGCCGGACCGGTAGCTGACGGTGCCGGCGCGGCCGGAAGAGAACAGGTGCAGGCCCAGAATGGCTTCCGGCTTGGGATCGGTGGACAGCACGCCTTCCTTCACCATCAGTTCGGCGCCGCCTTCCTCTCCCTCCGGCGGCCCTTCCTCGGCCGGCTGGAAGATGAACTTCACGGTGCCGCGCAGTTCGCCCTTCCGCTTGGCCAGGAGTTCGGCCACGCCCATCAGGATGGCCACATGCCCGTCATGGCCGCAGGCATGCATGACACCCACTTCCTGACCGTTATAGGTGGCCTTGACCTTCGACGCGAAGGGCAGGTCCACCTGCTCCGTCACCGGCAGGGCATCCATGTCGGCACGCAGGGCGACGACGGGGCCGGGCTTGGCCCCCTTCAGCACGCCGACCACGCCCGTATGGGCGACGCCTGTCTGGACCTCGATCCCCAGCTTTTTCAGATGATCGGCCACCAGCTTTGCCGTCCGCGTCTCCCGGTTGCCCAGTTCGGGATGCTGGTGGACGTCGCGGCGCCAGGCCACGATCTTGGACTCCAATGCTTTCACATCGGTCTTGATGTAGGCGGGGATGTCGGGCGTATCAGCGGCGCGGGCGGCGGGAACCAGGGAACTGGCGGCCAGCAGCGCCGCCAGCGCCGCACGGCGGAGCCGGCCTCCCCCGCTGCGTTGCGTCGAAGTGAAAGCCTGTTCAAACCCGCGCATCCCGTCCTCCCTGCAATGCTGCTGAAAAGCAGATTGGCAGGCGAACGGGTGGCGCGCAATGGGCATGGCCGGGAAAAGTATACGATCGGTCGCGGAAATTCCGGTGCAGAACCAGGTGACGTTACGTCAGCCGGAAGCCCTCAGGCCGCGACGGCACCCGTCGTCAACCGGGCGATGCGGGCGTGCAGCGCGGCCTTTTCCGTATCCGTCAGCGTGAATTTCACATGGCCCGGCCCTTCGGCATGGTCCGGGGCATGGAAGGGCAGGCGCAGCCCCTCCATCACCAGCACGCCACGGGCGTTGTCGATGCCGGCGACATCCAGCATGGCGCCGCCTTCCGACAGGTTCACGACCCGGCCCGACAGGGTGCGGCCGGCCTGTTCCACCTGACAGGGGATGGACACTGCGTAGCGCGGCAGACGGCGACGGTCGACCTCGGTGGAGGCTGTGCGCACCACCCGCACCAGGGTCTGGCGCAGATGTTCGACACTGCCCGCCATCTGGTGGGCGGCGGTCTGGACATCGTTGGCGCAACGGTCGGTCTGGGCGGCTTCCGCCGACACTTCGGCGATGCGCGACGCCACTTCACGCGCGGCGTCGGCGGTCTGTTCGACATTGCGGGCGATTTCCGTGGTCGCGGCGGATTGCTCCTCCATGGCGGCGGCGATGCCGGCCGCGACCTGATCGACCTGTTCAATCTGTCGGGTGATATGACGCACCGCCGTGACGGCGCGATCGCGGACCGAGGCGATCTCCTGCACGCGGTGGGCGATATCCTCCGTCGCCTTGGCCGTCTGGCTGGCCAGGATCTTCACCTCCGATGCGACCACGGCGAATCCCTTGCCGGCTTCACCGGCGCGCGCGGCCTCGATCGTGGCGTTCAGCGCCAGCAGGTTGGTCTGGCTGGCAATATCGGCGATCAGGTTGGCGATGCCACCGATCTGGGTCACACTTTCCGACAGCGCCTCGATCGCGGTGGCGGCTTCGCCGCTGGCGGCGACGCTGTCGCGGGTGACGGCGCTGGCATGGGCCACCTGGCTGGTGATTTCCCCGATTGATGCCGTCAACTGGTTGGTGGCGGCGGCCACGGTCTGGGCGTTGGACAGGGCCTGTTCGGCGGCGGCGGCGACATTGTGAGCGTTGTTGCCCATGCGGTCGGCGGCGGCCGCCATCACCTTTGCCTCTGCATCCATGGCGCTGGTCTGTTCAGCCACCTGATCGACGGCGTGGCGGGTTTCGTCCTCCACCGTGTCGGCCATGGTGCGCAGGGCCGCGATGCGGGCCTGTTCGGCCTGTTCGCGCTGCCGCTCCTGATCCTGGCGCAGCCCCTCCGCCTCCTGCAAGGTCAGGCGGAAGCTTTCCACGGCGCGCGCCATGGCGCCGACATCGTCCAGCTTGTCCAGATCGCGCACCGGCGCGTCCAGCCGGCCCTGGCGCATCTCCTCCATCCGAACCGACAGGCGGCCCAGCGGGGCCAGCAGCCAGCGGGCCAGACCCAGCGCAGCGGCTGCCATGACCACGACCAGGACCAGGGCGCCGATAGCGATCCAGGTGATGCCACGGTTGAATTCGCCCAGCAGGTCCGCCCGCTTCAGCCCCACATAAAGGATGCCGACGACCTTGCCATCCTTGTCCTTCAGCGGGTCATAGCCGGCATAGTAGGTGCTGCCCAGGATGTCGACGGTGCCGCGGTAGGGCTGGCCGGACCCCAGCACCGCATCGCGCGCCGGACCGGCGGCCAGAGACGTGCCGACAGCGCGGCTGCCATCTTCCTTCAGCACATTGGTGGCGACACGCGTATCGCCCTTGAAGATGGTGGCGCTGCCGCCCGTTGCCTGGGCGATGGCATCGACCAACGCCATGTTGCCGTCCAGAACCTGTCCGCCGTGGGCCAGCTTGCCATCGACCAGCGTGAAATCACCCGCCGTCTGTTCCAGGAGCGAATGTGCCACCCGCATGGACAGCGTCTGCGTGGCGATGGCCTGCCGCTCCATGACGCTGGTCATGACCCCGTAGCCCAAGGCCAGCGTGACGCTGCCCAGGATGAAAAGCCCCAGCGCGTTGAAGATCGTGACTTTCCCCGCAACGGGGAGGCGGCGGATGTTCAGCATGGTCAGGCCCCGGCTCCGTTCGTTCACATGGTCGCGTCCGTTTTACCGGTCGGCTTCTACATGGTTTGGCGGCGGGCCGATTTGATCTGGGTCAGTCGATGGGATCGTTTCCAGGTCGGTCGGCCGATACCGGGACCAGCCCGTGGCCCAGTGCCACGCGCTCGTCAAAGACAAAGCAGCCACCGTCCCACAGGCTGTCGGCCGGACCGATCCGTTCCAGATAGTTCAGGATGCCGCCCTTCAGGTGGTAGACCTCGCCGAATCCCTGTTCCAGCATGTAGGCCGTGGCCTTTTCGCAGCGGATGCCGCCGGTGCAGAACATGGCCACCCGGCGGTGCCGGGCAGGGTCCAGTTCCCGCCGGACATAGTTGGGAAACTGGCCGAAGCTGGTCGTGCCGGGATCGACGGCACCCTTGAAGGTGCCGTACCCGACCTCGAAACTGTTGCGCGTGTCGATGACCAGCGTGTCGGGATCGGAGATCAGCGCATTCCAATCCTCTGGCTCCACATAGGTGCCGACCCGGGCGTTGGGGTCGATGCCCGGCACGCCCATGGTCACGATCTCCTTCTTCAACCGGACCTTCAGCCGGCCGAAGGGGGGCGTGTCGGTATAGGACCAGCGCGGCTCCAGGGGGGCGACGCCGGCGATGGCAGCAATCTGCGCCACCACGTCAGGCATGGCGTCAGCAGGGCCGGCGATGGTGCCATTGATGCCCTCTGCCGCCAGCAGCAGCGATCCGCATACCCCGTTCGCCGTCATCATGGCCAGCAGCGGCTGGCGCAGACGGGCATGGTCGGGCAGCGGGTGGAAGCGGTACAGGGCGGCGACGGCGATGCGGGTCATGGTTGCTGTATCCGGAAAGGGCGGGGCGCTTATAGCAGGCCCCTGCGGCCCCCGCCATGCCGTCACCGGCCTTTCTGTGCCTTCAGCCAGGCAAGCGAGCTGGCCAGATGGTTGGCCGCGTCGGGCGATTCATCCTCCAGCACATACCAATCCACGCCGGCCGCCCTGGCGGCGTCCAGCAGGGCGGGCCAGTCGGTGACGCCCTGACCCAGGGGAGCGAATTCGTCCGGCTGGGCATGGCCCGTGAGTTCACCGACCTTCATGCCGGGCCGCATGTCCTTCAGGTGCAGCAGTTTCACACGCGGTCCCAGCTTGCGCAGCAGGGCGACGGGATCGACCCCCGCCTTCACCACCCAGAACACATCCATCTGCAGGTCGACACAGGTCGGGTCCAGTCCGGCCAGCAGCCGGTCCAGCAGGGTACCGCTGCCATCGGCGGCAAATTCATAGCCGTGGATATGGTACATGACGCGCAGGCCCGCGGCCTTCAGGGCCGGACAGGCGGATCGGTAGGCTTCGATGGCATTGTCGATCTCCGCCGGGCCGATGCCCCGATCGTCCGGTGTGCCCGGCGGCTTCAGCCAGGCAGCCCCGACATAGCGATAGCCGACGATGCGGGCGGTTTCGATGATCTTGGGCACATTGTTCTTCAGATCGCCGACCCAGACATGGCTGCCGACCGCCGTCAGGCCGGCCTGGTCCAGCAGGGTGCGGAAGGCCTGGGGCGACAGGCCCAGTGTATTGTAGGCCTCCACCTGTGTCAGCCCCATGGCCCGGATGCGGGCCAGCGTGGCGGCGGGATCGCGCTCCAGATCCTTGTGCAGGCTGAAAAGCTGTACCGCGACCTTGTCCGCCGGTACCGCTTCCGCCAGGCAAGGCCCTGCCACGGCAAGCGCCGCCCAGGCCAGCATCCACCGCACGCCCTTGCGCATCATCGCCTCCGCCCGATTGATAACGTTGTCAATTTGGACCTTTATCCCGGCAAATGGCCGGTGGTGCAAGGCTTCAGCGTTTTTCGCGCACGAAAGCCAGCAGCCCCAGGCCGGCGATGAACAGGAAGATGACGGTGGCCATGCCGGCGCGCTGGCTGCCCAGGGCCGTGACGGCGGTGCCATAGGCCAGGGGGCCGATGATGCCGACGGCCCGGCCCGACAGGGCGTATAGGCCGAAGAATTCCGTCTCCAGCCCCGGTGGCGCCAGACGCGCCATCATCGATCGCGCGGCGGCCTGGGCCGGGCCGAAGAAGATGCCCAGCCCCATGCCCAGCAGCACTAGCCATTGCTGATCGGGCGTGAAATCCAGCGGCAGCGACAGGGCCGGCGCCCAGGCCCACCACGGTGTGCCGATCAGCACCATGGAGCCGCCGGTGATGATCAGGCCGATCAGGCTGATGATCAGGGTAGGTTTGGCCCCGATCCTGTCATCGGCCCAGGCAAAGCCGATGGCACCCAGCCCCGCCGACACGTTCAGCAGGATGGCAAACAGGATCAGCTGTGCTTCCACCATGCCGAAGACGATACCGGCATAGATGCCGCCGAAGGCCGTGACGGTATTGATCCCGTCGCGCCAGAAGGCGCTGGCGATCAGATAGCGCACGGTATTGCCGTGGGCCGGCATCTTGCGCAGCGTTGCCGCCAGGGTCACCAGCCCTTCGCGGACCGCTATGGCCGCCGTGACGCCGGCGCCGCGCACCCGGTCGGGCACCAGCAGGAACAATGGCAGTGCGAACAGCCCGTACCAGACCCCGACCAGGACGGAGGTGGCGCGCACGGGCTGCGCATCTGTCTTGTCGATCAGGCCGAACAGGGGCGGGTCGGCCCGCAGCAGCAATGTCAGGCACAAGATCAGGCAGCCCAGGCCGCCAATATAGCCGACCCCCCAGCCCCAGCCTGAAACACGGCCCAGATGGCTGGGCGGGGCCACGACGGGCAGCAGCGCGTTGTAGAAGACATTGGCCAGTTCGAATGCCGTTGTGGCAATGCCGACCAGCAGCAGGGCCGGCAGCACATAGGCGGGGTCTGGCTGGATGGACCAGAGCAGGATCGAACCTGTAATGGCAACGATGGTGAAGCCGGCCAGCCAGGGCTTGATGGGCCCTCCCCGGTCGGCGATGGCGCCCAGCACAGGCGACAGGACGGCGATGGCCAGACCGGACAGGCCCAGCATGAAAGCCCAGTCAGCCGACCCCTGGTCGGGACTGACTGCCACGCCCTTGGTGAAATAGACGGAAAAGACGAAGGTGCCGATGACCGTGTTGAAGGCCGACATGGCCCAATCGTAAAGGCACCAGCCGGCCACGGCCGGCGGACGCAAGCCACCGGCCGCCATGGTTCAGGCCACCGTATAGCGGGCGCGGGCGCCGCGTTCCAGGGCGGCCGCGGTCAGCCGGTCCAACTCCAGCCCGTGGCGCAGCAGTTCCAGCAGGTGCAGTTCGCGGTCACTGGCCGTCTGGTCCGACGCGATCACCTCACAGGCCAGCATATAGGCCGTCTCCCGCAGGCCGCGAGACAGGGAACGGTGGATCAGGTCGATGGCGTTTTCCGCCCCGGTGGGATCGCGCAGCATTTCCCCGCATTCCCGGACAACATCGGGCAGCTGGTCGACATGGAAATCCTGGAAAACCGGCAGATAACGGATGCTTTCCCCGATGGCATGCACCTGGGTGTCCGTCATGTTGCCATCCGATGCCGCGGTCAGCACCATGGCGTAGATCAGGGCGCGGTGATGATCGATCATGCTCTGGACGGTCCTGCTGTGACGGAAAAATGGGCCCGGCGTCGCCCCGGACGGCAGTAGGCGCAAAGCCATCCCCCGCGTCAAGCGCGCGAGAGGTCAGGATGTGTGACGCTTTCAGCGCATCGACACCGGCAAGGGCAGGCTTGCCGTTTCCGCCCAGACGATGCGCGACGGCGGCAGGGTCAGGGTGACGGTGGTGCCTTCGCCAAAGACACTGTCAATGGTCAGCCGCCCGCCATGCAGTTCCGCCAGACCCTTGGACAGGGTCAGGCCCAGACCCGTGCCCGGATTGCTGCGGGCATAGACATTGTCGACCTGATGGAAGGGTACGAACACCTTTTGCAGATCCTCCTGCCGGATGCCGATGCCCGTGTCGCTGACGGCCACCGACACGCCACGCGCCGGATCAACGCTGGCCACCAACTTCACCGTGCCGCCCGGAGAGGTGAACTTGATGGCGTTGGACAGCAGGTTCAGCACGATCTGCTTGAACTTCACATCATCGACCAGGATGGGGGGCATGCCGTCCGCCACCTCCACCGCCAGATTCAGGCGGCGTTCCATGGCGCGGGCCCGCGCGATGCGTTCGCAGCCACGGACCAGTTCCTCCATGCCGCAGATGCGCTCGCGCAGTTCCACGCGGCCTGCCTCCATCTTCGACACATCCAGGATGTCGTTGATCAGGGTCAGCAGATGGCGGCCAGAGGCGATGATGTCTCCGGCATAGGCGACGGTGCCGCTGTTCTGGCCGGTCTTGTCATCGGCCTTCAGCTCGCTTTCCAGCACCTCGGCAAAGCCGATGATGGCATTCAGCGGCGTGCGCAGCTCGTGGCTCATGTTCGCCAGGAACTCGGATTTGGTGCGGCTGCCCAGCTCGGCCTGCGCCTTGGCCGCCTCCAGCTGTTCGGCGGCGCGGCGGCTGGTGATGGCCAGTGCGGCCAGCTGCACGGCGCGGCGTGCCCGCTCCATCTCCCATTCCTGCGGCTCGCGCACGCTGTCGCTGTAGATGGCGAAGGCCCCCAGCGCTTCCCCGTCGCCCGAAAGGATGGGCAGCGACCAGCAGGATTTCAGCCCCACGGCCAGCGGGATATGCTTGTAGAGCGCCCACCGGGCATCGCTGGCAATGTCGGCCGCGATGATGGGCGTGCGACGGTAGATGGCCGATCCACAGGACCCCACATCCGGTCCGATCGCCACCCCCTCATAGGCGCTGGACATCGAGGCCGGCAGGTTGGGCGCGGCACCCACGGTCATATGGATCCTGTCCTCGCCCAGCAGCATGATGGAACAGCGGGCATTGTCCAGCTGCTCCTCTACCCCGCGGCAGAGGGCGGCCAGCACATCGGCCAGCGGCGCGCCTGCGGCCGCCATTTCCAGGATGCCGCGTTCAACCGTCAGCAACCGTTCCATGCGGCTGCGTTCCCGATTCTCGCTGCGCAGCTGTCGGGCGTTCTCCTTGAACACGCGGACGGCCGCGGCCATGGCTGCGATCTCCTTGCCCACGCCCTTGAAATTGGGCAAGGCCACGGAATGGTCGCCACCGGCCAGGGCACGCATCGCGTCGGTCATCTGCTGGATGGGCGTCAGCACGCGGTGGCGGATCAGCCAGGTGGCGAAGACCAGGGCCGCCATGGCCACCAGCAGCTCGAACATGTCCATCCACAGCCGCCGGGCCGCGACAATGCGCGTGCGCTCCGTCGCCTGGGCTGCGGCGTTCACCGCCTCTCCCACCAGATCGCTGGCGGCATTCAGCACACCCGTGCCGTTGCGCAGCAGTTCCGGCAGGCGCCCCCGCACTTCGCCGCGCGCGGCGGCATCCAGGATGGCCGTGCGCAGCGGCAGATAGCGCTGGGTGAAGGCGGCGGCCATCTGGTCCAGGGCGGCGCGTGTACTGTCCGGCAGCATGGACGGGTCGCTGGCCTCCCGCACCAGACGCCATGCCATCTGCATCTCGGCCAGCGATGTGGCTTCGCGTTCTGCCGCTGGGGGCAGGGGACCGCCCATGATGGTGCGGTACAGCAGCCCCATATCCTGGCCAACCTCGCTGCGCAGGCGAATCGCCTCCCGCGTCAGCATTTCTGCGGCGCCAGCTTCCCCGCCCATGGAAAGGGAGGGGCGGTTGATCTCACGCAGCAGGGTCAGCAGGGCCATCGTGTAGGATTGCGAGGCATCCTGCCAGTCGGCGATGATATTGGCCGTTTCCACGGGGCTGGTCCCGGCCGCTTCCAGCGTGCGCCCGTCCTGCAGGCGGGCCAGCAGCTTGTCCAGCACGCCGCGCTGTTCATGCACGCGGGCAAGTGCCACGCGCAGCGACGCCATGTCCTCGCCCAGCGCGCTTTCCATCGGCATGGTGGCCAGCTTGTCCAGGGCGGCCTGGGCGTTGCGGTCGGCTTCCTCGCGGTGGCGGTCGATCTGTGGCCGCAGGGCCGCTTCCGGGGAGCCCGGCAGACGCGCGGCCTCCAGCACCAGGCTGATCATGCCGGCTTCGATCCCGTGATCGCGCGCCGCCACCAGCAGGCCGCTGCTGACCTGCTTCAGATTGGCGATCTCCGCGGCGATCCGGTAATCATGCCACCCGGCCTGGAAATCCACGGCTGTGCCGGCGACCTGAACGCCCGCAAGCAGGGCCAGGCCGCCTATCAAGACTCTGCGCATCCGGTCCCCCGCCCTGGCCGGCCGGAAGGGGCCGATACGGGCTTGACGTTCTGCGCTGCAGTGTAAAGGCCACCGCCTGCCCCCGCAATGATGGCGATGTGAATTCGGGATAGTCTGTTTTTCCGGGGGGCGACGCCGCCCGGTCCGGGATCAGCCGCCGTCGCGCAGGCGGATGATGATATCCACGCGCGACAGGCAGGTGCCGGGCGGCAGGCAGGGCAGGTCAGGCGCGCACAGCTGGTCAGCGGCGATATCCTGCAGGTGCCGGCTGCCTTCGTGGAAGAAATGGTGGTGACAGGCGGTATTGGTGTCAAACCAGGTGCTGCCCGCCTCCACCACCACCTCGCGCAGCAGACCGGCATCGCGGAACTGGTTCAGCGTGTTGTAGACGGTGGCCAGCGATACCTTGATGGCGGCGGCCACGGCTTCGGCGTGCAACAGTTCGGCGGTCACATGCCGGTGCCCGGCCCGGAACAGCAATGTGGCCAGGTCAATGCGTTGCCGGGTCGGACGCAGACCCGCCTGGCACAGGCGATCAATGACGCCGCCTGACGCTTCGGCGGCTGCGGGCTGGTCGAGGATCAGGGAGCGGAGGCTGTCGGGCATGGACGGGGCAGGCTTTTCGGTGGCGGATCCCGAATGCTCAAATGGGCCACGGCCCCCCCGGTTGGCAAGGGGGAAGTGTGACGCGGATCACAGTCCGTCCGACTGCACCGCCATCATGGCCGCCATCAGCAGGACCCGGCCGTGCCCCCGCCGAAGGTCCCACCATCGTCATCGTCATCATCGCCGGCCTCGGCGGTGGCGTCTTCGCCGTCTTCGTCCGCATCGTCGGCTTCAGACGTGCTTCCGGTCAGGCCGGGCGGGCCGAACAGGGATGGCGCATCTTCTTCCTCATCGCCATCGTCGTCATCGTCGATACCGTTGCCATCCAGCAGATCGGTCAGGCTGAAGCCGTCGATCATCGGATCGTCATCGGGGTCGACCTCCGTACAGTCGGTGATGCCGACGACAGCGCGGCGAATCTCCTGCTCCAACATGGACAGGGTGGAGCGTTCCAGCTCCCCGCCGCAGGATGCGCGCGGGAAGGCCAGGCTGAACAGGGCCACGGTCGTCCGCCCCTCCAGGGCGGCACCCCGCAGCCACAGGAAGAAGCGCAGCTTCTCCCCATTCTCTTCGCCATCGGTGACGAAGCGGGCCATCACCTCGCCATCGGGCAGCCATTCCAGCGACCCTTCGCCCTGCCGGCCCTCGGGACCCTGCGAGAACTGTTCCGCCGTCTGGCGCAGAACGGCGCGGGAGAGGATTTCGGCGTCATTGCCTTCATGATCGAAACTGTGCATGGCCACGCGCAGCGTGCCCGTGCCCTCCTGTTCACGGTAGAACAGGGTCAGCTCCTCCTCCACGTTGGTGCGCCAATCCCAGGGCAGGCGGAACCGCACGCTGTCGCCATGCCAGACATTGCGCATGGTCACGCGCTGCACCGGGCCCTGCACGGGGCCTGGATGGAAGCGGATGCGCGCCGCCTCCTCTCCCAGCCGGTCGATCAGGGCCGACAGCTCCGGTGCGCTGGCGCTGGTGGCTGGTACCAGCAATTGCAGGGTGGCAACCTGTACGTGGTCGGGTGGCTGGAAATCGGCGACCTTCCAGACAAAGACCTGACGTTCGGGCGGTTGCGACACGGCATAGGCAATCCATTGCCGTTCGCCCTCGTCCCCGTCCTGGTCGTCGCCTTCTTCCACCGAGGGGGTGATGCCGCGCGGCAGCACATTCTCCCGGTCCAGATACTGAATCGCCTCGTCGGCGCGCACGCCATAGGGGTTGCGATAGGTGGTGACGGAGATCAGCAGATCGACCGGGTCCGGTCCCGGTGACTGGAAGGCCAGGCCGCCATCGTCACGCGACAGCCGCTGCCAGTCCGCCGGCACGCGCAGGCTGACGATCCCGCCGCGCAGGGCCACGGGGTTCCAGTCACCGACCAGTTCGCTGTCGAAGGCTTCGTCTCTCATGATGATGAATCTAGGCGCGTTGATCCGCAGAGTCCATGATTGGCGCGTGAAAGTCGCGTGTCGGCCCGTCATTTCGCCGCCGCGGGCGCCCCGAAGGGAAAGGATCAATGCAGAACGGAGACGGATTCCGTCTGCTGCCGGCGCGGCTGGACCGGGCAGAGCAGCAGGGGCTGGTCGATTGGGTAGAGGCGGTGGAAGGGGACGCACCCTTCATGCGCTATGTCATGCCCCGCACGGGGCGCCCCTTCTCCATCGACATGACCAATGCCGGCAGCCAGGGCTGGGTTGCCGACCGACAGGGGTACCGCTATTCCCCCGTCCATCCGCTGACAAGGCGGCCCTGGCCGGCGCTTCCCGATACATTGCTGTCGCTGTGGCGTGAGCTGACCGCCTATGGTCACGATCCGGAATGCTGCCTGATCAACCGCTATCGCGGGGAGGGGGCCAGACTGTCCCTGCATCGTGACGAGGATGAACAGGATTACGGCGCCCCGATCCTGAACATCTCCCTGGGGGACACGGCCATCTTCCGCCTGGGCGGGCCGGCGCGTGGCGACCGGACGCGGTCATTCCCCATCGACAGCGGGACGGTCATGGTCTTTGCCGGCCCCTCGCGGCTGTTCTATCACGGTGTGGACCGGCTGCGCGTCGGCTCCTCCCGGCTGCTGCCGGGCGGCGGGCGGTTGAACCT
The DNA here is from genome assembly GCF_057809655.1 of Niveispirillum sp. FG148. NCBI lineage: Bacteria > Pseudomonadati > Pseudomonadota > Alphaproteobacteria > Rhodospirillales > Azospirillaceae > Niveispirillum > Niveispirillum sp. FG148. Next base: position 69,548 of record NZ_JBMDKJ010000025.1, read on the forward strand.
GACCCTGCGTCGCGTGACGCGGCCGGTCGCCGCCTCAGCGTGACAGGGTCACCTGGCCCGGACCGACATGGTAGATCTTGGGCTGGCCCTCATGCCCGGCCAGCGTCACCCGGCCGGGTCCCGTCAGCAGCACGCGCGGGTCCTTGGCCCTGCCCCCGAAATCCACGGTGCCGGGACCGGTGACGCCCACGGCCAGACTGTCCACCGCACCGCCGCCGACCGACAGGGTGCCGGGACCGGGAATGGCGGCATCCAGGCTGCCGCTCACTTCCGCCGCCTTGACGCTGCCGGGACCCGGCAGGGACAGGGTCAACCCGTCGGCGACACGGCCCAGCTCAACATCGCCCTGACCGGGCAGGTCGATGGCAACCCGGCCGGCATCGCCCAGCTTCACATCACCGCGGCCGGACACCTGCACGGCGGCCAGCCCCTTCACATCGCCCAGGCTGACGCTGCCATCCTGGGTGATGCGCACGCGCACCGACTCCAGCCCGCCCAGCGCCATGGTGCCCGAGGCCAGCTCCAGCCGGGCCGGCGCCTGCAGGTCGCCCTCCACGGTCAGGTCGCCCGTGAAATTATTGACCAGCAGCGGCGTGCCGCGCGGTACCGACACCTCCATCGTGACGGGCGGCTGGCTTTGCGGACCGGGGCCGGTGATCCACAGCACCCCGTCCTCGATCGACAGATTGTAGCGCTTTCGGCTGTTCTCCAGCGTGAACAGGATGCCGTCGGCCTGATCCACGACCTTGATCTTCACATTGCCCACCACATTGGCCAGGCGCAGGCCCGAGGGGGCATCGGCCATGGCTGCCAGACGATTGGTCCCGTCGGGGGCCGTCGTGCGGTCCAGATAACGGATGTCGCTGTCATGGCGGTCGCGTGACTGCTCCGCCTTGGCCGTAGCCAGCTTGGCGGCACGGTCCAGGGATTCCGACACGGAGCGGCTGATGGCCCCCATGTCCACGGCCCGGTTGTCGCCGCTGCGGCTCTCCCAACCCCGTTCCGCGCGCTTGGCGGCCAGCTTTTCCTCAATCCGGTCCTTGACGCGATCTTCGATGCCGGCCCGGATACCGTGGCTGTCGATGGCCAGTGATATGGCCTTGCCCAGCTTCTGGCTCTGGCTTTCCCCGCCCTTGTCCCCGACGGCCACCGCCCAGCTGATCGTGCCGATGGCGACGACAATCGCAGCGATTCCCCCCAAGGGCACGCCGGGGGTCAGGCGGGGACGCTGGCTGATCGGGGGACGGGTCGTCATGGGGCGTCTCTTGCGGCTGGACGGTCGGCTCGGGCACTCATCATACCCATCCCGCGCAGGCTGTCTCTGCCGGTTTCCCGCCAGCAACAAATTGATGCCATCTGTAACAAAAACGTTCCGAAAACCCATTTTCCGGAACAGCTGTCATAATACCCTGAACAACCCATTGTCACATACACTTCGGTTCAATATGTTCCGCACAACTGAGAGAGAATATTGACAATAGGACGGACGGTTCAGATGGCCGCAAAACGTCGCCCCCCGACCAATCCCGATGACACGGCGCCGGAATCCATGCGCGCGGTCTGTCGCAACGTGGTTGTCGGCGGCAAGCGGACCAGCGTGCGCATGGAGCCGCTTTTGTGGGATTGCCTGACGGACATCTGCCGGCGCGAATCGCACCAGATGAATGACATCGTGACCATGATCGATGCGCGCCGGGGCGACAGCGCCCTGACGGCGGCGCTGCGCATCTTCATTCTCAGCTATTTCCGTACGGCATCCGACGCGCCCGCCCCGTTGGTCGGGCTCGCGGAGGAGCAGATGCCGTTCGGTACGACAGCGGAATATTCCCCAGTCTTCCGCCGGGCGCTCTGCGTCTTCGACGTGGAATGACGGGGGCAGTCAGGTCCAGCGCAGCCCTGCGGCGGCATAGGTCGGCCGCTGCGGCTTGCCATCCAGAAGCCGGTCCAGCATCTCCTGCCCCGGCAGTTCGCCCAGCGCCGTTCCCAACTCCTCGCGATGGATGCCGCCGGTAATCAGCAGGCTGTCGATGCCGGCCGCATTGGCGCCGGCAATGTCGGTGCGCAGACTGTCGCCGACGGCCAGGATGCGGGCCGGCGACAGTCCGCCCAGCAGATCGAAGCAGCGTCGATAGACGGGGGCATGCGGCTTTCCATGGTAACGGACGTCACCGCCCAACTCCTCGTAATGCCGGGCCAGTTCGCCTGCGCACAGGACCAGCTGGTCATCCACCACCACGATCAGATCGGGATTGGCGCACAGCATGGGCAGGCCCAGGGCCCGGCAGCGGCGCAGGATCGGGTCGTAATCGGCCAGCGTCTCGTCATAATCATCAATGCCGGTATTGATGATGAAGTCCGCCTCTTCCAGCGTGGCGACGCGGATACGGTCGGCCAGACTGTCATAGACGTCGTTGTCGCGCGGCGGGCCGATATGGAACAATTTTGGCCCCAATGCGGCATGCCAGCCGTCATTTCGGTCCCGCAACGCCTCAAAACTGGCCTCGCCGGACGTGTATAGCGCATCATATAGGTCCGGCGTGACGCCCATGGCCGTCAGTTTGGTCGCCGCTGCCGCGATCCGTCGCGGCGCGTTGGACAGAAGACAGACGCGCTTGCCCCGGGCCTTCAGCGTCGACAGGCAGTCGATGACCCCGGCATAGGGGCGAACCCCGTCATGCACGACGCCCCAAAGGTCCAGGATGAAGCCGTCATAACGGTCGGCGACGGAAGACAGGCCTGGGATCAGCGGGACATGCGTGGTCATCGGGGCGTCCGGAAAAGGGGGAAACCGCCGGGAAGGTGGCGGTTCGCCTGCCGCCCGGCAAGGCCGGGGCAGACATGGCAGCCGTGCCCGGGTCCCGATGGCGGTTTGCCAGTGACCGTCAATCAGAACAGATCGTCAATCTCGCTCTGGTCCATGGTGACGGCGGGATTGCTGTCCTGCACCGATCCGTGAACGATGGCGCTGCCGCGATCAACCAGATCCTGCAGGCGACGCCAGTAATCGGCCGCGGTAAAGCCCAGCATTTCCGGATCGTCGCGCATGGGCGACAGGGTGGCCACCGCTTCCACGATCAGGCTGTTCATGTCATTGACCGTTTCGTCGAACGGCACCCGGAATTCCGGGGGGACATAATCATAGGCGTCGATGGCCAATGGCGCGAAGGCCAGGCCCGACTCCTCGAAATGCTGACGATACGTCTTGGGTGTCCAGGCCACGATTTCGTCCAACATGTCCGGCATGTCGCCGACCATGGACAGCAACATGATCACTTCGTTGAAGTGATTGAAATAATCGGTGGACAGAAGGGTTCTGTCATCGATCGTCGTATTGCGGACAAGCAGGCGGTAATGGTCGAGCATGGACGTATCTTGCATGGCATGTGCTCCATACCACAATATTTGGTCACAATATCCCTAAAATTGCACCTACACACGCTTCCGTCCGGATAGGTGCCCACTTCACACATAGGTGATCGGGGGTTGACCTGTCACCCGTCGGTACGCCACCACAGATAGCCTATTCCTGTTCAATTCCGTGTCTGGTACGGCCACCACCCGCAGCATCCAGGCCACTGTTCCATACCGGCGAATGTTCAGCCAACAGAATGATAATCCGGGATGCCGCCGTCCGACAAAGCCTGTAACAGGGGAAGCGGAACGGGTGCGGGGACAATAGTCAGGCAGCATTCCCGGCGCGGCGTCTGATCTCCGCCGCAGACAGGCCCTGTTCACGCAAGACCCGGATGCCGGTTGCCCCATCACGCTTGGACAGTCGTTCGCCGCGGTCGTTCAACAGCAATCCATGGTGGTGGTAATCCGGTTCAGGCAGGCCCAGCAGTGCCTGCAGCAACCGGTGAACATGGGTCGCATGGAACAGGTCCTCCCCCCTTGTCACCAGGGTGACACCCTGGATGGCATCATCAACCGTCACTGACAGGTGGTAGGAGGTACGGACATCGCGGCGGGCCAGGACGATGTCGCCCAGCAACCCCGTGTCGGCCGGAATCGTCCCTCGGCCCCGGTCATGCCAGGACAGCGGGCCGGTCAGAGACGCTGCCTTTCCCACATCCAGGCGGATGGCATGCGCCTCCCCGGCGGCGACGCGCGCGGCGGCCACATCGCGGGGCAGATGCCGGCAGAGGCCGGGATAAAGCGGTCCTTCCGGCCCCATCGCCACCAGATGCGGGGCGTTGCCGGCCCGCGCGATTTCGTCCGCGATATCCTTGCGTGAACAGAAGCAGGGATAGGTCACCCCCTGTCCGGCCAGCCGGTCCAGCGCCGCCGCATAATCGTCCATATGCTCCGACTGCCGGCGCACGGGTTCTTCCCAGGTGAAGCCCAGCCAAGCCAGGTCCTCCTTCAGCATCGCCTCATATTCCGGCCGGCAGCGGTTGGGATCGATATCCTCGATCCGCAGCAGGAAGCGCCCGCCGGCGGCCTTTGCCGCATGCTGGGCGAACAGGCAGGAATGGACATGGCCCAGATGCAGGAAGCCCGTGGGGCTGGGCGCGAATCGGGTCACGACGGGGCGGGCTGCGGAAGGCATGCACGAATACCGGGAAGGAAGGGCGGAACCCTGTCTTTCCGACATATACCCCCAACGGATCGCGGGTCACAAGGCCAACAACCACAAGGGCTTGCGTGACCATTTCGTTGCATCTGCGTGATAAATGCTTTGGCCCCGAGTCGGGCGGGTTGCCAGATGCGGCGGACCGTTATATCAAAGTGCCCGACGTTCTGGCCTGCCGCGAACCTGTCCGCCATCCCGATGCCAAGGGGGAACCCTCGGGTGGAAGAAGGCGGGGTCGGGGGTCGGGAACACCGACGGAACGGCGCTTTGGGGGTGAGTCTTGTCACCACCGTTTGATGGTTGTCCGGCTTTGGTGCTGAACGCGGATTTCCGCCCGCTCAGCTATTTTCCTTTGTCGCTCTGGTCTTGGCAGGATGCGGTCAAGGCCGTGTTCCTGGACCGCGTCAATATCGTTTCCCATTATGACCGCGTGGTCCGCTCGACCCAGCTGGCGATCCGGTTGCCCAGCGTCATTTCGCTGAAGGAATTCGTGCCGGCCACGCGCCGGCCCGCCTTCACGCGTTTCAATGTCTTCCTGCGCGACCGCTTCACCTGCCAATATTGCGGGCGCTGGTTCCCGACGCACGAATTGACCTTCGATCATGTCATCCCGCGCTGCCGGGGCGGGCGGACAAGCTGGGACAATGTCGTCACGTCCTGTTCGGCCTGCAATCTGGCCAAGGGCAGCCAGATGCCGTCCAAATGCGGTATGCATCCGCTGCAGGAGCCGTTCGCACCGACGGCGTACGAGCTGCAGGAGAACGGCCGCTGCTTCCCGCCGACCTTCCTGCATGACAGCTGGCGCGACTTCCTGTTCTACGACGATGTCGGGGACGAGGTGGCGGCCGATCCGGGCGAGGATCTGCCCGGCGTGGCCTTCCCGCCTTCCATGACCAGCGCCGAATATTGGGGTGCGGAACTGGAGCAGGGGTAAGGGGGCCGACGGCCCCCTTACAGCAGATCCCGCAGGATGGGGATCAGGGGGATGTCGGCGGGCGGCATGGGGTAATCGCCCATGCGCACCGGCTTCACCCAGGCCAGTTGCTGGCCTTCCAGCGGGGTGGGTGTGCCCTTCCAGACGCGCGCCACGTAAAGCGGCATCAGCAGGTGAAAATCGTCATAGGTGTGGCTGGCAAAGGCGATGGGGGCCAGACAGCTTTCGGCCGTGTCGATTCCCAACTCCTCCTTCAATTCGCGGACCAGGGCCGCTTCGGGCGTCTCGCCGGCATCGACCTTGCCGCCGGGAAATTCCCACAGGCCCGCCATGGACTTGCCCGGCGGGCGCTGGGCCAGCAGCACGCGGCCATCGACATCGACCAGAGCCACGGCCGCCACCAGCACGGTGCGCACCGGCCCTTTACGGGCCGGTTCCTGCCAGCAAGGCGTCTCGCCGCCGCTCACGACCGGTAGCTGCCATTGATGTCGATATAGCCGTGGGTCAGGTCGCAGGTCCAGACCGTGGCCGTGCCGCTGCCCAGGCCGATATCAACCTCGAACAGGATTTCCTGGCCCTTCATATGGGCGGCCACCGGCGCTTCGTCATAGCCGGGCACTTCCATCCCGTTGGCGCAGATCTGCACGCCACCGGCGGAAATGACCAGCAGGTCGCGGTCGGCGCGCTCGCCGGCCCGGCCCACGGCGGCGACGATGCGGCCCCAGTTGGCATCCTCACCGGCCACCGCCGTCTTCACCAGCGGCGAATTGGCGATGGTCAGGGCGATGCGCTTGGCGGCGGCATCGCTTTCCGCCCCGGTCACGCGCACTTCCACGAACTTGGTCGCCCCCTCGCCATCGCGGATGATCTGCTTGGCCAGATCCAGGCAGACAGCATCCAGGGCTGCGGCAAAGGCGGCCAGACGCGGGTCGTCGGTCGTCTCGATGGCGGCATGGGCGGCCTTGCGCGTGGCGCAGACGACCAGCGTGTCCGAGGTGGAAGTATCGCCATCGACCGTGATGGAATTGAAGCTGCGGTCGGTGGCCGATGACAGGGCCGCCTGCAGGGGCGCATGGGCGATGTTGGCGTCGGTGAAGACATAGGCCAGCATGGTCGCCATGTCGGGCGCGATCATGCCGCTGCCCTTGGCAAAGCCGGCGACCGTGACGGTGACACCGTCGATGGTGGCCGTGGCCGAGGCCCCCTTGGGGAAGGTGTCGGTGGTCATGATGGCGCGGGCCGCCACCTCCCACGCCTCACCCTCCGCCGGGACCAGCTTGCTGAAGGCTTCGGGCAGGGATTTGGCGATCAGGTCGGCCGGCATGGGCTGGCCGATGACACCGGTCGAGGCCGGGAAGATTTCGGTCGGCAGGCAGCCCAGCAGGGAAACGGTGGCGTCGATGGTGGCATCGACGAAGGCCTCACCGGCCTTGCCGGTGAAGGCGTTGGAATTGCCGGCATTGACCACCAGCGCGCGCACCGACCCGCCGGCCAGATGGGCGCGGCAGCGATGCACGGGGGCAGAGGCGGTCAGCGAGCGGGTCAGCACGGCGGCGACGCTGGACCCTTCCTCCAGCACGGCGACCATGACGTCGTTGCGCGGCGTCTTGTATCGGATGCCCGCGCGGTGGCCCGCCAGACGCAGCCCGGCGATGGGTGGCAGCGACGGGAAAGAAGCGGGGGCGAGCGGGGAAATGGCGGTCGCCATGATGCGGGCTCCGATCAAGGGGAAATGTCCCGCGCATGAAGCCGATGCCGGGGCACCGGGTCAAGTGCAGGTTCGGTGACAGGGGGTTCCCGTTTCAGGGCACCAGGGGTTCCAGCAAGTCCGGCACGCGGTCCTTTTCCACTGCGTCCAGCCAGCAATCGGCCAGCCGATCCGTCTCCGCCACAGCCGTCCGCCAGTATTTCTGGCGGGTTTTGGTGTCCATGCGCTTGAAATCGCCGCGGTCGGGGATCTTGCCATAGGGCAGGGCGGCCGCGAATTCCATCGACGGGCACAGGACCAGCGTGCGCGACAGGCTGCCCGCCCGCGCCTTGCGCCAGGGCAGGGTCTTGTCGAACCAGCCCGGCACGATGCGATGGGAGAAATGCGGGAACAGCACCAGACCCGGCGGCGTATAAGGGATGTCCAGATGGTAATCCATGATGCCGCCATCCAGATAAAGACCCGGCCGCGCCCCTTCCGGGTCGACAATGCCGTCAAAGACGAAGGGAACGGAGCCGGACGCCAGCAGCGCATCCACCAGATTGCCGTGCGTAAGCGGCACGGCCTGGGTGGGGAATTCCGCCGTCAGGTCAAAGGGTGGCGGCGTGCGCGCATCATGCAGGACCGTGCGTTCGAAAAAGATCGGCAGGCTGCGCCGGCTGGCCAGATTGGCCAGGCCCGCGGCCCCCAGGCCCAGACCCAGCGACAGCTTGCCGGCGTGCGGGTTGATGGGTCCGCGCCCGCGGACAGCCAGGATGGATTGCCGCATGAAGGGATGGGTCAGCAGATGGTCAATGCCATCGTTCCCGAAAATCACCTTCAGGAAATCCCGGCAATGATCGGTCAGTTCCGTGGTCGTGACGTCATCGGCGATGGCGTAGTCCAGATAGCTGGCCTCGAACCGCTTGCAGGCCTCCACCGGGTCCGGCTGGGCCAGACAGGCAAAGCGCCAGGTGCCGATGGAACTGCCCACCATGTGCAGGGGCCGGGTGCGGGTGCGGAACCAGTGGCTGAACAGGACCTGATCCAGCCGCGTCAGGGCCAGCCATTTGGCCCCGCCACTGGCCCCGGCCATCACGTCAAACAGGTCGTCATGCAGGCCATCGCGGCGGATGCGGGCCATGGCCTCGGGCCCGGCCAGGAAACGCAGGGGCTTTGACGCCATGGTTCAACCCGGTTGCAGGAATTGGATGCGCCGCAACATAGGTTGCGTGTCGGCGGCTGGCAATCCCGGCCGCTATTGACGGCGCCGGCCCGGGCGTGATGATAGAAGGTCAATCCTGCACAAAACCGCCAGACTTCAAGGCAGCCTACCCATGTTCAAGATCGCCACCGTCGATTTCGCCGCACCCGACGCCGCCGAACAATTCGTCCGCTCCATGCATGAGACGGGCTTTGCCGTCCTGCGCAACCACCCGATCGACAAGGGCCTGATCGGTGAACTGTACAAGGTCTGGGCCGGCTTCTTCGCCGATGATGGCAAGTTCGACTATAAATTCGACCCGGAAATCCAGGATGGCTATTTCCCGTTCAAGTCGGAAAACGCCAAGGACAGCCCGGTCAAGGATCTGAAGGAATTCTACCATGTCTATCCGGGCCGCCGCCTGCCGCCGACGGTGAAGGAAGCCACGGATCGCATGTATGCCGACCTGCGCGCCATGGGCGACACGCTGCTGACCTGGATCCAGGAACAGGTGCCGGAGCCGGTGCGCGATGCCTTCTTTGAACCGCTGCCGAACATGATGGACCGGTCGACCAGCACCCTGTTCCGCGTTCTGCATTATCCGCCCATCGGCGAAGGCTACGAGCCGGGGGCCGTGCGCGCCGCCGCACACGAGGATATCAACCTGATCACCCTGCTGGTGACGGGCAGCGAGCCGGGCCTGCAGGCCCAGGACACGGCCGGCAACTGGCATGATGTGCCGTGCGATGCCGGGATGATCGCCGTCAATGGCGGCGACATGTTGAAGCTGGCGTCGAACGGCTATATCCCCGCGACCCCGCACCGCGTCATCAACCCGCCGCCGGAACATAATGTGGCCCGCTATTCCATGCCCATGTTCCTGCACCCGCGCCCCGACGTGCGCCTGTCGGCCGAACTGACCGCCGGGGAATTCCTGGACCAGCGCCTGCGCGAGATCGGGTTGAAGAAGTAAGGATTGGGGGGCCTGCTTGGCGGGCTCTTCCTGTCTATGCTGTCAACTCACCGGAAATGTTTTTTCCCGTCACCCCGGCGGAAGCCGGGGTCCAGCTTCGAGGCGCGCTTAGCGCCGACATGAGTCATGTCGCGGCTGACGCCGCTCTACGCCTGGGTCCCGGCTTTCGCCGGGATGACGGCGGGGTGGTCAGCACTGAAACGTGCTAGACGCTGACATCCAGCTTTCCGCCCCGATCGCGGGGCGGCTGGTGGTTGGCCTTGGCCTGGACGGCGGCGGCTTCATTGTCGTAGGCATAGCCCAGATGGGTGCCGTCCTGATCCTCCCGCCCGCGGTCGGCCTGGGCCACGGCGGAAGCCGCACGCTTGGTCTGGGTTTCCGTCGGCCGGGCCAGCTTCTGTGCCGCCACGGCAGCCGTCGCCAGCGCCGCATTGTTGTGCGGGGTGGTCGGCTGCGTCAGCTGCGCGGGCGGCAGCGGCATGGGCTGCGATGGAATGATCATGGTGATTATCTCGCCGCCTGTTCGCGGCGAGAGTCAAGGGACAGTTTGATGGGGCGACCGGTCACGGGTTGTAGTGCCCCGTTACCGCCTGACGGCCGCAATCAGCATGGTGTCGATGGTGAAGCTGCCATCCGGCTGGATGGCGAAATGCGCCTTCACCTCTGGTGCAGCACCCGCCATCAGGCTCAACAGGGCCGGGCGGTGCGGCTGGGGCGTGTTGATGCGCTCCACCCAACTGGAAAATTCCAGATGCAGGCGATAGGGGCGCGGTTCGGCGGGGGTCAGTCCGGCCGCTTCCAGCAGGGACCGCCATTCGGCCAGGCTGTAATCGCGCACATGGCTGGGGTCGCGCACCATCTCCACCGTCTGCAGATAGCTGTCCAGCAACGGATCGGCCGGGGCGAACACATCCATGACGATGCAGCGTCCGCCCGGGCGCAGCACCCGCGCCACCTCCGCCAGGGCGACCGGGACCCGGCCCCAGTGATGGGCGCTGTAGCGGGTGACGACCAGATCGAAGCTGGCATCCTTGAACGGCAGTTCCTCTGCCCGGCCCTGGCGCGTGGTCAGGTTGGTGATGCCGCGCGTGCCCGCCCCGGCCGCGACGGCGGCCAGCATGTCGGCCGACAGATCATAGGCGGTGACGGTGCGGGCGAAGGGGGCGGCGTGGAAGCTGGCATGGCCGCCACCACAGCCCAGATCCAGCACATCCCCCGCCGGGTCGGCCCGCAACAGCGCCTGAAAATCGGCCAGATCGGGGCCGGCGGCGTGGGTGGCGCTGGTGACATAGGCATTGGCGCGGGGGCCGAACTGCTGCACGACAAGATCGTGCTGGGTGCTGGTGCCGGACATGGTTTCTCCTGGGGGCTGGATGGGAACAGCCTGCGCCCGATTCCAAACTGGTACAAGATAAGTGGTTATCCTGGTATAACCGACACCATGAGCCCGCAACCGCCCGATGATCCCGCCGCCGCCCAGCGTCGCCTGCTGGGGGATTTCCTGCGCGAACGGCGCGGGCGGGTTGACCCGGCCAGTGTCGGTATCGCGGCGGCCGGCGGCCGGCGCCGCGCCCCCGGCCTGCGGCGGGAGGAGGTGGCGATGCAGGCGGGCATCAGCGCCACCTGGTTGACCTGGCTGGAACAGGGGCGCGACATCCAGGCCTCTCCCCAGGCGCTGGACCGGCTGGCCCGTGCCCTGCGCCTGACCCCGGCCGAACGCGCCTATCTGTTCCAGCTTTCGGGACGGCGCGACCCGCATGAACCGGACCCGGCCGATACCGATGCCGCGTTGCTGCCCCTGCTGCGTCAGGCGGTGGCGGCCCAGCCCGTGCCGGCCTATGTGCTGAACCACCGCTATGACGTGCTGGCCTTCAACCCAGCCGCGGCCGACCTGTTCACGGGGTGGCTGGATGGGCCGGGGCCACACAATCTGCTGCGCTTCCTGTTCCTGGAGCCGGCGGCGCGCACGCTGCTGGTCGATTGGCCGGGCCGGGCCGCCCGCGTGCTGGCCGAATTCCGCGCCGACCATGGCAGGCACCTGAACGACCGGGCGCTGACGGCGCTTGTCGCGGAGTTGCGTGATCGCAGTGCGGTTTTTGCTGCTGGCTGGACCGGGGCGGATGTGCGGGAACGGGAAGGCGGGGAACGGCTATTCCAGCATCCCAGGCGAGGTCTGCTGCGCCTGACGCAATTGACCCTGGCCGTGGAGGCACGGCCGGATTTGCGGCTGGTGCTGCTGCTGGGGTAGGGGATGCTTGCACGCGCGCCCCTCGTGACGGCTGCAAGCCGGATCTCCGGTGCTCATAGGTGCTTTCCCCGCGAAAGCGGGGATCCAGGGGCCACAAGAACCAACGCTTGGGTGCCCTTGACCCCTGGACCCCCGCTTCCGCGGGGGAGGCAATGTAATGCAAAGGGTTGACGTGATTTTGGCTGGATGTCGGGGTTAGAGTTCACCTCGCCCCGACATGTAATGATCAGACTTCCTCGTCCCGCCCCACTTTTTTCAGCAACAGCGACACCGACGTGCCCGACAGGTCCACCGACACGGCACCGTCGCCCAGCGTGGCCGGGTTCACGGTCAGCGACAAAGCCAGCGTCTCACGCTTGATCGTGTCGGCATGGGTGGTCAGGGCCCCGGCGATGGTGTCGGGCACCAAAGCCTGGATGGTGATGCGGTCGGTGACCTGGAAGCCGCTATCCTTGCGGGTCGACTGCACCGCGCGCACGAAGTCGCGGGCCCAGCCTTCGGCTTCCAGTTCCGCATCCACGGTCACGTCCAGCACGACCACACCCTTGCCGCCGGCAAAGCGCGACGCGTGCGTGCCTTCCTTGGCCTGGATGCGGATGTCGAAATCGCCCGCTTCCAGCACGACGCCGGCCAGTTCGACGGTGCCATCGCCCTTGTCGGTCCACTTGCCGGTCTTGCTGGCGGCCATGACCTCCTTCATCTTCGGGCCCACCTTGGGGCCAACGATGGCGGCGTTCACGGCCAGCTGACGGGTGCCGACCAGGCTGATGTCGGACGACACGATCACCTGCTTGACGTTCACCTCGTCCGCGACAAGGGCGCCCAGCACCGTGTCGAACTGACCCTTCAGCCGGTCGGCATCGGGATGGACGATGGTGAGCGTGCGCAGCGGCAGGCGGATGCGCAGCTTCTTGGCCTCACGCAGCGACATGGCCGAGGCGCAGATCTCCCGCACCAGATCGATCTGGCTGGTCAGCTCATGATCGGACGGCAGGTAGGACACGTCCGGCCAATCGGCCAGATGCACCGATGCCTCGCCCGTCAGCGCCGTATAAATCCGCTCCGTCACATGCGGCAGCAGGGGGGCCAGCGCCTTGGTCGCCGTCACCAGACAGGTGTACAGCGTGTCATAGGCGTCAACCTTGTCCTGGCCATCGCCCTCTCCGGCCTCGCGCCAGAAACGCGAACGGGAACGGCGGATGAACCAGTTGTTCAGCGCGTCATAATAGCCGGTGATGATGGCATAGGCGCCGGGCAGGTCGTACCCGTCCAGCTTGGCTTCGATGCCTTCCACCAGCTCGCGGGTCTTGGCCAGGATATAGCGGTCCAGCAGACCCTTCTGATCGGCGCGGATCGTGCCCTTCACCTGATCGATATTGGCGTAGAGCGTGAAGAAGCTGTAGGCGTTCCACAGCGGCAGCACGCCCTGGCGCAGGGCCTGCGCGATGCCGCGGGCATCCTTGGGCATGGCCAGATCGCCGCCCACCATCAGGGGGCTGGACACCAGATACCAGCGCAGCGCGTCGGCACCCTGGTTGTTCAGCACCTCCACCGGGTCGGGATAGTTGCGCAGACGCTTGGACAGCTTCTGCTTATCCTCGTCCAGCACGACGCCGTGGCAGATGACGTTCTTGAACGGCGCGCAGTCGAACAAAGCCGTGGACAGCACCATCAGCGTGTAGAACCAGCCGCGGGTCTGGGCCACATATTCGACGATGAAGTCGGCGGGGAAGGCGGCTTCGAACCGTTCCTTGTTCTCAAACGGGTAGTGCTGCTGCGCGAACGGCATGGAGCCGGATTCAAACCAGCAATCCAGCACATCCTCGACGCGGCGCATCATCGACTGGCCGGTCGGATCGTCGGGGTTGGGGCGGGTCAGATGGTCGATGGCGGGGCGGTGCAGGTCGGTGACCTTCACCCCGAAATCGCGTTCCAACTCCGCGATGGAACCATAGACGTCGATGCGCGGATAACGCGGATCATCGCTGCGCCACACGGGGATGGGTGAACCCCAGAAGCGGTTGCGGGAGATGTTCCAGTCCCGCGCATTGGCCAGCCAATTGCCGAAGGACCCATCCTTCACATGGCCGGGAACCCAGTTGATCTGCTGCTGGTTCAGCTCGACCATCCGGTCCTTGAACTTGGACACTTCCACATACCAGCTGTTCACCGCCTTGTAGATCAGCGGCTGATCCGTGCGCCAGCAATGCGGATAATTGTGCAGGTACGTTTCGTGGCGCAGCACGACACCGCGCGCCTTCAGGTCCTGGATGATCGGCTTGTTGGCCTCGATCACGTTCAGGCCGGCATAGTCGGACACTTCGGACGTGAAATTGCCGGCCACGTCCACTGGCACCTTCACGGGCAGGCCATTGGCCTTGCAGACGGCCAAGTCGTCTTCACCGAAGCCCGGCGCCATATGGACGATGCCCACACCGTCGCCCGTGGTGACGAAGTCGGCCACCAGGATCTGGTGCGCCTTATCCAGCCCCTTGAAATAGGGGAAGATCGGCTCATACGTGCGGCCGCGCAGGTCTTCCGCCGTCAGCGTGCTTTCCTGCTCGTACCCGTCCAGTTCCTTGGCGTACTTCCCAATGGCGCTGGTGGCCAGGATCAGCCGGTCATCGCCCTTGCGCATGACCGCGTATTCGATCTCCGGCCCCACGGCCAGCGCCAGATTGGACGGCAGGGTCCAGGGCGTGGTCGTCCAGGCCAGGATATCCAGCGGTCCGGCATCGCCGTCGCGCGCATCCAGGCGGAAGCGGACCGTCAGGGCCGGGTCCTGCCGTTCGCGGTAGGAATTGTCCAGGCGCGTCTCGAAGTTCGACAGGGGCGATTCCACGGCCCAGCTATAGGGCACGACGCGGTAGCCCTCATACACCAGCCCCTTGTCCCAGAGCTGCTTGAAGGCCCACATCACGCTTTCCATGAACGATATGTCCATCGTCTTGTAATCATTCTGGAAATCGACCCAGCGGCCCTGGCGCGTGACGTAATATTCCCATTCCTGGGTGAAGCGCAGCACCGACACCTGGCAATGGGCATTGAACTTGTCGATGCCGAATTTCAGGATGTCGTGACGCCCCGACACGCCCAGTTCCTTTTCGGACTGAAGCTCTGCCGGCAGGCCGTGGCAGTCCCAGCCGAAGCGGCGTTCGACCTTGCGGCCCTTCATGGTCTGGTAGCGCGGCACCAGATCCTTCACGAAGCCCGTGACCAGATGGCCGTAATGCGGCAGGCCGTTGGCGAAGGGCGGGCCGTCATAGAAGACGAATTCATTGTGCTTGCCATCCTTTTCCAGCGGGCGGAAATCGACCGACTGCTGGAAAACCGCGTTCTCCTTCCAAATCCGCTGCACTTCTTCCTCAATCCGGGGGAAATCCGGGTTGGGCTCGGCGGCGGGATAGGGCTGGAAGGTCGTATTCGACGCGGTCATGGGACACCCATGTTGTTGGCAATGCCCGGCGGGGGCGCGGAACAGGTCCGCACCCTTGGGAAACTCTCATGTAACGGCCTGCGCCCGTGCTGTCCAGAACGGGCGGGCGCAAGGCAACCCTGTCCCCGTCGTGGGTTGTCATCCCCTGGGGTGAATTTGATTCATCTGAGACTGAACCCTTCTCGTTCGTCGCCGCCGGATATCGGCCCCTATGCTGATCCCAGATATTGATCGGGGGGAGCATGATGGGTGTTGCGGAACGGAAATGGGCGGGCCTGTTGACCGTGCTGGCGGCCGGTCTGGTGATCAGTGCGGCGCTGGGCACGCGGCAGAGCTTCGGCCTGTTCATCGGGCCTTTTGCCTTTGACCATGGCTTGCCGGTGACGCTGGTGGCCTTCGCCATCGCCCTGCACAACCTGACCTGGGGCTTGGCCCAGCCCGTGGCCGGGGCGCTGGCCGACCGGTATGGCCCGGCACCCGTGGTGGCGGTGGGAGCGGCCCTGTTCGCGGGCGGGCTGGCCCTGGCCGCGCTGGCGCCCGACGGGCCCATGCTGGTGCTGGGCATGGGGGTGCTGGTCGGGCTGGGGATCAGCGGCACCAGCTTTGGTGTGGTGATGAATGCCGTGGGCAAGGCCGTGCCGCCCGAACGGCGCAGCCAGGCCATGGGGCTGGCCTCTGCTGCGGGATCGTTGGGGCAGGTGTTGCTGGTGCCGCTGGCGCGCGGGGTCCAGGCGGGCTGGGGCCTGTCGGCCGCACTGCTGGTGCTGGGCGCGGTGATCCTGGCCGTGGCCCCGCTGGGCCTGCTGCTGGGCGGCCGGCAGGCAACCGGGGGCACCATGGAACCGGTCCTGCCGTTGCGGGCCGTGCTGGCGGTAGCGGGGGATCATGGCGGTTACCGGCTGCTGACCCTGGGCTTCTTCGCCTGCGGCTTCCAGCTTGCCTTCATCGCCACGCATCTGCCGGGCTATCTGGCCCTGTGCCAGATGCCGACGGGACTGGCGGCGACGGCGCTTGCCCTGATCGGCCTGTTCAACATGGGCGGAAGCTGGCTGTGCGGTTGGCTGGGCGGGCGGTTCCCACCGCAATCGGTGCTGGGCTGGCTGTACCTGCTGCGGACCGGCGCTATTGCCGCCTTCGCCCTGCTGCCCAAAACGGACCTGTCCGTCACCCTGTTCGCGGCCTGTATGGGCGTGGTGTGGCTGGGCACGGTGCCGCTGACCAGCGGGGTGATCGCGCGGATGTTCGGCGTGCGCCATCTGGGCACCCTGTTCGGCGTCTGCTTCCTTTCCCATCAGGTCGGGTCCTTCCTGGGGGCCTGGGTGGGGGGATTGGTCTTCGACCTGACGGGTTCCTACGACCTGATCTGGGCCGCCACGGCGGCGACCGGGCTGGTGGCCGCCATCCTGAATTTCGCGATCCGCGATGGGGCCGATGCACGCCCCCGCCCGGCCCTTGCCTGAAACCGGAGGGATTTCATGACCGACAACGTGCTGTGCGCCGTCGCCGACGGCATCGCCACCCTGACCCTGAACCGGCGGGAGAAGCTGAACGCCATCGACTATGCCATGGCCGACGCCATCCTGGCGCATCTGGACCGGGCGGAGGCCGACGACGCCATCCGCGCCATCATCATCACCGGGGCCGGCGACCGTGCCTTTTCCGCCGGGGCCGACATCCGCCAGTTCGCCGACAGCGTGGCAGCAGGGCCGGCCGTGGCCGTGCGCGACTTCGTGCGGCGCGGACAGGCCATGACGGCGCGGATCGAGAATTTCCCCAAGCCCGTCATCACCGCCGTCAATGGTCTGGCCTTTGGCGGCGGGTGCGAGATTGTGGAGGCATCGCACCTGTCGGTGGCCAGCAACCGTGCCATCTTCGCCAAGCCTGAAATCCGGCTGGGCATGGTGCCCACCTTTGGCGGCAGCCAGCGTCTGGCCCGGCTGGCGGGGCGCAAGCGGGCGCTGGCCGCCCTGCTGACGGGTGACCCGTTTCCGGCGACCACGGCGCAGGAGATGGGGCTGATCAATCAGGTGGTGCCGCATAACGGCCTGATGGATGCCGCCCGCGCCCTGGCCTTCGGCATCATCCGGCATTCGCCCCTGGCCGTGGCCGCCAATCTGGCCGCCGTGACCCGCGGCATCAACCTGCCCATTGCGGAGGGGCTGTCGGTGGAAAGCGAACAGTTCGCGCGGCTGGCCGCCACCCACGATCTGTCGGAAGGGCTGTCGGCCTGGCAGCAGGGGCGGGCGGCGGCCTATCAGGGCTGCTGAGGGGCCGGCTCCGGTGTCAGCGCCGACAGCAGCCAGTCGCGGAAGGCCCCGACCTCTGGCCGTTGCAACGCGTCGGGCGGGCTGACCAGCCAATAGGACATGCGGCTTCTGACCGGTGGCCCCAGCACCGGCATCAGTCGGCCGGCTGCGATGTCGGCGGCGGCGAGCGGCAGGCGGCCGATGGCAACGCCCAGCCCCTGGGCTGCGGCCAGCTGTGCCATCTGGATCGTATCGAAGCGCGACCCGCGCGACAGGTCCAGCCCCGTCACCCCGGCCAGTTCCGCCCAGGTGCCCCAATCCTCCGCCGTGGTCACGACATGCAGCAGGGTCTGGCCCGCCAGATCGGCCGGCGTGGCGATGCGTGCAGCCAGGGCGGGGGCGCAGACGGGTACCAGATCCTCCGTCACCAGCGGGACGGATGACAGGCCCGGCCAGTCGCCGTGGCCGCGGCGGATGGCGACATCCACGCCGTCGCGGGTAAAATCGACCTGCCGCTGGACGGTATCGACATTCACCTGGATATCGGGATGGCGTTCCTGAAACCGGGGCAGGTGCGGGATCAGCCAGGCCAGACCGAAGGTCGGCGCCACGCTGACCGACAGCCGTCCCGTGGGCCGGCGACCGGGCACCCCATCCCCGGCCTGCGCCAGCGCGGCCAGCGCCGGCTGGATCGCTGCCAGATAGGCCGTCCCTGCCGGGGTCAGCGTCAGGCTGCGATTGCCGCGGGCGAACAGGGCGACGCCCAGCCAATCTTCCAGCGTGGCCACACCGTGGCTGACGGCGCTGGGCGTGATGTGCAGTTCGGACGCCGCCAGCTTGAAGCTGCCATGGCGCCCCGCCGCTTCGAACAGCCGCAGGGAATTCAGCGGCGGCAGGCGATAGGCCATGGCGGGGGCGGCCGGTGCGGGATCAGTCGGCGGCCCGCGCCATCAGGCGGCGGGTTTCGGCCGGATCGGTGGTCAGGGGCACCGTGAAGCTGACAATGGTGCCGCGGCCGGGATTGCTTTCCAGCTTCAGTTCCCCGCCATGGCGCAGGACCAGATCACGGACCAGGGTCAGGCCCAGGCCGGTGCCCGTCTCCCCCTGCGTGCCCGGCCGGCTGGCCTTGGGCCCGGCCTTCAGGGCCTGTTCCAGCTGGGCGGGCTCCATGCCGACGCCCTTGTCGGTGACGGCCAGTTCCAGCCGGTCGCCCAGGGCGCGGCTGGTGACATGGACAACGCCGCCTTGATGGCTGAACTTCACGGCATTCATCAGCAGATTGCGCAGCACGGCCAGGATCATGGTGCGGTCGGCCAGCACCCAGCGGTCGCCCGCCGCATCCAGGATCTGGATATCCTTGGCCTGGGCGGCGGACGCGACGTCGCGGATGGCGTCGCCCACCACCTCGCGCATGGGGAAGACGGTTGGGGCGAACGGCGTGCCCGACATCTGCACCCGCGACCATTGCAGCAGGTTTTCCAGCAGATCGAATACCTTGCGCGCCATCTCGTGCACGGACCGGGCGAAATCGGCCGTGTCTTCCGGTCGCATCCTCGGCGCGTGGTCGGCCAGTTCCTGGGTCATGCCCAGCATGGAATTGAAGGGCCCGCGCAGATCGTGGGAGATGAGCGAGAAGAACCGCGTCTTCTCCCGGTTCAGGAAATCCAGCTCGTCATGGGCGGCGCGCAGGTCGGCCAGCGCGCGTTCCGCCTCCGCCCTTGCCTCGCGTTCGGCGGCGGCGGCGCTGTCGCGCACGGCCAGCGCCCGCTGCATCAGCCGACGCGCCACAAACAGCACGACCAGGACGGATGCGATGAAGCCCGCCACCGACACCAGAATGTCGGTCAGGGTGGGCAGCAGGCTGCTGAGGCGCGGGGCGACATAGACGACACGCCAGGGCGTCTGTCGCAATGGGGCGACCACGATCAACGGGTCCAACGGGCTTTGTGTCGCCACGCCCCCATCAGCCAGTACCGGCAGGCCGGGGGCGTAGATCTGCTTGAAGTTGCGCGGCGGCTCCATGCCGGACCCACTGCTGGCGCCGGTGATGATGGTGCCGTCGGCATCGACCAGCAGGATCATCGAATTGGCGCGGTTGATGCTGCCCAGTGCCGATTGTACGCCGTCGACCGGCACCTCGATCCCGAAGACCCCGGCAAACCGCCCCTGAAGGTTCAATGGCAGGGACAGGGTGATCCCCGCCACCCCGCCATCGGCGTCGCGCGCCAGGCTCCATACCGGTTCCCCGCGGGGGTCGGCGTCGGGGCTGGCGGCGGCAAAGGGCGGGAAATTGGTGATGTGGGACAGGATGTCGATGCGGCTGCTCTCCGTCCAGGGATGGACGGCCACCATGCCGGTCAGCGAGGCATAGAACAGCCGGCGCACGCTGGGCACCACCTTCTGCGTCACCGCCATCAGCGGCAGCAGCTGTACCGCCATGGACGCTTCCTGCCGCCATCCAGCCTCGTCCGGGCGCGACAGGGCAGGGTCGGCATCGACCTGGGCGGGTGGCAGCGAGACGATGTTGCCGATCTGGTCCACCAGATAAGGCGGCGGCAGCCGGTCCAGGTTATAGCCGCGCTGCGGCGCGCTGCCGGGGTTGCTGGCCAGAAGGGCCGTCATCAGGCTGCTGGCAGGTACATCCGACGGTGCGGGATATTCGGCATAGAAGAATTCGGCCCGCTGGCGCAGGGCTTCCAGATGGCCGACGGCAATGCGCATATGCACATCCATCGCCGCGGCACGGCCCCGCACCTGCGATGTCAGGATGGTTTCGAAATTGCGCACGCGGTCGGTGGCATGCGACCAGAGCAGAACGGCCCCCAGGATGCCGCCGGCCAGCAGGGCAAGCAGCAGCACCCGGTCCACCCGGACAGCGCCCACCAACGCCGATCGCCAATGCCTGACCGTCACGCGCCCCGTCCCCCGTTCCCGCGACGGACACCGGCCGAATCCATGGGGCAAAGCCCTTCGTGGTGGTTCGTCGGCGCCATCCAACCATTGGTATCATCATGCGCCAGACCGGGCAACGCGCGCTCAGCCTTCCCCCGCTGCACGGCAGCGAAATGCGCAACGAATTCGCCGGCGCCGGTAAAGTGTGACGTCTTTTTGCAGGAAAGCGCTTGACACCGGCGCCGCACGTCTCTATCACCGCGCTCCACGAGAGGGGCGCGTAGCTCAGGGGTTAGAGCACTCGCCTGATAAGCGAGAGGTCGGTGGTTCGATTCCACCCGCGCCCACCATCCCTCTCTCGGTTCGAAGAAGCCGGCCCGAAGGCCGGCTTTTCGCTTTGTCCCGGCAGGCGGTCGGGGCGCGTAGCTCAGGGGTTAGAGCACTCGCCTGATAAGCGAGAGGTCGGTGGT
>NZ_JBMDKJ010000026.1:0-85188 GCF_057809655.1 Niveispirillum sp. FG148
GTGGCACGAACCCCGGCGGTGGTGGCACGAACCCCGGCGGTGGTGGCACGAACCCCGGCGGTGGTGGCAC
This sequence comes from Niveispirillum sp. FG148, assembly GCF_057809655.1. Taxonomy (NCBI): domain Bacteria; kingdom Pseudomonadati; phylum Pseudomonadota; class Alphaproteobacteria; order Rhodospirillales; family Azospirillaceae; genus Niveispirillum; species Niveispirillum sp. FG148. The sequence continues at coordinate 71 of NZ_JBMDKJ010000026.1, forward strand.
GAACCCTGGCGGTGGTGGCACGAACCCTGGCGGTGGTGGCACGAACCCCGGCGGTGGCGGCACGAACCCTGGCGGTGGCGGCACGAACCCTGGCGGTGGCGGCACGAACCCCGGCGGTGGTGGCACGAACCCTGGCGGTGGCGGGACCAATCCTGGAGGTCCGGCGATGTGCACTTGTCCCTGTGGGTTCTGATGATTTTGGCACGCCGATCCACCCTGATCGGCGTGCCCCGGTTTCAGATCAGTTTTTGCTGGTGGCGGCCCTACTGGCGGCACGGTCCAGGAACAGGCAGAGCAGTGTCACCGGAATGCCGATCGCGGCGGTACCGGCAAAGAACAGGGCGTAGGCCCCCATCTGCCCGGCTGCAGGCTCCAGCGCCTGCACCATCTGGCCAGAGAAGCCCTTCAGCACCTTGCCCAAGACCGTATAGAGCGAGGACAGCAGCGCATATTGCGTGGCCGTGTAACCCAAGCTGGTCAGGCTGGACATATAGGCTGTCAGCGCAACGCCCGCGAATCCCGTGGCAATATTGTCCACAATGATGGCCGCGGTGAAGACGCTGATATCCGGGCCGCTGAGCGCCATTGCCGAAAAGGCCAGATTGGAGAAGGGGCCAAGGATGGCGCCCAGGATCAAGGTGCGCCGGAACCCAAGTTTTACCGAGGCCAGACCACCCAGCGCGATCCCGGCGATGGATGCCCACAATCCGACAGAAGCGCGCACGGCGCCCACCACCTCTTTCGTCAGGCCCAGATCGACATAAAAGGGATTGACCATGGGGCCGATCAGAAAGTCACCCAGCCGGAAGGTCATCACCACCAGCAGCATAAGCACCGACAAGGCACCATAGGTTTGCAGGAAACTGATCAATGGGCCCAGAACCGCATCGAACAGGCCGGCGGGGGTCCAGAGCGGGGCCGATGCCATGCCGCCGGCCGGCGCATGGCGGACCGGTTCGGTAGCGATCAACGTTGCCACAACGCCCACCGCCATCACCGCACCCGCCACGCCATAGGATGCCTGCCAGCCGATGCCGGCGGCCAGCAGCAGGATCAGGCTGTCGGTTGCCAGCATGGCCGCACGGTAGCCGGTCTGGTAGGCGGCTGACAGCAGGCCCTGTTCGGCGCCATCATCGGCGCTTTCGATGCGCCACGCGTCAACCACGATATCCTGGGTAGCCGACGCGAAGGCCGCCAGAATGGCGAAGCTGCCCAGCAGCCAGAGGTCTCCGCCGCCGGGCCCCACCGCGGCCATGCCTAACAGGCCGGCGCCGACCAGCAACTGTGACAGGACCATCCAGCCCCGCCGCCGTCCCAGCCGCCCCAGGATGGGCGCGTCCAGCCTGTCGACCAGCGGCGCCCAGAAGATTTTCAGCGAATAGGCGATGCCGACCCAGGACATGAAGCCGATGGTCGCCAGATCGGCGCCGCCCTCACGCAGCCAGAAACCCAGCGTGTTGCCCGTCAGCAGAAAAGGCAGGCCCGAGGAGAAACCCAGCAGCAGCATGACCAGCACTTTGCGCTGGCCCAAGGACCGCAAAACCTGCCGCCAGCCAATCGGGGTGGCGGCATCTGCGGTCGTCTGCGCGTTGATCATCGGCGTTCCTTGTCGGTTCCTCAATGGGTTGGGGAAGTATAAGCAAGGTGCTGTGCGACTGCGCGGCCTATTTGCGCACGAACATTGCGCAAAACGCAGGTCGTTTGGACTGGAAAATACCCGCGCTGGTCGCTTACAAGAATCGACCCACCGGTGAATTCCGATGCTGGGTAACCCATATGCACATCCCGCCGCCGGGAAGAGGCCGGTGCGGCGATGATGAGAAGGATGAGGTAGGATCATGTCGACGGAAACGCAGAAGGTGGGGACCGCGGGGCGCTGGACGCCTGACAGCTGGCGCGCCAAGCCGATCCGGCAGGTCCCGTCCTATCCCGACGAAACCCGGTTGAAGGCCGTCGAAGCCAAGCTGGCGGCCTATCCGCCGCTGGTTTTTGCGGGCGAGGCGCGGCGGCTGAAGGACTATCTGGGCAAGGTGGCGCGCGGGGAGGCCTTCCTGTTGCAAGGGGGCGACTGCGCCGAAAGTTTTGCCGAGTTCCATCCCAATAATATCCGCGACACGTTCCGCGTGCTGTTGCAGATGGCCGTGGTCCTGACCTTTGGCGCTGCCACGCCCGTGGTGAAGGTGGGCCGTCTGGCGGGGCAGTTCGCCAAGCCGCGGTCGGCCGATACCGAGATCATCAATGGCGTCGAACTCCCCAGCTATCGCGGCGATATCATCAACGGCTTTGACTTTACGGCTGAGGCGCGTATCCCCGATCCGGAGCGCATGGTCCAGGCCTTTAACCAGTCGGCCGCCACGCTGAATCTGCTGCGCGCCTTCGCCCAGGGTGGCTATGCCGACCTGCACAAGGTGCACCAGTGGAACCTGGGCTTTGTGGAGAAGAGCCCGCAGGGCGAACGGTACCAGGATCTGGCCAACCGGTTGGACGAAACCCTGTCCTTCATGGCCGCCTGCGGCATCACGGGCGAAACGACGCCCCAGATCCGCGAGACGGAGCTGTTCACCAGCCATGAGGCGCTGCTGCTGCCGTATGAGCAGGCGCTGACCCGCATCGACAGCACCACGGGCGATTGGTACGACGTGTCGGCCCATATGCTGTGGATCGGTGACCGCACACGTCAGGCCGACGGTGCCCATGTGGAATTCCTGCGCGGGGTGAAGAACCCGGTCGGTCTGAAGTGCGGGCCGACGATGGACCCGGACGATCTGATCCGCCTGATCGACATCCTGAATCCGGCGGACGAGGCTGGGCGCCTGACCCTGATCGTGCGCATGGGATCCGACAAGGTGGCCGACAAGCTGTCGCCGCTGGTACGCAAGGTTCAGCAGGAAGGCCGCCAGGTCGTCTGGTCCTGCGACCCCATGCATGGCAATACCGTCAAGTCCTCCACCGGTTACAAGACGCGCCCCTTCGACCGCGTGCTGGCCGAGGTGAAGGGCTTCATGGAGGTCATCCGGGCTGAAGGTGCGCATCCGGGCGGTGTCCATTTTGAGATGACCGGTCAGGATGTCACCGAATGCACGGGCGGGGCGCAGGCCATCAGCGATCATGCCCTGGCTCTGCGTTACCACACGGCCTGCGATCCGCGCCTGAATGCCAGCCAGTCGCTGGAACTGGCCTTCCTGATTGCGGAAAGTCTGAAGGCCGTCCGTGATGGTCAACCGCGCACGCGCGTCGCTGCGGAATAGTGCCTTCAAATCAGAAGGCCCGTCGGGATGGCTCCTGTCATCCCGGCGGGCCTTTTTGATTCTGAACTACCGTTGCAGGATAAGGGTCAGTATCAAACGTTTGTTTATTTGATATCAATTCTTATTGCCAGTTGGGACCTTTCGAGGGGCGGATATTCCAGCCCATTGGTGATTGATCGGCAAGGACAGTGCCAAAAGCAGATATTCAGAACTTATTTCAATTTTTGCCAGTTCGGGTGTAGGTTGTAGAAAACAACCTCACTTCGGGGGCGGAAATGTTTAAGAAATTGCCGTTGGTCACCAAATTGATTCTGACGATCACCATCGTGCTGGTGGTCGGCCTTGGGGCGGGATTGGTTGCCATCACGGAAAAGGCCGGCGAACATACAGATGCGCTCTCCTACAAGGTTGGCGAAGGCATTGGGCAGCACAATGCGGCGCTGGTGGAACGCCGCCTGAATGATGCCATGGATGTCAGTCGCTTCATCGCCAGTTCGATTGTCAGCCTGAAGGCGGCAGGCGTGACCAATCGGGCCCAGATCAACGCCATGCTGCGCAGCCAGTTGGAGGCGAACACCAATCTTCTGGGGGTCTGGGTGGGCCTGGAGCCCAACGTTCTGGACGGTAAGGACAGCGTCTTTCTCAATACGCCCGGCACCGACGCGTCGGGCCGCTTCATCCCCTACTGGAACCGCGGGTCAGGCCAGATCGCGCTGGAGGCGTTGACGGCCTATGAGGATCAGGGCGCAGATGGGGCCTATTATCAGGTCCCCAAGCGCCTTCTGCGCGAGGTGGTCGTCGAGCCCTATGCGTATGTCGTTGCCGGCAAGTCGATCCTGATGGTGTCCCTGGTCGTTCCGATCATCGAGAATGGCAAGTTCATCGGCAATGCCGGCGTCGATCTGGGCACAGATGGCATATGGGAGGACCTGAAGGGGGCCAGACCCTTCGGCACCGGTGCCGTCTATCTGATTTCCAACGAAGGCAAGTGGGTCGGCTACGCCAACCGGGAGCATCTGGGCAAGCCCATTGTCGAAACGAACGAGCGGCTGAAGAACGCCCTTGGTGCGATCAAGGAAGGACAGATGTTCTCGCAGATGTCCTTCTCCCAAAGCCTCAAGACGGACGTGAAGCAACTGTTCATCCCCATCCATGTCGGCTCCAGCCCTACACCCTGGTCCATCCTGGTCAATATGCCCGTGGACAAGGTGGAGGTGCCGAAGAATGAACTGCGTACAGTCATCATTGTCGGCGCCTTGGTTCTGACCGCGGCGCTGCTGCTGGCGCTTTGGCTTTCCACCCGGCATATCGTCGGGGTGCCGCTGCGCCGTATCATCGCGACGGTTCAGGCATTGACGTCGGGCAACAACGACGTCGAGGTGATGGACCGTGATCGCAGCGACGAGATCGGTGCGATCAACCAGGCCTTGCAGCTGTTCAAGGAAAATGCCGCGCGTGTCGCGCAGATGGAGGAACAGCGCCGTCGCGATGAGCAGGCGGCGGCCGAGCATCGCCGTCGCGACCTGAATCGTCTGGCCGATGATTTCGAAGGCTCGGTCGGTGGCGTGGTGGCCCAGGTGGCGGAGCAGTCGGAGAATATCCGCGGTGATTCCGAAGCCCTTTCCGCCATCGCCACCCAGACCAATTCCCAGGCGACGGCCGTCGCCAATGCCGCCGATATCGCCAACGCAAACGTGCAGACGGTGGCTGCGGCGGCAGAGGAACTGGCCCGGTCGATCCAGGAAATCAACGAGCGCATCACCGACAGTTCCCGCATGGCCAGCGACGCGGTCGAGGAGGTTGAACGTACCAATGGCACAGTCGCCGGCCTGGCCCAGGCGGCACAGAAGATCGGGGATGTGGTCAACCTGATCCAGTCCATCGCGGCGCAGACCAACCTGTTGGCGCTGAACGCCACAATCGAGGCGGCCCGCGCCGGCGAGGCGGGCAAGGGCTTCGCGGTCGTGGCATCGGAAGTGAAGAATCTGGCGACGCAGACGGCCCGTGCGACGGAAGAGATTTCGGCTCAGATCGCCGATATCCAGTCGGTCAGCGGCAATGCCGTCAGCGCCATCCAGTCCATCGGTCGCACCATTGTGAACATTTCCGAGACGGTGACCACCATCGCTGCCGCCGCTGAGGAGCAAGGGGCGGCCACGCGGGAGATCAGCCGCAATGTGCAGGAGGCAGCGACGGGCACGCGGGAAGTGTCGCACACTATCCAGGGCGTGACACGCGCGGCCAGTGAGACAGGCAGCATGGCGACACAGGCCCGCGCCGCATCCGACATGCTGTCGCAGCAGGCGGTTCTACTGCGACAGGAGGTTCAGCGTTTCGTGACCAGCATCCGGTCCTGATGCACCTGAAGTCGACGGTCCGTCCCGTGCGGACCGTCGACTTTATACAGTCCGCTTAATTTCACAGGGACCCTGTGCTAAACCCGCTGTCCGTCAAAAAACAACAAACGGGTTTCCATACCATGCCGTCCCTGTCCAAGCGGTGCTTTGCCGCTGCCTTGCTGGCTGCCACCGGCCTGTGCGCCCTTCTGCCGGCACAGGCTGCTACGGTCTATGTCCAGGCAGACCGGATGATCGATGTCATCAATGGCAAGGTGGTGGAAAGGCCTGCTTTGGTCATCACTGATGGCCGCATCAGCGCCATCGGAACGCAGACGACGGTGGCGGCACCGCCGGGGGCGGAGAGGATCGACCTGACCGGCCACACGATCCTGCCGGGCCTGATCGACATGCACACCCATGTCACTGTCCGCCATTCCTGGCATGGCTATAACGCCCTGGCTGTCTCCATTCCGGACGAGGCCATCGCCGGGGTCGCCAATGCCCGAACGACATTGAATGCCGGCTTCACCACCATCCGCAATGTCGGGGCGGCCGGTTACACCGACATTTCCCTGCGCAATGCCATCAATGAGGGGCTGGTGCCGGGTCCGCGCATCTTCGCCTCCGGTCCGTTGCTGGGCGCCACGGGCGGGCATTGCGATGACAATCTGCTGCCGCCCGAATATCACCGCGTTGCCGAGGGCGTGGCGGACGGCCCCTGGCCGCTGGTCCAGAAGGTGCGCGAGGTGAAGAAATATGGCGCCGACCTGATCAAGGTCTGTGCCACCGGTGGTGTGCTGTCCAAGGGCGACGCGGTTGGCGCCCAGCAACTGAGCCAGGAGGAGATGAATGCCCTGGTGGCGGAGGCCCATCGCCTGGGCCTGAAGGTCGCCGCCCATGCGCACGGGGCCGACGGGATCAAGGTCGCGATCCTGGCCGGTGTCGACACGATCGAACATGCGTCGCTGGTCGATGACGAGGGTATCAAGCTGGCCAAGCAACGCGGCACCGTCTTCTCCATGGATATCTACAACGACGATTTCATCCTGTCTGAGGGAGAGAAGAACGGCATCCTGCCCGAAAGCCTGGAAAAGGAGCGCATGGTCGGCCGGGTCCAGCGCGAGAATTTCCAGAAGGCCTTCAAGGCCGGGGTGAAGATGGTGTTCGGCAGCGATGCCGGCGTCTACCCGCACGGTGATAATGGCAAGCAGTTCGCCCATATGGTGCGCTGGGGCATGACGCCGATGCAGGCGATCCAGGCTGCTACCGTGACGGCGGCGGAGGTCCTGGGCAAGTCGGCGGATGTGGGCGCGCTGGCCGTCGGCCGCTATGGCGATATCGTTGCCGTGAAGGGCGACCCGCTTGCCGATGTCACCCAGCTTGAACATGTCGACGCCGTCATCAAGGGTGGCGAGTTGTTCAAGGCGCCGATGAAGTAATCAGGTCTGCCACCCGATGCCCGGACTGCACCGCCCCTTCGATGGTGGCGGGCAGGCCGGTATCGGTCCAGTCTCCGGCCAGGAACAGATTGCGCGCCACCCTGGGACCGGGTCGGCGCCTTTCCATGGCCGGTGTGGCGGCGAAACTGGCCCGCCTTTCCTTCACGATCCGGTAGGGTGGCACCGGCGCTCCCCTGCATCCCAAGACCTGAGCGACGTCGCGCCACAGGATGTCGGCCAGGGTTGCGGCCGGTTGGTCGATCAGGCTGTCGGCGGCGCTGACCGTGACCGACAGGATGTCATCGCGGGTGAACAGCCACTCCGCCGTGCCGCCAAGCACGGCCAGCAATGGCAGCCCACCGGGCAGCGGCGTCGGACTGTCCAGACGGAAATGCGCGTTCAGGATGGGGTGGAAGTGGTCTGGCGCGGGGACACCGGGCAGTAGGCACGGCAGCATCTCCGCCGGTACGGCCAGCACCACCCTGTCGCCGCTGGCCAGGGGCCGCCTCTGGTCGCCGAAGACCAGGGCCGTTGCTTGGCCGTCATCGGTTCGTTCCAATGCCCGCAGGCGTCGGCCGAAGCGGATGTCGGCACCATGGATCCGCAGATAGGCCAGGGCCGGATCGACCAGGGCCGCGGACAGACCGCCGGGTCCGGCGATGTGGGGGCGACAGGCTTCAGCACCCCGCAGCAGGGTACGACGGAACACCTGCCACAGCAGGCGGGCCGATCCCTGGTCATAGGGTGTGTTCAGGATCGACACGGCCAGTGGTTGCCACAGGGACCGGGTCAGCCGGTGTGAATGGGGCAGCCGGTCCGCCACGGTATCATTTCGCCCCGTCAGGGCCAGCTTCAGGATGGCCAGATAGTCCAGCAGCCGGCTGCCGGGGACACGCCGGGCCGGATCAGCCAGCCATAGGGGCAGGGGGCCATTGCCGGGGCGCAGGGACCACAGGCAACCATCTGACAGATCCAGGAATGGCAGCCGAACCGGGTCGATGGCGACCAGCCCGCCCCGTCCACCGATCCGATCCAGATAGGCGAAGCATTCCGGATTGGCGCCCAGGATCAGGTGGTTGCCATTGTCGATGGTGCGGTCCAGCGCCGCGTCATGCCAGCTGCGGCAGCGTCCGCCGGCATGGTCGGTGGCTTCATGCAGGGCGACGCGGTGCCCCCGTTCGGCCAGACGGGTGGCACAGGCCAAGCCCGCCAAACCCGCCCCGATGACATGGATGGTGCCGGTCACAGGCGCGGCGGACGGCCCAGGGCGCAGGACAGGGCGACGCTGATCTTCTCCCACCGCCCCAGCTTCGGGCGGTGCGGCAGGTCTTCCGGTGCCCATCCGCGTTGGCGCAGGCGCACCAGGACGCGATGATACAGCACCATCATCGCGGCCGCCGGCCACAGCTTGCCATGGGGCTGCTTCAACAGGCCCAGGGCCTGCTGGTAGGCGGCCTCGGCCCGGTCGGCCAGCGCCTCGCACGCCTGTGGCAGGCCAGGATGGGTCAGGATGATCTGCGGATCGCCCTGAACGGTATAGGCGTCGATGCCCGCATCCTCCAGCATCTCTTCTGGCAGATAACAGCGGCCATCGCGCGCATCCTCTTCCAGGTCGCGCAGGATGTTGGTCAGCTGCAATGCCTCGCCCAACGCCAGCGCGAAGGCGTCGGCGCTGGCATCGCCCTTGCCGAAGACACGGACGGACAGCAGGCCCACGGCACCCGCCACGCGGCGGCAATATTGGGCCAGCATGCCCAGCGAGGGCGCGCGGACCGGACCTTCCACATCCATCATCATGCCGTCGATCACGGCCTGGAATTCAGCTTGGGGCAGGTTGTAGCGGCGCATCGCGGCGGTCAGGTCGCGCAGGCGGCCATGGTGGCGGCTGGCGCCCGGCATGCCGTACATGGCATCAATGCGGCGCTGCCAGTCGGTCAGCGCACCGCGCTTCACTTCCTGCTTTTCGCTGCCATCGGCAATGTCATCGACGGCGCGGCAGAAGCCATAGATGGCGAACATGGCGCGGCGCTTGCGCTTGCCCAGCAGACGCAGGGGCCAGTAGAAGGTGCTGGCCCCGCAACTGCCGGACTTGGCCAATCCGCTTTCCGGCGACAGGCGCGGCGGACGCCGGGACATGCCGCGCAGCACGCCCAGCAGGACGGCCCCCAGCCGGTTCAGCGGCCCTACCTGCACCTTGCCGGACAGCGGATCGCGGCGGCGAAGCTGCTTGGACAGGGCGATGGCCATTTCCACGATGACCGCCGATTCCAGCCGCAGGCCGGGATTGGCGATCAGGCGGGGCAGGGCAGACGCCCGCCGCAGCAGCGAATCGACATTGTCCAAGGTGCGGTCGATGACGGCGCGCACGGGCGGCGTCGCTTCGGTTTCCACCAGATGTTCGATGGACCCGCCCGCTTCCTTGAACCAGCTGGTCGGCAGATAGCAGCGGCCCAGTTCCACCCAATCGTGCCGGCAATCCTGGATATGGTTCAGGATCTGCAGGGCGGTACACAGCGCATCGGCGGCCGGTGCCGCCGCCATGCCTTCACCATGCAGTTCCAGAAGGAAGCGGCCCACCGGGTTGGCGGAATAGCGGCAGTAAAGGACAAGGTCCTGCCAGGTCTTGCAATGGCTGCCCATGGCGTCGCGACGGAAGGCCTGCAGCAACTGTCTGGCATGCAGGCCCGACACGCCCGTGGCGGTCAGCGTGGCCTTCAAGGTCAGGGCCGGGGCCAGCCAGGGCTGGTTGCCGATGCCGCTGACCAGCGCGCGTTCCAGCGCATCCATCTGCGCGATCTTCATGTCGGGCTCGACATGCGGATCGTCGGCAATGTCATCGGCCAGCCGGGCAAAGGCATAGAAGGCGATGACATGCGGCCGGTAGAGGGCCGGGATCAGACGGGAGGCGACCGGGAAATTTTCCCCTTCCGCGCCCTTGCGGGCGGCGGGATCGCCGGGCTGGGCCGGGCTTTGCGCGGACAGGCGGAATTCGGCCATGGCGGGGGGCGGGCTCTGTCGTCGGTCAGGGGCGCTACTTTGCCACGACAAGGGGCCATGTAGAAGTGGCGATAATGCGGCACCTGTACCCAAGGGCCGGAATAGAAAACCCCGCCGGCCCGGAAGGCACGGCGGGGTTCACAAAAAGTCCTGATCCCGCAGAGGGTTAGATCAGGGCGCCGTCCTTGATCTTGGTCAGGCGGGCGTTCACGGCGTCCCAATTGACCACATTCCACCAGGCAGCCAGATAGTCGGCGCGGCGGTTCTGATACTTCAGGTAATAGGCGTGTTCCCACACGTCATTGCCGAAAAGGATCGGCGTGCCGTTGAACAGCGGCGTGTCCTGATTCGGCTGGGCGACGATGGCCAGCTTGCCGGCGGTATCGGCGGTGACGAACACCCAGCCCGAGCCGAACTGCTTCGTGCCGGCTTCGTTGAACTTCTTCTTGAAGTCCTCGAAGCTGCCGAAATCGCGGGTGATGGCGGCGCCCACTTCACCGGTCGGGTCGCCACCGGCATTGGGGCCCATGATCGACCAGAACATGGAATGGTTGGCGTGACCGCCGCCATTGTTGCGCACGGCGGTGCGGATGCTTTCCGGCAGCTCGCCCAGGCGCTTCAACAGGTCTTCCAGCGACAGGTCGTGCAGCTGGCTGTGGTCGGCCAGCGCGTTGTTCAGGTTGGTGATATAGGCCTGGTGGTGCTTGCCATGGTGGGTGGCCATGGTCAGGGCATCGATATGCGGCTCCAGCGCCGCGGTGTCATAGCTCAGTGCCGGCAGGGTGAAGGCCATGGGATGGCTCCTGTGATCTCTGGGGTGGGGGTCGCCCCTGACGAGCAGAGCGACCGGACACGGGGTTGAGAGATACGACCGCCACGGGCACGGGTCAACCCGATCCACCCCTGAATATTTGTTCTGCCTATCTTTATTGGATGTCATGCTTTGCCCTGGATGAAGGAACGCCTATAAGGCGCCATCACAATTGGTTGGAAGAAGCGACGATGGCGCCGCCCGCCCTGTCCGCCTGTGCCGAGGCGGTGCGCAAGCATGATAATGACCGGTTCCTGACCGCCCTGTTCGCGCCGGCCGATTGCCGCGAGGACCTGTTCGCGCTCTATGCCTTCAACCATGAGGTGGCCAAGACCCGCGAGGTGGTGACCGAGCCGACCCTGGGCCAGATCCGCCTGCAATGGTGGCGGGAAAGCATTGACGGCGCCTACGCCGGCAGCCCGCGCCGGCACGAGGTGGTGGAACCCCTGAGCCAGGCCATCGCCCGCCACAGTCTGGACCGCGCCCAGTTCGACATGGCTATCGACGGGCGCGAGGCCGATCTGGATGACGAGGCGCCGGCCGACCCTGATTGCCTGGTCAATTACGCCCAGGTCACGGGCGCGCCGCTGGCCCGGCTGGCCTGCCAGGTGCTGGGCGTGCGTGACCCGGCCGCCATGGAGGCGGCGCGGCTGGTCGGCACGGCCTGGGCGCTGACCGGCATCCTGCGTGCCACCCCCTTCCTGGCCCGGGGCCGCCGGTCCCGCCTGCCTTTGTCGCTGCTGATCGAACATGGGGTGACGGAGCCGGCTTTGTTCGAGGGCAAGCCCGAACCCGGCCTGTCCAAGGTGGCCGCCGCCGTGGCCGATCTGGCCCGCGGCCAGCTGCGCGAGGCCCGTGCCCTGCGCCGCGAGGTGCCCCGCGCCGCCCTGCCGGCCCTGCTGCCGGCCGTGCTGGCCGACCATTATCTGGACCGGATGCAGCGGGCCGGCTACGACCTGCTGTCCCCGGCCCTGCTGAGGCCGACCGTGCGCCGGCCTCTGGCCGTGGCCTGGGCCGCGACCCTGGGCCGCTGGTAGGACCTGGCTTCGCAATGGCCGACATTGCCGCTCCGAAAAAAAACGGCCCCACTGCAACCAGATGCAACATCACAGCGACCCGCGTTTCAGAGCGGGGGCGCCCTCTGCTGCGAATGGATGTCTCCTCTGCTTGGATGCCGGCGTCGGGCGATGGGGATAGGAATAATAGCGCAGGATTGTGGGAAGATCAGCATCGTCGCGTGCGGAATAGCGCCGCAGCCGGTGAGGCTGGCGTCGCCCGGCATCCTGGTCGATGATCGGACCTGCTTGGCACGGTGCGGGGCCCCCCGCGCCCTGGTCTGACGAAAGGCGTGAACAATGCGTGCAGTCCACAGGGAAACCCATCTTGTCGCCCGCATCGGATGGCTGCGGGCGGCCGTGCTGGGGGCCAATGACGGCATCATCTCCACGGCCAGCCTGGTTCTGGGCGTGGCGTCCGCCGCGTCCGGCGCCGAAGGGGCGCTGGTCGCCGGCGTGGCCGGTCTGGTGGCGGGGGCCATGTCGATGGCGGCCGGCGAATATGTCTCCGTCAGTTCGCAGGCCGATACGGAACGGGCCGATCTTGACCGGGAGCGGGCGGAGCTTCTGAACGACCCCGTCTATGAAACGGAGGAACTGGCCCAGATCTATGCCGCGCGCGGCGTGGATATCGCCCTGGCGCGGCAGGTGGCGGTGCAACTGATGGCCAAGGACGCGTTGGGCGCGCATTCACGCGATGAGCTGGGCATTTCCGAGATGACCAGCGCACGACCCATCCAGGCCGCCCTGGCCTCTGCCGCCACCTTTACGGCCGGGGCGGCGGCCCCGCTGATCCTGGCGCTGATTGCGCCCGCCGCCCTGCTGCTGCCGGTGGTCGCCGTTGGATCGCTGGCCTTTCTGGGACTGCTGGGCATGATCGGCGCCAAGGCCGGCGGGGCCGGCATCGTCAAGCCGACGCTGCGCGTGATGTTCTGGGGCGCCCTGGCCATGGCCCTGACAACCGGGGTCGGTGCCCTGTTCGGCACGGTGGTGTGACGGGGGTGGTGCAGTGGTTATAGGGGGCGGGTTTGCGCCTCATTGTGGTCGTTTAGAGGGGCGGTGACGACGTCAGAAAGCGGAAATATTTAGGGTCATTGCCCATACCATTTAAGCCACCCGAGGTGCCTAGGCCTAGAGACAAAATGGTCTGATCGGTTAGGTATTCAGGTCAATGAGAATAGAAATAGCCATCTCAGGGGATTCGAGGCGACCCTTGAGGGAATGGTATCCATAGAATCGCGACGGAGAGGAGGGTGTTACGGGTTTCACGACGCTCTTGAGTCTGGTATTGGTTGTGTCATTGGAAGAATGGATTTGCGAATGGATATCGATAGCGTTCCTATTGAACAGGTGGTTGGCGCATCCACAGGGTTGCACCTTGGCTCGGAATTTGCTGAAGGCGACCCAATCGTCTCCCGCCTTCAGCACAACTTGGACCTAGTCCTAGAAGGTAATCCAGTCGTCCGGGCCCTGTTTGCTTATCTAGAATCCTCAGGTGTCCGTGGCGTGGTATTCGGTGGCTGGGCACGTGACCACGTTGCGGCGTCGTTAGGCCGTACGTACTCTAATCCGCGAGATCTAGACATAGTAGTCGATGCTATTGATCCGAGAATCTTCGTCGAGATTCTTCTTGGAATCCCCACGCGGAAAACGATATTTGGTGGACTGAATTTCATGGCCAGCGGTGTCGAGATCGATTTATGGCCGTTGAATAAGACATTCATGTTTGAGCGTTTCAATCTTGCGCCTGACTTCCACCACCTTGCCAATGTTGCCGACTTTACAATCAATGCGATCATCTTCAAGCCATCACAGCTGTGGCGTTCACCTTCTGTTTGGGATTCTGGTTGTGTAGCGGCTCTCAGATCAGCACGGCTTCAATTCCAGTATTCAACTTTATCATTTCCAAGGATCCAGGTGTCTCGAGCCATTATTTACGCTGCCAAGCTCAGGCTTGATCTCGATACCGATGTTGCTCGCTTCGTGCATTCGCACCTGTCTTCTTCGCCCGATGTGAAAGACATTGAAGAAGGCATCCGAAGATACTGCCCAGTTCAAGCTCTGGGCCGAGCGATTGAAATTCTAGAGCGGTTAAAAAGCTAATGGCGATCAAAACACAGTTCTTTAGTAATTGTGCCGCGGTGTTTGAAGGCGGAGGTGTCCGTGCTGCAGCTTTTGCTGGCGCTTATGCCGCGGCCAGCGAAGTCGGTATAAGCTTTGTGAAGGTCGCGGGTACTTCAGCCGGATCGATAGTTGCAGCTTTAATTGCCGCGGGAGCAACTCCCTCGTTTGTGACGGCAAAGCTTCTAGGGAAAGATTTTAAGGACTTCCTTACCCCACCCGCTAAACAGGACGCCGCTTTTGCCAAGCCGCCGTGCGGGATGAAAATTTTCTCGGCCGCCCTCGGAGAGCAAGCCAAAAAAGCAGTTTTTCTGTCGCAGTATGGAGGGTTCTACAAATCGGATAGTATCCGGGAATGGGTCGAGGCGATGTTAAAAGAACTTCTCCTGGCCCAAAAGCCTGATGTCGCTCATAGGCCAGTGAGATTTTCGGATCTACTTCTTCCGTGCACCATAGTCTCTGCAGATATTGTGGTTGCTGACGCTCGTGTTTGGAGCAAAGAGTCGACGCCCAATGAAGATGTAGCTTATGCCGTCCAATGTTCGGCGAGCATTCCATTCTTTTTTCAGCCTGTTTGGGAGAAGAACCACGTAATGGTGGACGGCGGCATGTTGAGCAATTTACCTGCTTTTGTATTTGCTGGATCGAGCCCGCCTCACCGAGGCAGGTTTTCAGAGAGGATACTCGCATTCCGACTGAGGGATGATGGTACGCACAACAGCAAGAAAATAGGCAGCCTTCTGGATTTTGGCGCCGCGATTGCGAACACTGTCGTAAAGGCTAGCACAGCTATCCAACTTGAACTGCAACCCGATGTGTTCACTATCGATATTCCTACTGGTCCAATTCAAGCAACAGACTTCGACAAGGTTGGTAAAGCTGAGAAGGAAAATCTGTACCAGAAAGGCGAACAAGCGGTAAGAATTTTTGTGAATTCAGAAAGGGGGATTGTCTCTAAACTGCGGCCTGATACGAACTATAATGGGTTCGAGGAGCGCCTCTTAGTATACGTTCAGATGCTTAGCGATGCCACTGAGAGTGTTTGGATATCTGATCAAAGTTCGTATTGGATTTGGTTCCTTTTCCCCTCAATTTTTAGCGCCCTGCGCCGTAAAGTCGCTATCCACTTCGTGACCACAGTTCCACGTAATGACAACACCTCAACTGATGAGATCCAGCGTCGGATCCTATTGGCGCAGATGGGAGTGCACCTTCATATTGTGGAAGAAACCCTATTCAATGGGATTCTGCTAGATCCCGGCACAGATCATGAATCAGCAGCGCTCAGCTCAGTACTAGGCTATATCAACGTTGATTACGATTTCAAAGGTGAAAGAGTTCGCTTCTACTCCGCTGTGAATGACAGCCCAGTCGTAGAAAGTATCCGCCGGGGAATTGTCATGGGCCGGAGGGTGGCGCCAGAAAAGCGAACCTTCACGATTCAGGTGTGTTCTGAGGAAAAATTGATCGGGCGCCTTGCAAAAGTCCCGCAATACATGCGGGCAAAATTTGATGTTGCAGAGGTAAACTTAGAGCATAAAATATGCATAATCCAAAAATATGTCAAAGAATATAAGTTGATGCAAATTGATGGGCTGATATGTGATTTCAAGAATAATGGAATTGAATTGTTTCACCCCCAGGAACTGTTATTCGGTGACGGCTCAACATCGATCATATCGCCGCCTGTGTTTGAGATTGATAATGATCGGTTAGTTCTAATCGACGGCCATGTGCGAACATTTCATTGCTTGAAGAACGGAATTCGCCGCATCCGAGCCGTGGTCGTCAGAAATGTCGAAAGCCCACTGCCGGGCACACCGCTCGAATTAAACGAATTGCGCCTGATAACTGGGACAACCAGTATGTCTGATAATATGAAGGGTTTGAACGATTTGCACTTTAGAAAAATTGATGAGGCTCTGCGCCCAAAAGAGTCAGCGAGTAAGGAATTTTATCAGCAACTGATTGCAAAAGACAGCGTTACATGACCAGTTATCGTCAATTGAAACTGCTGCGATGCCATTCCTGCTCGACCACTCCCCTTCCTTGGCGGCTAGTCATCACCGAGTGGATGAACGTCAGCCGAATGTAGCCACCAATCTCCAACTTGTTTCGTCTGATTTGGTGTATCGTAAGGTTGAAACCAGCTCGTCCGCCATCGGCCCCCTTCACGACCACCACCCCGGCGGCGGCAATGGTGGCGGTGGAGGATGCTTCAACGCAAACCCGACAAGCGCTGTGCAGGCGTGGGGAGCGGATTACCCCAGCCACCCCGTCAGATCAGCCAGCGCCCGCGTGCTATAGGCCTTCTTGCGGTCCTTGCCGTGCAGTTCCTTGCCGTTGGGCTGACGTTCCGTCACGGGCGGGAACAGGCCGAAATTGACGTTCATGGGCTGGAACGTCTCCGCCTCCGCCCCGCCGGTGATATGGGCCAGCAGTGCGCCCAGGGCCGTCGTGCGCGGCGGCAGGCTGGGCTCCGTCCCCAGGCGGTCGGACGCGGCGAAGCGGCCGGCCAGCAGGCCGACGGCCGCACTTTCCACATAGCCCTCGCAGCCCGTGATCTGCCCGGCAAAACGCAGGCGGGGCAGGGCCTTCAGGCGCAAGGACCCGTCCAGCAGGCGCGGGGAATTGATGAAGGTGTTGCGGTGCAGACCGCCCAGACGGGCGAATTCCGCATTTTCCAGGCCGGGGATCATGCGGAACACCCGCGCCTGTTCGGCATATTTCAGCTTGGTCTGGAACCCGACGAGATTATAGAGCGTGCCCAGCGCATTATCCTGGCGCAATTGCACCACGGCATAGGGGCGCTTGCCCTCATGCGGGTTGGTCAGGCCTACGGGCTTCATCGGGCCATAGCGCAGGGTGTCGACGCCGCGTTCGGCCATCACCTCGATCGGCAGGCAGCCTTCGAAATAGGGGGTGTTCTTCTCCCACTCCTTGAAGTCGCCCTTTTCGCCGTCGATCAGCGCCTGGATGAAGGCCTGGTACTGCTCCTTGTCCATGGCGCAGTTGATATAGTCCTTGCCCGTGCCGCCGGGGCCGACCTTGTCATAGCGCGACTGGAACCAGGCCTTGGACAGATCGATGCTGTCGGTATGCACGATGGGGGCGATGGCGTCGAAGAAGCTCAACTGCTCCTCGCCCGTAAACGCCCGGATGGATTCGGCCAGCTTCATGCTGGTCAGCGGGCCCGTGGCGATGACGACATTGTCCCAGTCTTCGGGGGGGATGCCTGCAACCTCGCCACGCTCCACGCTGATCAGCGGATGGCTGGTCAGGGTCGCCGTCACATGTTCGGCGAAATGGTCGCGATCCACGGCCAGCGCCCCGCCGGCCGGCACCTTGTGCGTGTCGGCCGCCGTCAGGATCAGCGAGCCGCAGCGCCGCATCTCCTCATGCAGCAGGCCGACAGCGTTATAGTCGGCATCGTCGGAGCGGAAGGAGTTGGAACAGACCAGCTCCGCGAAATGCTCCGTCTGATGCGCGTCGGTTTTCACCACCGGGCGCATCTCGTGCAGGATGACGGGGATGCCGGCCTGGGCGATCTGCCAGGCGGCTTCGCTGCCGGCCATGCCGGCGCCGATGACGTGGATGGGGTTCTTCTGGGTCATGGGCGGTGATGTCGCGCGCCCAAGGCCCGGCGTCAAGTCCCGGCGGTGCATATGATGGTTTACATCCGCACCGGGCGCGGTTCGGGTGCGGGGGCCGGCGGGTCCGAAGGGTCGGGCGGGCCACCCGGCTGGGGCGCCGGCACCTCCCCCGGTGGGGGAAGTTCGGTCTTGTCCGGTGGGGTGGCGCCGGGAAGCGGGGGGATGATGCCCATGGTTTCGGCCTTTGCATTTGTTCCTGTCACCCGTTGACAACCCCGCGCCGGCCGCATTGTTCCCCATACATTGCAAGGCTAGACATTTCCGATATCGGATGTATCGTGCGCGTCGTTTTCAGAATTCCGGACCTTCCCCCCAAATGACCGCCGCCCTTCTTCAGGCCGAACACCTGTCCCACCGGATCCGTCGCCATGTGCGCGAACTGTTCCGGCTGGCGCTTCCCGTGATCATTGCACGGGCGGGGATCATGGGCATGGCCCTGGTCGATACGCTGATGGTGGGGCGGTTCGGGGCGCAGGAACTGGCCTATTACGGGCTGGGCAACATGCCCGTGGGTGTGCTGATGGGCGTCATGATCGGCCTGATGCTGGGCGTTGTGGTCATGACTGCGCAGGCTGTGGGGCGGGGCGAGGAGGCGGCGACGGGCGCCATCTGGCGCCGGGCCTTGCCC
This sequence comes from Niveispirillum sp. FG148, assembly GCF_057809655.1. Classification (NCBI taxonomy): domain Bacteria; kingdom Pseudomonadati; phylum Pseudomonadota; class Alphaproteobacteria; order Rhodospirillales; family Azospirillaceae; genus Niveispirillum; species Niveispirillum sp. FG148. Next base: position 18,362 of record NZ_JBMDKJ010000026.1, read on the forward strand.
TATTCCGTGCTGATCGGCGGGCTGACCGCGGCCCTGTGCATGCTGGGCGAGCGGTTCCTGCTGGCCACGGGGCAGGCGCCGGACCTGGCGGCCGGCGGCGGCGGCGTCATGGCCGTCATCGCCGTGGGCACGCCGGCGGCGGGCCTGCACCTGGCCACCAGCCTTTATCTGGAAGGCATGAAGCGGCCCATCCCCGGCATGGTCGCCATGCTGATCGGCAATGTCCTGAATGTCGGGCTGAACTGGGTGCTGGTCTGGGGCCATCTGGGCTTTCCCGCCATGGGGGCGGAGGGTGCGGCCTGGGCCACCACCATCCTGCGCTGGCTGGGAGCCATCGGCCTGATCGCCTATGTCTGGTGGCTGCCGCAGCGGCAGGAATGGGGCATCCGGGGCGGGTTCCGCGGCTGGTGGCGCGACAGCGGCGACCAGCGCAAGGTCGGCTATGCCGCTGGCCTGTCCAACGGGCTGGAAGGGTCAGCTTTCGCAGCGCTGGCCCTGTTCGCCGGCTGGCTGGGCGCCATGTCGGTGGGCGCCTACACGATCGGGCTGAACCTGATAGCACTGCCCTTCATGTGCGCACTGGGCATGGCGACGGCCACGTCGGTGCGGGTCGGCAACGCCTATGGCGCCCGCGACGCGCTGGAAACCAAGGTGGCGGGCTGGACCGGGCTGGGGGTGACCAGCGTCATCCTGGCCCTGGTGGGGGTGATCTTCCTGTTCTTCCCCGCCTGGGTCGCCGCGCAGTTCACGGCCGATCCCGCCCTGATCGCCCTGACAGCCCCGCTGCTGGCGCTGTCGGCCTGGCTGCTGGTCGCCGATGGGGGGCAGGTGGTGATGGCCCAGGCCCTGCGCGGGCGCAGCGACACCTGGGTGCCCACCGCCCTGCATTTCATCAGCTATTACGCCATCATGATGCCGGTCGGCTATTGGCTGGCCTTTCCGCAGGGGCAGGGGGTGCTGGGCCTGTTCCAGGGCATCTTCATCGCCAGTTTTGTCTCCGTCGGCTTCCTGGCGGGGCGGTTCTGGTGGCTGTCGCGGCGGCCGCTGCCGCCCCTCTGACAGCCGCTTGAGCCGGGGCCGCCCCTTTCATTGTTCGCACCCGCGAATGGTGCTACAAGGGGCGTCCGATGGCCGGGACCCGGCCGCGATTCCAGACCCGTAATGACGAGTTCCGCTCGGTGACCTCAACGCCCGCTCTGCCGTCCGATATCACGCCCATCACCATCGAAGATGAGATGCGGCGATCCTATCTCGATTACGCGATGAGCGTGATCGTCAGCCGGGCCCTTCCCGATGTGCGCGACGGCCTGAAGCCCGTGCATCGCCGCATTCTGTATGCGATGAAGGAAGGCGGCTACGACAGCACCAAGCCTTACAAGAAGTCGGCGCGTATCGTCGGTGACGTGATGGGTAAATACCATCCGCACGGTGACAGCGCCATTTACGATGCCATGGTCCGCATGGCGCAGGATTTCTCCATGCGCCTGCCCCTGATCGACGGTCAGGGCAATTACGGTTCCATGGATGGCGATGCCGCGGCGGCCATGCGCTATACCGAGGCGCGCCTGGCCAAGGTGGCCGAGTTCATGCTGGACGATATCGACAAGGAGACGGTCGATTTCCAGCCGAACTATGACGAGTCGGAAGAAGAGCCGACGGTCCTGCCGGCGAAGTTCCCCAATCTGCTGATCAACGGCGCCGGCGGTATCGCCGTCGGCATGGCCACCAACATCCCGCCCCACAATCTGGGCGAGGTGGTGGATGCCTGTCTGGCCTATATCGAAAACCCCGACATCTCCATCGACGAGCTGATCGAGATCGTTCCCGGCCCGGACTTCCCCACGGGTGCTTTGATCCTGGGCCGGTCCGGCATCCGGTCCGCCTTCCATACCGGCCGCGGCAGCGTCATCATGCGCGCCAAGACGGAGGTGGAGGAGATCCGCAAGGATCGCTGGGCCATCGTCGCCACCGAGATTCCCTATCAGGTCAATAAGGCCAAGCTGCTGGAACGCATCGCCGAATGCGTGAATGAGAAGCTGGTCGAGGGCATCAGCGACGTCCGCGACGAAAGCGACCGCGACGGCGTGCGTGTTGTCGTGGAACTGAAGCGCGACGCCGTGGCCGACGTGGTCCTGGCCCAGCTGTTCCGCCACACGGCGCTGCAGACCAGCTTCGGCGTCAATATGCTGGCGCTGAATGGCGGCCGGCCGGAGCTGATGGACCTGAAGGCCATCATCGCCGCCTTTGTCCGCTTCCGCGAGCAGGTGGTGACCCGCCGTACGGAGTTCGAGCTCGGCAAGGCGCGCGAACGCGCCCACATCTTGGTCGGCCTGGCTGTGGCTGTCGCCAATCTGGACGACATGATCGCGCTGATCCGCAACGCGCCCGACCCGCAGTCGGCGCGTGAGCAGATGATGGCCCGCGACTGGCCGGCGACCGACGTCGCCCCGCTGATCGCCCTGATCGATGAGCCGGGCCGTGGCCTGTCGGACGCCGGCGGCTACCGCCTGTCCGAAGCCCAGGCCCGTGCCATCCTGGATCTGCGCCTGCACCGCCTGACCGGGCTGGAGCGTGACAAGATCGGCGAGGAGCTGACCGGCGTCACCGACCAGATCAAGTATTTCCTGGCTGTGCTGGCAGACCGCGGCCTGCTGCTGGACATCATCCGCAACGAGCTGGGCGACATGAAGGCCCGCTTCGCAACCCCGCGCCGCACCCAGATCGAGGAATCGGAGTTCGAGTCCGATATCGAGGATCTGATCCAGCGCGAGGACATGGTCGTCATCGTCACCCAGGGCGGCTATATCAAGCGCGTGCCGGTCTCCACCTATCGCGCCCAGGCGCGCGGCGGCAAGGGACGGTCGGGCATGAGCCTGAAGGCGGAGGACAATGTCTCCGACCTGTTCGTGGCCAACACGCATACGCCCATGCTGTTCTTCACCAGCCGCGGCATCGTCCACAAGCTGAAGGTCTGGCGCCTGCCCCAGGGCACGCCGCAGACGCGCGGCAAGGCACTGGTCAATCTGCTGCCGCTGGAGGAGGGGGAAACCATCTCCACCGTCATGCCGATGCCGGAGGATGAGGGCACCTGGGGCGATCTGGAGATCGTGTTCGCCACCAGCAAGGGCGGCATCCGCCGCAACAAGCTGTCGGACTTCCAGAATATCCGCGCCAACGGCCTGATCGCCATGAAGCTGGAGGAGGAGGGCGAGACCCTGATTTCTGTCCGCACCTGCACCGATCAGGACGATGTACTGCTGGCTACCCATCTGGGGCGCTGCATCCGCTTCCCCGTGACGGAAGTTCGCGTGTTCTCCGGCCGTACCTCCACCGGCGTGCGCGGTATCAAGCTGGCCGACGGCGACAGCGTCATCGGCATGTCGATCCTGCACCATACCGACTACACGATGGAGGAGCGGGCCGCCTACCTGAAGCAGGCGCGTGAGCTGCGTCGGGCCGAGGGTGAGGATACCGACGATGCCGTCGATGTGGATGCCGAGCCCGTGGGCGAAGCGGCCCTGACGCCCGAACAGTTCGCGGAGATGCAGGCGCGGGAGGAGATCATCCTGACTGTGTCCGAACAGGGCTTCGGCAAGCGCACGTCTGCCTATGAATACCGGCTGACGGGCCGTGGCGGGCAGGGCATCTGGAACATGGACATGGGCGACCGCAACAGGGCCATCGCGGCCGTGTTCCCCATCCATGAAACAGACCAGCTGATGATGGTCAGCGATGGCGGCCAGGTCATCCGCATGCCTGTCCACGACATCCGCCTGACCGGCCGCAAGAGCAAGGGCGTGACCCTGTTCCGTCTGTCGGGTGAGGAGAAGGTCGTGTCTGTGGCGCGGCTTGAGGATGATGGCAGTGGCGATGCTGTCTCCGGCGACACCGAATCCGTAACCGAGTGAGTTCCACATGCCGCAGGGGGCGATGGATCCCCCGCACGGCCCCAGTGAAAGAATGTGTCCGGGCGAAGGACCCGGACCGACTGGGCACCAGGGGAAGGGGATTTCCAATATGGCGGTACGGCGTATCGGCGTGTATCCGGGTACTTTCGACCCGATCACCAACGGCCATTTCGACATTATCCAGCGCGCCGTGCGTATGGTCGATCATCTGATCGTCGGTGTCGCCAGCAATGCTGGCAAAGGTCCGCTCTACAGCACGGCCGAGCGTGTGGCGCTGGTCACCGGTGAACTGGCCACGCTGAGCCAGCAGGGCTTCAGCGTGGAAGTCCGGCCCTTCGACCAGTTGCTGATGAAGTTCGCCGTTGAATGCGGTGCCAATGTCATCATCCGCGGCCTGCGCGCCGTGTCGGATTTCGAATATGAATTCCAGATGGCCGGCATGAATGCCCGGCTGAACCCGGCCATCGACACGGTCTTCCTGATGGCGTCCGACAAGCACCAGTTCATTTCCTCACGATTCGTGAAGGAGATCGGACGGCTAGGCGGCGATATCAGCCAGTTCGTCAGCCCGCGCGTGGCGACCAGTCTGCAAGCCCAGTTCGAGGCGGAGCGTGCCGCGGCCGGAAAGGCGGTATAATACCAGTTCCCGATGAGTAAGCCTCATCGGGAACTGGTACGGCGGCGCTGGTAATTGAAGCCCAGTGACCGGTTCCGATCACTGGGACGTGGCATAAGCCCAAAAGCAAAAGGCCCGGGAGCGATCCCGGGCCTTTTGCTTTTGGTACTGCCTTCGAGAATGGTGATCCCGTCGGGATTCGAACCCGAGACCCCATGATTAAAAGTCACGTGCTCTACCGGCTGAGCTACGGGATCATCCTCGCGAAGTGGCGCGCAACATAGGCGGGTGAGGCGGCTACGTCAACATGTGCGATGCAGCACCGGACGGCTGCAACGGCCCCATGCAGTTCTGCCGCATGAAGGGCGGACGAACCGGCCGTGTCCGGATCAGGTGGCCCCCCCATCACCCCCGACGCGACGGCGCAGATTGCCGACCGTCTGCGGAGACACCCCGACGCGGCGGGCGATTTCCCGGTCCGGCAGGGCGGCCGTGGCCGGATCGGACAACAGGCGCACCACTTCCTCCCGCCGTTCCGACGCCGTGCGGAAATGGGTCGGCTGGCCGATGGCGGCGGCATCGCCGTCCTGTTCGCGTGCAACGCGATCCAGGCTGGCCAGATGGCGCAGGTCGGCCAGGATCGCCGCCTCCACCCAGCTGCCCCGCCCGCTATGCGCCCGCCAATATTCTGCCCGGGCCAGCGCATCCTGAATGGAGCCGGCGCGCAGGCTGTGTTCCACCAGCCGCCGGATGACAATGGCGCGGGCATAGGCGGGCAGGTCCAGATGGCTGGTCGGATCGACGGAGGCGTCCTCCGTATCGGTTCCATCCAATCCGCGGATGGCGGCGATTTCCTGACCGCGCCGTTCCCAATATTCCAGTTCCGCCAGGGCCCCGGCCACCGTAATGGGCAGCGAATAGGCCCCTTCCACGGCCCGCTTCACCTCCGGCGGCATGTGCCGCGGCAGGCTGCTGCGGGTCCAGCCGGACAGGCTGCGGGTCCAGCGTTCGTTGGGCGGTTCTTGGGACTGCGACCAGCGGGAGACGGCGGCGCGCAGCAACTTCTCCCGCGAGCAAGGCGCCAGGACGGCATCGCGGCTGCCATGGCGTGCCATGACCGATTGCGCGTCGGGCGGCTCTGCCCTTGCCCGGCGTCCGCGAAAATCCGGGCGTGGCGCTGGGGACGCTGGCGGCGGCGGCGGCGGCGGTGGTGGCGGCTCCACCGCTGGCGGTGCGCGACGATCCACATCCATCAGCATGGTGGCCAGATCGGCGAAACGCTTGCCGTCGCGGGCCAGCAGCCGGCGTGCGGTTTCAATGGCGGCCGCGGCCTCACCCTCGTTCGAACTGTCCACCAGGGCCAGGACCTTGCCCAGCTTCACCAGATCCAACATGCGCACCGTCCATTTTGGACGGACAGCATAGCAGTCCCGGGGCGCTTGTCCAGATTGGACGGTCTTTCCGGCGGAAACATCGCGTTCCAGCCGTATCGCCCCGATTCCAGCAAGGGGGCCTTCGGGAAGAACCGTTGGTTGCGGCTGCAGACCGCCGCGACTCACGCCCAACCTCGGTCCGTCCCCGCCCGAATCTCTGCCAGGGCTGCCGCCTTGGTTTCTGGTCACCTGCCATCGGCGGTCCTTGCGGGCCGCCCATCACGGCGTGATGTCGCAAGTGGTGGATACGGGCATCGCCAATTCGGAAACGCAAGCATGTTACCCTGCAGCCAGGGACACGCGATGAAATGTTGATGATCATTTGTCGATGGCGCGCAGAATCCGGCATCGGAAAGGGTGCAATCATTTGCTGCCCTCGCCCCGATGGTGGTAGCAATAGAGGTGGTGTCGCCAGGGTCCGACGCGTGGGGCGGGCGGAAGGGCGACCCCGTCAGCAGTGGAAGAGTGCGCAGCCTTGCACGAGATGGGTAACATTCCGGGTCTGACCGAACAGGACTACGCCGCGCTTTACGACCGCATCGCGCATTCGCCTCAAGGCATCGCCTTCCTGCGCGAACATGCGCGAAGGGCGGGGGAGGCGGGTCAGACGCAGATTGCCGTCGCCATGCGCGAGCTGCGCGCCCTGTTCGAGAATCAGGCGGCGCTGCATCAGACGACGGGCCGGGCCGAGGCGCTGCGCAGCGAACTGCTGGAAATGGCCGCGTCCATCGAGCAGGCGCGCCGCGAAATCGCGGCGCTGCGTCCCAAGGACACAAACAATAACCGCCTGGACATCGCCACCAACGAGCTGGACGCTATCGTGTCCACCACGGAGCGGGCGTCGAACGAAATTCTGCAATCGGCCGAGCGGCTTATGGAAGTGGCGGGCCGGTTGAAGCGACTGGGTGCCGATCGCGACCTGGTCGCCGATATCGAGAGCGAAGTCACCAACATCTTCACCGCCTGCTCGTTCCAGGACCTGACCGGCCAGCGCACCAGCAAGGTGGTGAATGCGCTGCGCTATGTCGAACAGCGCATCAATGCCATGATCTCCATCTGGAGCATCGAAGGCGTGAAGGCGTCTGCCGACCAGGGGCCCACCGACGCACGGCCGGACGCGCACCTGCTGGGCGGGCCGCGCGATGATGGTGTTGACCAGAGCGAGGTTGATGCGCTGCTGTCCGGTGCCTTTGTGGCGCCAAAGGCGGCTCCTTCCCCTGCTTCCGCGCCGGCCAGTGCGGCGACACGGTCCGCTGTCGTCGACATCGAGCCGCCGAACCCGCTAGACCAATCCGAAATCGACAACCTGTTCGACTGATCCAACGGAGAGTTTCTGATGGACTACACCGTCCACACCGCCGCAGACGGGTTGCGTGTCACCCTGACGGGCCGTATGACGCTGATCGACCACGAGAAGTTCCGCAATGTGGTCGATGCGATCGAGAAGTCGACAGCCAAGCTGTGCGTGTTCGATCTGTCGGGCCTGGAATTCGTCGACAGTTCCGGTCTGGGCATGTTCCTGATCGCACGGGATGTCGCCCTGCCCAAGGAAATGGAGATCCAGTTGCTGAACGCCCAGGAATCGGTGCGTCGCATCCTGCAGATCGCCAAATTCCAGACGCTGTTCAGCGTCAAGCCCTGAACCGGAGGACGGGGCCGTGGCCGGTGAGCCCACCGCGACGGATCGGGCCGCCCGACCCCTGTCGGTCGGCGGGGAACTGGCGCCGACCCTGGTGATGCGGCTGGCGGCCGAGCATCGGTTCAAGGTGGAGCCTTGGGCAATTGACGCGGCGGAAGCCGGGGAAATTGCCACCGCCCCGGCCTTGCTGCTGACGCTGCGGGGCAGTATCCGGGAAATGGGCTTGGCCCTGAGCCTGGATGCCCGCGCCTATGTCGAGATTGAAGATGGCGCCGCCCCGCTGCCGCCCGGCCTGCCGGAGTGGCTGCAGAGGCCCGACCGGCTGCATCTGTCCGTATCGACGGTGACCTGCTTCGGGCTGGATCTGGCACCGGTCCTCTGCCGCCGGCTGGTGCAACTGGGCTGGCTGGGTGATAACCGGCGGCCGGATGTGGAAATCTGTTTGCATGAAGCGGTCAGTAACGCCGTCATTCACGGCAATCTGGGCATCAGTTCTGGCCCGGATGGTGGTGCGCAGGCTTTCGACGATTTCTATCGCCAGGTGAAGGAACGTCTGACGGACCGGCTGCGCGCCCTGCGCCGGGTCACGGTTGAGGCGGCCTGGACTGGTGAGGAACTGGCCCTGGTCGTTGCGGACGAAGGGAACGGGCATCCGGGCGTCGCCAAGGATTCCGGTCCCGCGGGCAGTCTGGCCAAGTCGGGCAGGGGCCTTGGCATCATGGGCCAGTTGGCTGACCATGTCGGGTTTTCCGATGCGGGGCGGCGCATCCATCTGCATTTCCGCCGATGACGGGACCGATCACACAGCCGTCCATGCCGGCACCCCATCGCATCAGCTTTGCGGATTGCCGCATCCTGATTGTGGATGACAGCCGGTTCAACCGGGAGATCCTGTCACGTTTCATGCAATGGGTCGGCATCGGCCGCATCGATTTCGCCGCCAACGGGCAGGAGGGCCTGCAGCGCCTGGCCGAAACCAGTTACGATCTGGTGTTGCTGGATATCGACATGCCGGTCATGGACGGGCTGGAAGCCTGCCGCCGCATTCGCCAGGAACCGGTCTGGGCCGACCTGCCGGTGCTGATGCAGACATCGGCCGGCAGCGATCCGGCCGGGGTGAAATGTTTTGAAGCCGGTGCCAGCGACATTGTCACCAAGCCCATCAATCCTGGCGAGTGCATGGCGCGCGTCCGCCTGCATCTGGAAAAGCAGTTCTTTTTCCGCAACCTGACCGATTTTCACCGCCGGCTGCAAAGCGACCTGAAGCTGGCGCGCAGCATGCAGAAATCGCTGATCCCCGACGCACGCGTCCTGGCCAACGCTTCCGGCCGCTACAATCTGCGCATTGAAGGCCATTTTGAACCCTCTGATGAGCTGGGGGGGGATTTCTGGACCCTGTTCGATCTGGGGGACAGCCGGCTGGGGGTGCTGTCGGCGGATTTCTCCGGCCATGGCATCTCCGCCGCCATCAACACCTTCCGCTTCCACACCCTGATCGAGCGTATCCCCCCGCTGGGCTTCGAGCCGGTGGAATGGCTGTCCATGCTGAACCGGCCGCTGAAGGATCTGCTGCCGGTCGGGCAGTTTGCCACCTGCTTTTACGGCATCATCGACAGCGCGGCCGGCACCCTGTCCTATGCGGCGGCGGGCGCACCCAGCCCCGTCATGTATCATGGCGGGCGGACCAGCATGCTGGATGCCAGCGGCGTGATGCTGGGCGTGTCCAATTCACCCTTCCTGACATCGGACTGTGTGGCATTCCCCGCCGGTGCCTCGCTGCTGATCTATTCCGACGCCATGACCGAGGCGGAGGACCGGCAGGGGCACCTGGTCGGCGAGGATGGACTGGTTCGGTTGGTGCAGCAAACTTTCGCGGCAGGCGAGAACAGACTTGCGCGTTTGCTCTCAGCCTTTGACACTATGGTTACGCGGCCCCTGGCCGATGATCTGACGGCCATTTGTATCAGCAGGGTGTGAGCATGCCGGCCCTCTCCCTCCCTTCCTGGTTGACGTCCCTGTTCAAGCCCAACCGCCGCCGGTATGACCGGCACGCGGTGCATTATGGCGTAAGGCTGAAGGCGGGGGACGGTGTCTTCGATTGTCGCATGTGTGACGTTTCCCCGTCGGGTGCCATGCTGGTGGATGCGCCCAACCTGCCCATCGGCACGCTGACCGTCCTGGAAATCCCCCAGATCGCCCTGGCGGCCGATGCCCGTGTCGTCCGCCGGACCGAACAGGGAATCGGCATCGAATTTTCCAAGGACGGCGTCGGCGCCATCATCGCCGGCTGGGCCATGGGGCTGAGCCCGTCTTCGGAATAGAAGGGTTTCGCCGGACGACAAGCGCATTTCCTTGCGTCCGTGAGAAGGTGGGACCATTTCCTATGGTCTTTGTATCGCCACCGACCGGATAAAGATCTTGGCCGTTTCCACGCCCGTGCCGGGCAAGACCAAGCCCGCGCACACCAAGGCCCTGCTGGGTCGGCTTTCCCGCGCCTATCTGGGCCCCTATAAGCTGCGGCTGGTGGCGGCGCTGCTGCTGATGGCGATGGAAGCCGCGGGGACCGGTGTCGTGGCCTGGGCGTTCCAGCCGCTGCTGGACAAGGCGTTTCAACCCAACAATGAAGGGTATCTGCTGCCGTTCGCCACCATGATCATGGCGGCCTTCGTCGTGCGCGGTGCCGCTGCCTATGGCCATTCGGTGCTGGTCAACCATGTGGGGCAGCGCATCGTGGCCCGCATCCAGGCGCAGGTCTATGGCCACCTGATCCGGTCGGATCTGGCCTATCTGCACGGCCGCGCCTCCGGTCAGTGGATTTCGCATCTGGTCAATGATGTGAACCAGATGCGCATGGCCGTGTCGGAATGCCTGACCGGGTCGGTGAACCAGGGGCTGACCCTGGTGGTGCTGATCGGCATGATGTTCTACCGCGACTGGCTGTTGGGCCTGATCGCCTTCACCGTATTCCCGTTTTCCGGCTGGGTGCTGGCGCGTCTGGGCAAGCGGCTGCGCCGCATCGCCGCCAGCCAGCAGACGGAGCTGGGCAATTTCTCCGCCGTGCTGGGACAGACTTTCCAGGGCGCGCGCCACGTCAAGGCCTATGGCATGGAGGCCTATGAGGAACAGCGTGTCGGCCAGACCATCGACCGGCTGCGCAAGCTGACGGCCAAGAGCTTCCGCACCGGTGCTTCCATGCTGCCCATCAACGAGGTGTTCAGCGGTCTGGCCGTGGTCGGCGTCATCGTCTATGGCGGATTCGCCATCGCCGAGGGCAGCCGCACGGCTGGCGAGCTGGTCAGCTTCATCGGCGCTTTCATGCTGGCCTTCCAGCCGATGAAGGCCCTGACCAAGCTGAACGCGCAATTGCAGGTCGGGTTGGCCGCGGCGGAGCGGGTGCTGGCCGTCCTGGACAGCCACCCTTCCATCACCGACCGTCCGGAGGCGGTCGCCCTGCCGCCCGACAGCAGCCACGATATCGTCCTGCGTGACGTCCAATTCTCCTATGACGGGGAGAAATCGGCACTGAACGGGGTTGATATCGATATTCCGGCCGGGCGCACCGTGGCGCTGGTCGGGGCGTCGGGGTCGGGGAAGACGACGGTGCTGAACCTGATCCCGCGCTTCTATGAGGTGACGGGTGGGGCGGTCATGGTGGGCGGACATGATGTGCGCGACCTGACCCTGGCATCTCTGCGGGCGTCCATCGCTCTGGTCAGCCAGGAAACAGCGCTGTTCGACGACACGATCCACGCCAATATCGCCTATGGTAGGCCTGGGGTCGACCGCGCGGCGGTGGAAGCGGCGGCCCGCGACGCGGCGGCGCATGAATTCATCATGGCGCTGCCCGACGGCTATGACACCATGGTGGGGGAATTCGGCCTGAAACTGTCCGGCGGACAGCGCCAGCGCATCGCCATTGCCCGCGCCATGCTGAAGAACGCGCCGATCCTGCTGCTGGACGAGGCCACGTCGGCGCTGGACAGCGAGTCCGAGCGCGCGGTGCAGGATGCGCTGCGCCGCCTGCAATCGGGCCGGACCACCCTGGTCATTGCCCACCGCCTGTCCACCATCGCCGACGCCGACCGCATTCATGTCATGCAGGATGGACGGGTGGTGGAACAGGGCACGCATGATGAGCTGCTGGCCCTTGGCGGCGCCTATGCCCGGTACCAGGCCCTGCAGGGCGGGGACGGGTCGTAAACAGGGGTGACCGGGCGGCGGTGGCGATGGGGCCGCCGCCCGGTCACCAGCATCATTCCAGTTCGGCCGCCGCTTCGCTGGCCGCCCGCCTCTTTTCGATGCGGCGCGCCATGAACACCGACACTTCGTAAAGCAGCAGCAGCGGAACGGCGAGGCCAACCTGGCTGATCACGTCGGGCGGGGTCAGGACGGCGGCGACGACAAAGATGAAGACGATGGCATAGCGGCGCTTGGAGGCCAGTCCATCCGCCGTGACCAGCCCGACACGGGCCAGCAGGGTCAGCAGCACCGGCAGCTGGAAGGCCAGGCCGAAGGCGAAGATCATGGCCATGATCAGCGACAGGTAATCGGCCACACGCGTTTCCGCCTGGACGGCCAGGCTGGTAGCCGTCGCCGCCGTTTCGAAGCTGAAGAAGAATTTCAGCGCCATGGGCATGATGAAGAAATAGACCAGCCCCGCGCCCAGGGCGAACAGCACCGGCGTCGCCACCAGGAAGGGCAGGAAGGCGCGGCGTTCATGCTTGTAAAGGCCAGGCGCCACGAATTTCCAGATCTGGCTGGCGATGATGGGGAAGGCCAGCATGGTGCCGGCCCAGAAGGCCACCTTCACCTGCGTCAGGAAGAATTCCTGCGGGGCGGTGAAGATCATGCGCCGTTCTGCGGCCTTGTCCCCCAGGGCCATCACCAGCGGGTGCATCAGGAACTGATAGATATGATCGGCGACGGCGAAGCACGCCAGGAACGCCAGGATCAGGGCGCCGCCGGACCACATCAGGCGGTTGCGCAGCTCGATCAGGTGATCGAGCAGCGGCATCTTGCCGGATTCCAGTTCGTCGTGCTGATCGGTCGGTTCGCTCAAGGTGGCTTATCCCTTGGTGGGGTCCGTGGGGGTGGGCGTCGGTGCCGAGGTCTCGACGGTGGGGACCGTCACTGCTTCGGGCGCCGGCTGCGGTAAAGTCACCGCCGGACTGTCGACCGGATTGGCAGCGGCGGCGGTGACGGCACCGGCGGGTGTGGCGTAATCCTCCACGGCCAGCGGCTTGGCCGGTTCGGCCGGACTGTTGATGCTCTTTTCCAACTCGTCCTGGATATTGAAGCTGCGGGCCTGCTGGACCTGCTTGCGCAGATCATCCAGTTCGGACTGTCGAATCATGTCATCGACATTGCTCTGGAATTCACGCGCCATGGCGCGTGCCCGGGCCATCCATTTGCCGGCTGTCGCCAGGGCCTTGGGAAGATCCTTGGGCCCGATGACGATCAGGGCGACGACGCCGATAAGCAGGAGTTCGGACCAGCCGATATCAAACATGATGCATCAGACCTTCGGCGTGTCGTCGGACTTGGCGGGTGGCGTTGTGCCCGCGGCATCGCCGTCGGACAGGCCGGATTTGAAATTGCGAATACCCTGGCCCAGATCGCCCATGACCTTCGGCAGCTTGCCTGCGCCGAAAATGACCAGGACGATCACCAGGATCACCAGGATTTCCCAGAAACCGAGACCACCCATCGTTCACTCCGCCAATCAGGGCCAGGACGCATGAATCAAGCCGCGGGCCCGATGCCCGAAAGGCGCGGGATCATGGCAGAAAGCCCACTCCGCTGCAATGCGGCCGGCTGTTACGCTTTGGCAAACACGAAGGCCTGGCGGGTTTCCAGCTCCACGCTGACATGGCTGCCATCTTCGGGCAGGAAATGCCCCGGTGCCCGCGCATGCAGATGGTGCGGCCGGCCATCGCGGTCTGTCACGCAGAGATGCACCAGACTGGTCCGGCCCAGCAGGCGCGACGCCTCCACCCGGCCCAGGTTGGGCACGGCGCTGCCGTCGCCATCACCGGTCATGGTCAGGCGCAGCGCCTCCGGCCGGATCAGCACCTCTACATCCTGTCCGTCGGCCAGGTGCGATACGGCCATCGAACCGACAGGGGTATCCACGCGTCCATGTGCCACACGACCCGGCAGCGTGTTCACTTCGCCAAAGAAGCTGGCGGCGAAGGCATCGACGGGTCGGGTATAGAGCTGGGTGGGGGACCCCACCTGCACCACCTTGCCGTCGCGCATCAGGACGATGCGGTCGGCCAGGAACATGGCTTCTTCGGGGTCGTGGGTAACGATCATCGTCGCCGCCCCGCTGCGTTTCAGCACATGCAGGGTTTCATCCCGCACAGTTTCACGCAGCCGCGTATCCAGGCCGGAGAAAGGTTCATCCAGCAGCAGCACCGACGGGCGCGGCGCCATGGCGCGGGCCAGGGCCACACGCTGCTGCTGCCCGCCCGACAGGGCATGCGGGTAGGTGCTGACATAGGATTCCATGCCGACCTGGGCCAGCGCCGCCTGCGCGCGCTGGGTCCGTTCTGCCGATGGCAGCCGGTTCAGGCCGAAGCGGACATTGTCCAGAACCGTCAGATGCGGGAACAGGGCATAATCCTGGAACACCAGTCCGATGCCCCGTCGTTCCGGCGGCAGGGCCTGACCGGGCCGCGCAATGGTCTGCCCACCGATGGCGACTTCGCCCTGCTGCAACGTTTCCAGACCCGCTGCCAGGCGCAGAAGGGTGGATTTGCCACAGCCGGAAGGACCGACCAGACAGACAATCTCCCCCGGGCCGATGGCCAGGGACACGTCGATCAGGGCCTGCTTGGCGCCGTAACGATGGCTGACATGATCCAGCGCCAGGGCCGGCAGGGCCGCCGGCCGGCCGCGCGCCGGTCCGGCGGCATCCAGGGGCGTCACGGCCCGCCGGGTGCCGGTGGAGCCGCCCTCACCGCCGGCTTCATCCCGGCCGACGTCGAATCCGGACCGCAATTCGTCGCTGATCGTCGCATCCATTTCGGCCGACGCTTTCTTCCTGTCATTGTCCCGTTCGGGACGCTGCCCATGTCCTGTCATACTTAGGACGCCACCCCTGCCTTTGCAAACCGTTATTAGTCGCTATGCCGCCATGCGGCCAAGGCTGTAGCGGTGGTGACGACCTGCGGGACGCGGCTTCCCGCCCGGTGCGGCTTTGTGGCACTGTGCGTCGCAATATTCAGGAAATGGATGGTTTCAGCCCATGGACATGGCGGGTGAATACAAGATTGCGGCGCCGCGCGCCGCCGTCTGGACGGCCTTGAACGACGCCGCGGTGCTGCGGCGCTGCATTCCCGGCTGCGAGGAACTGGAGAAACTCTCCGATACCGAACTGACAGCCAAGGCAAAGGTGAAGATCGGGCCCGTTGCCGCCCGCTTCACCGGCCGCGTCACCCTGTCGGAGATTGATGCCCCCAACGGCTATCGCATCACCGGCGAAGGGCAGGGCGGTGTGGCCGGTTTCGGCAAAGGCGGGGCTGTGGTCAGGCTGATCGAGACCGAGGAGGGCGGGACATTGCTGACCTATGTGGCTGAGGCTTCCGTGGGCGGCAAATTGGCCCAGATCGGTTCGCGTCTGGTCCAGGGAGCGGCGAGGAAGATGGCGGATGACTTCTTCGCGGCCTTTGCCGGCGTGATGGCGGAAATGCCAGCGGCGGAATGACCCCCTGCAAATCAGCCCCTGCAACGCCCATCTGGGTTCCATCAACCCGCTGCGACGTCAGACCCATGCCAGAGACAATAGATGATAACGCCGCCGTCCTGGATCAGGCTGCCGCCTGGCTGGAGGCGGGAGCCAAGGTAGCGATTGCCACCGTCACCGCCACCTGGGGATCCGCCCCGCGACCGATCGGCAGCCTGATGGCGGTATCCGATCGCGGTGGCATGGCCGGATCGGTGTCCGGTGGCTGCATCGAAGGGGCGGTCGCGTTCGAGGCGTCGCGGGTGATGACGGACGGCGAGCCGCGGCTGCTGTCCTTTGGCATCAGCAATGAAATGGCGTGGGAGGTCGGGCTGGCGTGCGGCGGCAAGCTGGACGTCTATGTGGAGCCGCTGGCATGAAAAAGCGGGTTTTCCTGGCCCTGCGGGCGGCACAGGCGGAACGGTGGCCGGTGGCCCTGGTCACCGATATGGGGACGGGTCTGCAAACCCTGGTCGACGCCGATGGCCGCCAGCAGGGTGATGCCGGGCTGGAGGAGGAGTTCCTGCCCACGGTTCTGGAGGCGCTGAACCGCGACCGGCGGGGGATGGTGGAATTCTATGAAGGGCGGTTCTTCATCAATACCTTCCCGCCACCGTCCCGGCTGCTGATCGTCGGTGCTGTGCATCTGGCCCAGGCGCTGGCGCCCGCGGCGCGGCTGGCGGGTTTCGATGTGACGGTGATCGACCCGCGCGCGGCCTTCGCCACGCCGGAGCGCTTCCCCGCCAGCAACCTGATCGTGGACTGGCCGGACGAGGCGATGGACCGGCTGAAACCTGATGCGCGCACGGCCATCGTCGCCTTGACCCACGATCCAAAATTCGATGATCCGGCCCTGATCCGGGCCCTGGCCAGCCCCGCCTTCCATATCGGTGCCCTGGGCAGCCGCAAGACACAGGCCGCGCGTCTGGAACGGCTGCGGGCAGCCGGCCTGGACGATGCGGCGTTGGCCCGCATCCATGGTCCGGTCGGCCTGGATATTGGTGCCGTGACGCCGGGCGAAATCGCCGTCTCCATCCTGGCGGAGATTGTGGTGGCGCTGCGCGGATCCAGGCAGAAGGTGATGTAGGCATGTGGTTCGGACCGGTTCCCGTCGCCCAGGCCGAAGGGGCGATCCTGGCCCACGCTGTCCATCATGCCGACGGCCGCTTTGCCAAAGGCCGCGTCGTCAGTGCCGACGACATCGCCATCCTTAATCGATCCGGTATCGAAGTGGTGGTGGCGGCGCGGCTGGAACCAGGGGATATCGGCGAGGATGCGGCAGCGTCCCGCGTGGCAGCCAGGCTGGCCGGTCCGCATTTGACCGTCAGTGCCGCCTATACGGGGCGGGTCAACCTGTTCGCGGCCAAGGATGGACTGGTCACCATCGACAGCGCCACCATCCATGCCCTGAACCGGGTGAACGAGGCGGTAACCATCGCCACGGTTTCACCTTTTACGCCGGTTCTGGCGGGTCAGATGGTGGCGACCATCAAAATCATCCCCTTCGGTCTGAAGGAAAGCATCATTTCGAATATGGAATGGATGCTGACGGGCACCGGTCCTGTTGCCCTGGCCCCCTGGGCCGGGCTGGGCGCAGGCCTGATCCAGACCATGCTGCCGGGGACACGGACGCCGGTGCTGGATAAAAGCGTCGGGGTGACGGCGGACCGTCTGGCCGCCATCGGCGGTGACCTGATCATGGAGAGACGGGTCCCGCATGCGGTGGAACCGCTGGCCCGGGCCCTGCGGGAGACGGAAGGCGATATCCTGCTGGTGATCGGGGCGTCGGCCATCACCGACCGTCGGGACGTGATCCCGGCGGCGCTGGAGGTGGCGGGCGGGCGCGTGCGCCATTTCGGCATGCCGGTCGACCCCGGCAACCTGCTGCTGCTGGGTGAGTTGGACGGAAGGCCGGTGCTGGGCCTGCCGGGCTGCGCACGCTCCTCCCGCATGAACGGCGTGGATTGGGTGCTGCAACGCCTTGGCGCCGGGCTGGCGGTGGATGCCGCCAGCATCATGGGCATGGGGGTTGGCGGGCTGCTGGCAGAGGTGCCGGGCCGGCCGCTGCCGCGGGCGCTGGCCACGGCATTGCCCCGGGCGCCGCGTATCGCGGGTCTGGTGCTGGCCGGTGGCTTTGGCCGGCGGATGGGCGAGGGCGGCAACAAGCTGCTGCGTCACTGGCATGGCAAATGCCTGGTGCGTCATGTCGCGGAGGCGGCCCTGGCAGCCCAACTGGTCGGCGTCACGGCTGTCACCGGACATCAGGCCGACGCCGTGGCCGCGGCACTTTGTGACCTGCCGATCGATATCGCCCATGCACCCGACCATGCGGAAGGGCTGTCGGCCACGCTGAAGGCCGGGCTGTCGGCCCTGCCGGACGATATTGATGGGGTGATCGTGATGCTGGGGGACATGCCCCGTGTGACGTCCGGCATCATCAACCGCATGGTCGCGGCTTACTCACCCAACGATGGCCGCGCCATCATTGTGCCGACCAGCGGCGGCAAGCGCGGCAATCCCGTGCTTTGGGATCGTGCCTATGTGGCGGAGATGATGGCGCTGTCAGGTGATGTCGGCGCCCGTTCCCTGCTGATGCGCCATGCCGATCGCCTGTGCGAACTGGACGTCGCCGATGACGGGGTGCTGCTGGATGTCGACACGCCGGACGCGCTGGCCGCCCTATAGATACAGGCCCAGCACCTTCAGATAGGGCCGTGCCTCCTGCAGGAAGGTCAGCACCTCAAACATCAGGTCGGGCAGGGTCAGGTGTCCGGAAACCGTGGCCTGTCCCAGCACCATGATTTTCTGCCTGTCATCGACGGTGAAGCGGGCATTTTCCAGATTGGCGGCGCCACGCAGAATGCGCGACAGCTTCATCCGCTTTTCCGGTGATTCGATGGTGTAGGGCAGATAGCCGACATCGGCCCAGATCTGAAACAAAGTGTTGTCACCATCCGGCGTCAGGCTGACATGGAACATCAGCCCGTCCAGGAAGAAATGGTGACGCGACGCTTCCGTCGGGCTGTTCACACTGAACTCGCCCGCGTCATCCATGCGGACGGCGCCCGGACCGATCGGCAGACCCTTTTCCGCCGCGCGGGCCAGCTTGGCAACCGTTTGAAGCGCCTGTGACACCGGGTCACTCTCCCCTTGGCATACCCGCCCTTGGCGGAAAGACATCCTCTATCCGTTATAGGGGGCTTGGCGGATAGGTCCAATGAATTTCCGTCGACCTGCCTGGAAGAACAGGTGCAGGCCGGTTGCCAGGGGCGATAAAGCTTAAGTCACTGCAAAGGGATCGATGTCAGGGCCCGGTTGCCATGTCCGCCAGTGTGCCATATCCGGATTTATCGAGCTTGCCGGACGATCTGGCCGCGGCCCTGGTGCGGTTGATCCGTCTGGTCAACCAGATGCGCGTGCGCTGTCCGGACCTGGACAGCGTGGCCCTGTCGGTGGAGACGGAGATTGACCGGCGGGCCGCCCGGCTGCTGGTCCAGCATGTCGAGCGGACCTGCCCTGGCTTCACCTTGATGCTGAGTCCATGGGACGGGCGCAGCCTGCTTGATGGCGACGGCTGATCCCGTGGCCCCGCGGCGATCAGTCGGCGTCGCCCCGATCATTGGCGATATCATCCGCCAGTTCGCCCGCCATTTCGGCAAACAGCTCGGCGTCGGCCTGCAGGCCATTGGCCTCGCAGATGCGCATGAAAACGCGATAGCCGTGCAGGATGGCGACGTCCAGGGCAGCCTGATCACCTTCCTCGCTGTACCGATCCTTGATTCCCTGTTCTTCCAGCGTGCCGAGAACATCCATCTCGGCGGCCTTCAGAACGGCTTCCATCGCCTGCTTGTGGAGAGTGGACATGGGTCCGATCCCTGATTTCCGATTGTGGGGCGCCGTCGGCGGCACCTTCTTGCGCCGTCATAGCAGGGCCAGGGGCCAATGCAAGTCCGGCTGCGGCAGAACTGCTGCGCAAAGGCCCGTCAGTTGCGCAGATTGATGGCCTGCGGCTTGCCTGTCTTGCGGTTGGTCTCGACCTCGTATTGCAGATACTGCCCCTCTTTCAAGGTGGGCAGACCGATATACTGGACGGCGTTGATATGGACGAACACGTCAGGGCTGCCATCATCGGGGGTGATGAAGCCGTAACCCTTGGCGCTGTTGAACCATTTGACGGTGCCGGTCGGCATGGCGCGAAACTCCCCCGCGCTGGACATGGAACAAGCCGCGCACCATGGCGGCAAACGGTCCGCGATGCAAGCCACGGCGCTCCCGGTCAGGCATGTGCTATTGCGTGCGGGCCGCGGCCGGCGTGATGAGGGTTGCCAGGGTGTTGCCGTCAAGCCGCCCGTCAAACCGCAGATCCGCCCGCATGGCCCAGCGCCGGCTGAGATGCAGCACGGGAATAAGCGGCACCTGGTCGCGCACCAGGAGGGAGACTTGCTGCAACAGGATGGCCCGGCGTCCGGCGTCCAACTCACCCCTGGCCTCTTCCAGCAGATGGTCAAGGGTCGTGTCGCTGTACTGGCTGAAATTCTGCGCGCCGGCCTTGCGGGCGGGGTCGGGAGAATGCAGCAATTCCCATCCGGCATAGCCCAGCTCGCCGGTAAAGGGCACCCAACTTGACAGGAACAGATCGAATTTGCGGTCGTGCAGCGTGGGCAGCACCTCGCCCACGGTTATGTAGCGAACCTTCAGCCGCACACCGACCGCCAGCAGATAGCGGGCAATGCCATCCACAACACGCGCAAATGGTTCGACCGTCACCAAATCCAGTTCCAGCGGCTTGCCCGCCAGCGCGCCGTGCAGCAATTCGCGCGCCTGCACGGGATCGTAGGGCAGATCGGCATCGGGTGTGTAGCCGAGAATGTCGGGATGGGCGAGCTGTGGCGCGCCGATGGCGGCGTCTTCCGACAGACGCTGCGCCAGCGCTGCCCGGTCCAGCGCGATGGCCAAGGCCCGGCGCACCGCGAGGTTCTGCAGCGGCGATACGCTGCCATCGGCATGATATGGGTTGATATTCAACAGCAGCGTTCGCATCGGCCTGCTGGCCGTCAGCCGGATGTCGCGACGCGACGCCAGGAAATCCAGGCTTTCCGGCACGACCTGATTGATAATATCGACTTCACCGGCCACCAGCGCCCGGGCCCGCGCCGCCCCGGTGGTGATGGGGATCAGGCGCACATGTTCCCATGCGGGCCGGTTTCCCCAATAGCCCGCCGCCGCCACCAGATCAACAGGGCCGCCGCGGTTGAACCATTCCAGCCGGAAGGGACCCGTGCCCGGAACCTGCCCCTGTTCGAAGCGCTGCGTCGACAGGGCGGCCAGACCCGCTTCCGCCTCTGCGCAGCCGCCGCGCCGGAACGCCTGATGCCAGCCGTCCGGTGCCGGTACGATGCCGAACAAGGTCAGCAGATGCGGCAGCAGCGGGACGGGGGTCTGCGTGGTGATGACCAAAGTCAGCGGATCGCGCGCTGACACCTCCTCCACCCCGGCGATCAAACCGGCCATGGTCCCGTTGGCCAGCCGGTCCAGCCGGCAGAAGGTGAAGGCGACATCGGCGGCACCAAAGGGCTTGCCGTCGTGGAACCGCACGCCGGGCCGCAAGGTGACGACCCAGCGGCGCGCGTCCTCCTGCTGCCAGCCGGTGGCCAGCCAGGGCTGAAGGCCAAGGGCCTCATCCGGCAAAATCAACGGTTCGAAGATATGGAAGGCCAGATTGCGTGTATCGGCGGAATTGAAGGCGTGCGGGTCGGCCGTCGCGGAAACGCCATCCAGCCCGATACGCAGCACGGCCGGCGTCGTCCCGGCTGCGTTCACGGTAAAGGCCAGCAATGGCAGCAGGATAAAGGTCAACAGCAGCGCGTGAAACACGCATCCGGTCAGCCAGCACCCCCTAAGGGCGGGCATCCCAAACCGGTGCGGGCGACGGTTCACGTTCAAATCTGCCTACCCATGCGTCACAGGGTTGCAATTCTAGGATAACCGGACGTGCTTGGATAGTAAGGGAAATACCGTGGCTGGCCTCTAACCGATGCGGGTCAGCAGATCATTCTCCGGTCGCGCGGCCTCGGCGATGTCGGCGGGATCGGGGGCGTTGGGATCGCCGGCCGCCGTCTCCCGGCCCAGATGCGGCAGGCCGATGGCGCGCAGCCCGCCCAGCAAGGTGCGCTGCACGATGACACCGCGTTGTTCCATATAGGAAAGCAGGCGGCGGGCGCGTCCAGGCGAGCGGCTGCCGCAGGCCCGTGCCACTTCGGCATCCGACGGACAGGGCGCCCCGCCCAGGGCCGCGCGGGCCAGCAGCAGGAAGACGCCCTGCATATCCTCCGGCAAGGTCTTGGCCGCCTGTTCGGCCGCCGTCCAGTCGGGATCGTCGGCGCCTTCGGCATCCACGCCCGCGCGGATGACGGAAAGGCGGCGGCGGAAGGCCGGCATGTCCAGCGTCTCCCCCCGCAGTCGGTGGATGCGGCAGCGGACCAGGAAATCCTGGTACAGCACGGCATCGGTGCGGAAGGCGGCGTCAGGATCGGACAGGACCTGCCGCAGCACTTCGTCCAGCTTCTCGTCATTTTCCGCCGCTTCGAAAAGCGACGGCTCGGGGTTCAGCGCGGCCGTGGCGGCCATTTCCGCCTGACGCTGCCCGGCCAGGCGAAGGGCGGCGTTGATATCGGCCGGTGGTGGGGGCGGGGTACGGCGCACGGTCGTGGGCGGGGCCAGCAGTTCGTCGGCTGACGGGGTCAGGATCAGATCGCGCGCATCGGCCGGCGGCTGATCGGGCAGGGGCATCAGCTTGGGGCTGCCGCCGCGGCCCGCGGTTTCCACATGACCGATGCGGATGGGCAGGGGCCGGCGCGAGACTGCCGGGCCCAGCGCCACGAAATGGCCGCGCGCCAGATCGCGGAACATCTCGGCCTGCCGGCGCTCCATGCCCAGCAGGTCGGCGGCCCGCGCCATGTCGATATCCAGGAAGGTGCGACCCATCAGGAAATTGCTGGCCTCTGCCGCGACATTCTTGGCCAGCTTGGCCAGACGCTGGGTGGCGATGATGCCGGCCAGGCCGCGCTTGCGGCCACGACACATCAGGTTGGTCATGGCGCCCAGGCTGGCCTTGCGCGCCTCGTCCGACACTTCGCCGGCGGCAGCAGGGGCGAACAGCTGCGCCTCGTCCACCACGACCAGCATCGGGTACCAGTAATCGCGTTCGGCATCGAACAGACCGCCCAGGAAGGCGGCGGCCAGACGCATCTGCCCCTCGATATCGGCGCCATCCAGGCTCAAAACAACGGAGACGCGGTGCTGCCGTACGCGTGCGGCCACCTTTTGCAGGCTGGATTCCGTGTGCTGGGCGGCGTCGACCACGACATGCCCGAACTTTTCCGCCAGCGTGACGAAGTCACCTTCCGGGTCGATGACGCATTGCTGCACCCAGGGGGCCGACTGTTCCAGCAGACGGCGCAGCAGGTGCGATTTGCCCGAGCCGGAATTGCCCTGCACCAGCAGACGGGTGGCCAGCAATTCCTCCAGGTCCATCTGGGCGGACTTGCCTTCCGCCGTCAAACCCATGTCGATGCCGACCTGCATCCGCCCCTAACCCCGAACCCGATTGCTGTGGAGCGCGCTTCTATACCGCATGAAGCCCATTCTTGCGATGCTTATGCGCCATGGATGATCCGCGTGGGCCGCCCCTTGCCGGTCAGTCGACGGGGTCCACGTCCACAGCGACCAGCACGCCGTGGCTGCCACCGCCCAGGATGACGCCGCGCAGGGGGCAGACATCGTCATAATCGCGGCCCCAGGCCAGGGTGACATGATCGGTGTCGCATTGCCGGCCATTGGTGGGGTCCAGGTCGATCCAGCCCACCTGCTGGCCGCACCACACCTGCACCCAGGCATGGCTGGCGTCCGCGCCTTGCAGCTTCGGCTTGCCGGGCGGCGGCAGGGTGCGCAGATAGCCCGACACATAGCGCGCCGGCAGGCCCAAGGCCCGCAGCGCCCCGATCATCAGATGCGCGAAGTCCTGGCACACGCCCCGCCGACGGGCCAGCACCTCAGAAATGGGGGTGCTGACGGTTGTGGCGGTGGGATCGAAGCTGAAATCGCTGTGGATGCGCCGCGTCAGATCCAGCGCGCCTTCACCCACCGGCTTGCCGGAGGGGAAGAAGGACGCCGCAAACAAGGTCAAGGCCGTATCGGCCTGCGGCACGCGCGCGGAGGGGCGCACGAATTCCACCGTTTCGGCCAAGCCCGCGGCCTGTGCCGCCACTTCCTCCCAAACAGGCGTCGCGGAGGGGTGGAAGGGCGGCGGTGGCTGCACCGTCACCTCAATCTCCGCCGTCACGGTCAGGTCGCGATGGGGCGCCTGCAAGGCGGCATAGGTGACGGGATTGCCGAACCAGTCACGACGTTCGGTCACCATGGCGGGCCAGGGCACGATGGACAGGGTAGCCATGTGGCAGGTCTGGCGCGGATGGGCGCGCGGCGCCAGATGGGCCAGCATCTGGGCATTGGTCACCATGTCGCCATAATTATAGCGGGTGACGTGCCGGCAATGATAGCGCATGGCGACAGGCACCGTCGGCGCGCCAGCGGCATCGTCCGCTGCCGGCACCTGCAGCGCGTCCTGTTCACGTCGGGCGGGCAAAGACATGGCTGAAATAGGCCTGACTCAACAGGTTGGAGATTTCGGGCAGCAGCCGGGTCAACCGATCGGTCAGGTCGGCCAGGGCCAGCGGGTCGCGGGTCGGCTGTGGGTCGGCCACCATGAAGGCGGCTGTTTCCAGCAGGTCGTGGGCCAGCTTGGTGGGGCTGACCTCCAGCCCTTCAGCATCGATGACGGGCAGCTTGCGCAACTGGCGCTGTACCGTTTTGATCTGGAACGCCAGGGAGCGCGGATGTTCATCATCGGCCAGCAGCAGCGACAGCACCGACTCCCGCCGGATGCCGACCGGATGACGGTCGCGATAGGCAGCACCGGCGGCCGCCAGTTCCAGCAGCACCGACAGGGCAGCGACAGCGCCCGCTGTGCCCGAACCCAGGCCGCATCCGGTAAAGCCACCGACAATGCCGATGGCGCGTTCCAGCCGGCGACCCAGAACCAGGAAATGCCAGGCGGGCCCGCGCGACATGCCGTCCAGTTCCAGCCCGACCAGCGATGCCAGTAGGCGTGAAATCTCATCCAGCCGCAGGTGAACGGCCGCCGGGTCCGCCTTCAGCGGGCGCGACGCCACATCGTCCAGCACGGCCAGCACGCGGCTGAATTCCCCAGGCAACCGGTCGCGCACACCCGCAGCGGCGCGGCGCAGCCGGTCCATCGTGGCGCGCAAGCCCCCGGGATTGCTGCGGTCGGCCACAATTTCCAGCGCCTGACGCATGCCGCGCACGGCATCCGTCTGCGGCAGGCTGGCGATTTCCTGCGGGATCATGCCGACAAAGCCCATCAGGCGCAGCAGGGGAACCAGTTCCTCCTCCGCCCCCGGATGGGCATCATCGGACAGGCGGCGGGCGGCGGCACGCAGGACGCGCACCGCCATGTCGGCCCGTTCGGCATAGCGCCCGACCCAGAACAGATGATCGGCCGCGCGCGACGGCAGGTCGCCCGCCCGTGGGCCCGTGTCACCCGTGCCGTCGGGCAGCATCGGCGGGCCGGAGCCGCGGCGGCGCGGCGTCTGGCCGATGGTGGCCCCGACGATCCAGACATCCTTGGCACCGGCACCCGTCTGTAACGATACGGAGGCGAAACGTTCGTCGGCGCTGATACGGGCCAGCCCCCCCGACATGACCATCCAGTCGCCTTCAGGCGTGGCGCAGGCAAAGGCGCGCAGCACCAGGGGACGCGCGATCTTGCGCCCATCCCGCCAGACCGGGGCGGTGGAGGGCACAACCGGCTCCTGCGCCACCCAATCCTGCGGACGCCGGCGGAGGGCGGCGGCAAGATCGGCCCGCCCGGCCGCATCCAGGTCGCAGCCATAGGTGGCCTTGTGCCCGAAACTGGAATAGGCGGGTCGGAACACCAGCCGGTCCAGACCTGCCACCATTTCCGCCCGCTGCCGGGCGTCCCCGCCCCACAGGGTTGGCACCTCGGCCAGCAACGGCGCCTCACCCAGCAGATGGCGCGACAGGGCGCCCATCCAGGGCAGCAGTGCGACACTGTCGGTCAGGCCGCTGCCCAGGCCATTGCAGACCATGACATTGCCGGCGCGAACCGCTTCCACCAGCCCCGGCACACCCAGGATGCTGTCGGGACGCAGTTCCAGCGGGTCGCAGAAATCATCATCGACGCGGCGCAGGATGACGTCGATCCGTTCCAGCCCGCCCAGGGTTTTCAGATAGACGGCCTGATCACGCACCGTCAGGTCCGCGCCTTCGACCAGAATCAGGCCCAGATGCCGGGCCAGGAAGGCATGTTCGAAATATGCCTCGTTCAGGGGGCCGGGCGTCAGCAGGACGAGACGCGGGCTGCCATCGGGGCCGGACCGGCGGGGGGCCAGGGCGGAAAGGGTCTGACGCAGCTGTTCAAAGAAGGGCGTCAGCCGCTCGACATTGCAGGACCGGAACGACTCGGCCAGGGTCTGGCCCAGCACCACACGGTTTTCCAGGGCATAGCCCGTGCCGGTCGGGGCCTGGGTCCGGCAGGCCAGCACGCGCCAGATACCGTCGCGGTCACGCACCAGATCGGTGGCGACCAGGGTCAGTCGCGACCCGGCGGGCACGTCCAGGCCATGGCAGGCGCGCAGGAAGGCAGGATCCCCCAGCACCAGTGAGGCCGGCAGGACACCGTCGCGGATCAGTCGCTGTTCGCCGTAAAGATCGCCCAGCACCCGTTCCAGCAGGCGGGCGCGCTGTGCCACCCCCTCTGCGATCATCTGCCATTCCGACTGCGGCAGCAGCAACGGGATGGGATCAAGCGGCCAGGGCCGTTCCACGCCTTGCGGATCGGCATAGGCGTGATAGGTCACGCCGTTCTGGAACAGCAGCCGGCGGCCGGCATCCCACCGCTCCTCCATCGAGGCGGCATCACTGGCGCCTGACGAGATGAAGCCCTGCCAGTGCGCGCGCACATGCCCGTCGCCCGTGACCATCTCGTCCCAGGGTTCCGCAGAAGCGTCCGCACTGTCGCGGGCAAGATCAGCCAAGGCGTAAGTCAAGGGTCAACGGAAACTCGGGGTTTCGGATCTCGATCGGTGCCGCCAAGGGCCCCGGCGTGTGGCCGAACGGGAAGAACCGTGCCAACCGCCGCCCCTCCGCCTCGTTGGCATTGACCGGGAAGGTGGTGAAGTTCCGCCCCCCGGGATGCGCGACGTGGTAGGTGCAGCCGCCGATCGAGCGCCCCGTCCAGCTGTCCACGATATCGAAGATCAACGGTGTATGCACGGGTATCGTGGGGTGCAAACAGGTAGGGGGCTGCCATGCGCGGTACCGTACCCCCGCCACGAACTCCCCTTCCGTGCCGGTCGGGTGCAACGGAACCTTGCGTCCGTTGCAGGTGACGATGAACCGATCGTCGGTGGCACCGGCCAGCCGCAACTGTACCCGTTCCAGGCTGCTGTCGACGAAACGCACGGTGCCGCCGCCGCCCGGTTCCTCGCCCAGCACATGCCAGGGCTCCAGCGCGGTGCGCAGTTCCAGGGTCAGGCCGCGCTGGCTGACATGCCCCATCGTGGGGAAGCGGAAATTGATGTGCGGCTTGAACCAGCTTTCATCGAAGGCATAGCCGGCCCCGCGCAGGTCGGACACCACGTCCTGGATGTCCTGGGCCACGAAATGCGGCAGCATGAAGCGTTCATGCAGCTTGGTGCCCCAACGCACCAGCTTGGCCCGGTAGGGCTGCTTCCAGAACCAGGCGATCAGCGTGCGCAGCAGCAACTGCTGCACCAGACTCATCTGCGCATGCGGCGGCATTTCAAAGCTGCGCAGTTCCAGCAGGCCCAGCCGGCCCGTGGAACTGTCGGGGCTGTACAGCTTGTCGATGCAGAATTCACTGCGGTGGGTGTTGCCCTGCACATCGACCAGCAGATGGCGCAGGGCCCGGTCGACCAGCCAAGGCGGACAGTTGGTGCCGGCTTCGTCCAGGATCTTGAAGGCGATTTCCAGCTCGTAAAGACTGTCATGCCGCGCCTCGTCCACGCGCGGATGCTGGCTGGTCGGGCCGATGAAGGTGCCGGAGAACAGGAAGGACAGGGCCGGATGGTTCTGCCAGTAGGTCAGCAGCGACCGCAGCACGTCCGGCCGGCGCAGGAACGGGCTGTCGGCGGGCGTCGGCCCGCCGACCACGACATGGTTGCCGCCGCCCGTGCCGACATGGCGGCCGTCCAGCGCGAATTTCTCCGTCGCCAGCCGGCTTTGCCGCGCATCCTCGTAAAGGTCGGTGGTGTTGCGTACCAGTTCATCCCAGCTGGACGCGGGATGGATATTCACCTCGATCACGCCCGGATCGGGTGTCACGGCAATGCTGTCCAGGCGCGGGTCCTTGGGCGGGCCATAGCCTTCCAACACCACCGGCATGTCGAGTTCGACGCAGGTCGCCTCGATCGCCGCGATCAGCTCCACCCAATCTTCCAGGTAGGAGGTGGGGGGCATGAAGATGTAGAGACGGCCGTCGCGTGGTTCCACGCACAGGGCCGTGCGGACCACCCACCAGGCGGACTCGCCCTTGTCGGGGACCGACTCGCGCACGTCGGCCATGCGGCGACGCTGCTCGATGCCTTCGGTCCAGCCCTTGTTCTCGGACATCTGCTGGGAAATCTGCTCATAGGCCGGCAGCGGCGGACGATTATCGAACGGGTCCTGTTCGTAATGATAGGGATATTGAGCAGGCGCCACCCAAGGCAGGGAGCCCAAGGGCAGGCGGTAACCCACGGGGCTGTCGCCCGGGGCCAGCAGCAGCTTTTCCGTACGCGTCGCCCAACCCGACGACAGCCAGACGGGACCCGTCGCCTCGTGCCGGCGGTTCAGCGGCAGGGCGAATCCGATGGGCTGGTCCAGCCCGCGCTCAAACACCCTGGCCAGGCGTTCGCGCTCCTCAGCACTCTCCAGCTTGCTGTCGAACGGGTCGACATTGATGGGAAGCTTGCGTTCCTTATTGATGTAGTACCAGGGGTCCTCGAACGCCGCGCGGGCGAAGGAGCCGGGGATGCCCAGCTTTTCCGCCAGGGTGGTGATGTAGGCCTCGGCATGCTCGGCCTTGAAGCCATAATCCTTGCGCTCGTCCGCCTGATATTCGTCATGCGTCCACAGCGCATCGCCATCCTTGCGCCAGTAAAGCTGCAGCGCCCAGCGGGGCAGGCTTTCGCCGGGATACCATTTGCCCTGGCCGAAATGCAGCAGCCCGCCCGGGGCGAAACGCCGCTTCAGCCGGCGGATCAGATCGCCGGACAATAAGCGCTTGGTCGGGCCCAGGGCGGATGTATTCCATTCCGCCCCGTCCATGTCGTCGATGGAAATGAAGGTCGGCTCGCCCCCCATGGTCAGGCGCACATCGCCATCCACCAACTCCCGGTCCACCTTATGGCCCAGGGCCTCGATGGCGGCCCATTGTTCGGGCCAATAGGGTTTGGTCGTGCGCGGCTGTTCTTGGATGCGGGTGACCGACATCTGGTGTTCGAACGACACCTCGCACAGTTCCAGCCCGCCCGTCACGGGGGCGGCACTGAACGGGTCGGGCGTGCAGGCGACGGGGATATGCCCTTCACCGGCCATCAGGCCTGAAGTCGGGTCCAGCCCGATCCAACCCGCACCCGGCAGGTAAACCTCGCACCAGGCATGCAGGTCGGTGAAATCGGCCGTGGGGCCTTCCGGTCCTTCCAGCGGCTTCTGGTCGGCGACAAGCTGGATCAGGTAACCCGAAGCGAAGCGCGCGGCCAAGCCCAGATGGCGCAATGCCTGTACCATCAGCCAGGCGCTGTCACGGCACGACCCGGTGCATTTCTCCAGTGTCTCTTCCGGGGTCTGCACCCCCGGCTCAAGCCGGATGACATAGCCGATCGCATTTTGCAGCTTGGCATTCAGGCCCATCAGGAAATTGACGGTCGGCTGTTCGGACCGGTCGATTTCCGCCAGAAAGGCCGATAAGAGGGGACCGGCCGGTTCCGTCTCCAGGAATGGCTTCAGTTCCTTGGCCAGCAACGGGTCATAGTCAAAGGGTACCTTCTCCGCCGCCGGCTCCAGGAAGAAGTCGAACGGGTTGACGGCAGCCAGATCGGCCACCAGATCGACCTCCAGCGTGAATTCCGTCGTCTTTTCCGGAAAGACGAAGCGGGCCAGCCAGTTGGACTGCGGGTCCTGCTGCCAGTTCAGGAAATGCTTCTTCGGCGTGACCTTCAGCGAATAGGAGAGGATCGGCGTTCGGGAATGTGGCGCGGGGCGGAGCCGGACCACCTGCGGGCCCAGGTTGACGGGCCGGTCATAACGGTAGACGGTCTTGTGGTTCAACGCGACATGAATGCCCATTCGCCCCTGTCCCCCACTGATCCCTGTTTGCCGATTGGTCGGCAGCCGTGACGGTAGCACCAAAAGAGGAGGGGGTTAAGGTGCGTTGCAGCAATTGTTGTCAGGCGGAAGGGCGGGGTGCGCGTCGGACCGCACTGGGCGGGGCGTCAAAAAACCGGCCCCAGGCGCGCCGCAGCTGGCGTGTGGACCCGAAACCGGCGCGTTCGGCCACGGCTTCCATGTCCAGCCGGGAATTTTCGATCATCCGGCGGGCCAGCCCGACGCGCAGCCGGTTGACATAGTCCGGAACCGTCATGCCCGCATGTTCGCGGAACAGGCGCGACAGGTGGCGCGGACTTGCATGGGCGATATCGGCCAGACCGGTCAGCGACCAATCCCGCGCCGGATCGGCGGCGATCGCGTCCTGCACGCGGTGGATGGCCGGGTGCAGATGGTTACGCCCCTCCAGCCAGGGCGAAAGCTGCGGGTCGGCGCCGGCCCGGCGCAGATAGACGACCAGATAGCGAGCCACCGCCGTGGCCACCCCCGGCCCGCACAGCCGACCCACCAGATGCAAGGCCAGATCGATGCCGGCCGTGATGCCGGCGCTGCTCCAGCATTGCCCGTCTTCCACATAAAGACGGTTCTCCAGCACGCGGCAGCTTGGCGCCGCATCGCGGAGCTGGTCATAGGAGCTGTGATGGGTGGTGCAGGCGCGACCATCCATCAGGCCGGCGCGTGCGGCCGTGACCGCCCCTGAACAGATGGACATGACCAGGTGCGACGGCCGCACGGTACGGCGCAGCCAGTCGACGATCACCTGTTCCTGCAAGTCATCGGCCCGCACATCCTGGCCCGGCAGCGGGTCGATATTGCCCGACAGCATGATGATGGCGTCTGCCGGCACGCGGTCGGGCAGCGGGCCGATATGGCTCAGGACCAGCCCCACCGAACAGGCCAGTTCCGGCATCGGCCCCACGAACTGCATGTCGAAGCGGATGGCCGACTGTTCCACCCCGGCCCTGCGCAGCACCTCCGCCGGGCCGGCCACATCCAGCAGCATGGTCCGTGGCGGCAGCACGACATAGACGGGAAGGGTGCGAACGGTTCCGGCCACCGCATCGATCATGGTCAGGCTGCCTTGCGCTGGTCGTTTTCGGTCGTGGCCCGGGCCAAGGCCTGTTCCACGGTGACGATGCTGGCGAAGCGGCCGTTCAGGACCAGTTCGGTGCGGGCCGTGATCTCATCGGCCGTCCAGGTCCTGCCCAGGGCGTCAGTCATCGGGAAGGTCAGCGTCGCCTCTGTCACGTAATCAACGGCATAGCCCAGGTCGGAGGCGTGGCGCGTCGTCGTCTCGCAGCATTGTTCGGTGCGGATGCCGCAGATGATGACGCGGCGAATGCCGTTCGCCACCAGCCAGATGTCAAGGCCGCTGCCGACCAGGGCACTGTGGCGTGACTTTTCGAATACCGCGTCGGCGGGCACCCGCACCGGGGTCAGGGGCACGATGGTGCCGGATGCCTTGGAAAAGGGGCCTTCCGCGTCGACATGGAAGACCTGGGCGATGCGCAGCCCCGCAGCCTTCGCCCCGTCGATCAGGGTCTGGACCCGTTCCACGAAGCGGGGAAGGTCCTTCTCCTGCCAGTAGGAACGCTGGCGAAAGCTCTCCTGCACATCGACGACGATCAGGGCGGTGTCACGGGCGGACATTTCATGCTCCATCTGGGTGGTGATGGCCGTGACTTTAGGAATGACCGATGATAGCCGAAAGGCACGCGCCGGACCAGGAGCGGACGGAAAAGGACATTCCCGCGGTCACGACGCGGCCACGGGATGCCCGCCATGTGGCATTGGCACGCGGCGGCGGCATCGAATATGCAAGAATTCGTGGCGGCTTTGGCGCAAATCCATGGAAAGCGTTGAATCGGCTTGGTATCATTCCGGTTCGACAGCGATGCCGGATTCGCCTTGGGCGCAGAGGGGCGGGACGGATGTCGGATGGGGGTAGCACAGCATGACGTCGATGGAGACCGATGGCGGATCCACGGAAACCGAGGTGCCGCGAAAGAAGCTGAGCGGGAAGAAGATCGTCCTGTTCTTCGTTCTGCCCATCCTGCTGATCGGGGCCGGTGCCGCCGCTGCCTTCTTCACCGGTGCGCTTGACGGCTTGCTGGGCAAGAAGCACGAGGGTGACGCGGAGCATGCAGAGGAGGCGCACGCAGAGCCGGAGCTGCCCCCCTATCATGGTCCGACGCCCTATGAGGATGTGCCCGACATGCTGGTCAACCTGAACACGGGCGAGCGTCGGGCCACGCTGCTGAAGCTGGGCATCAAGCTGGAACTGTCGCGACCGGAGGAGAAGGCGGCAATCCAGGAGGCGATGCCCCGCATTACCGACGCCTTCCAGGTCTATCTGCGCGAGTTGAAGGTGGATGATCTGCGCGGGTCTGCCGGCATGTACCGCCTGCGGGAGGAACTGTTGATGCGCGTCAATGCCGTGACCGCCCCGGTAAAGGTCAAGGACGTCTTGATCGGCGAATTCCTGATTCAGCAATGATGACGCAAGAGGGTACGTGATGGCCGGGCCCGAGGAGCTGAGTGAAGAAGAACGGATGGCCGCCGAATGGGCGGCCATGGCCGATGAGGGGGCCGGCGACGCCTTTGGTGACCTTGGCGGCGGCGGGGGCGGCGGGGCCACGCGCGTCCTGAACCAGGACGAAATCGACAGCCTGCTGGGTTTTGACAAGGACGGCGGCGGCGACGGCGACAATACCGGCGTCATGGCGCTGGTGAACTCCGCCCTGGTCAATTACGAACGTCTGCCCATGCTGGAGGTGGTGTTCGACCGCCTTGTCCGCATGATGTCGACATCGTTGCGCAATTTCACCTCAGACAATGTCGAAGTCAGCCTGGACCAGATCAGCTCCGTCCGCTTTGGTGACTACCTGAATTCCATCCCGCTGCCGGCCATGCTGGCCGTGTTCAAGGCGGAGGAATGGGACAATTACGGCCTGATGGTCATCGACTCGGCTCTGATCTATTCCATCGTGGACGTGCTGCTGGGTGGCCGTCGCGGCACCGCGGCCATGCGTATCGAAGGCCGTCCCTATACGACCATCGAACGCAACCTGGTCGAACGCATGGTGCATGTGGTGCTGTCGGACCTGTCGGCCGCGTTTGATCCGCTGTCGCCGGTGACCTTCCGCTTCGACCGCCTGGAAACCAACCCCCGCTTCGCCACCATCGCCCGCCAGGCCAACGCCGCCGTGCTGGTGAAGTTGCGCATCGACATGGAAGATCGCGGCGGCCGCCTGGAACTGCTGATCCCCTATGCCACCCTGGAACCTGTGCGCGAACTGCTGCTGCAGATGTTCATGGGTGAAAAGTTCGGTCGCGACAGCATCTGGGAAACCCACCTGGCATCGGAACTGTGGCAGACGGATGTGCATCTGTCGGCCGTGCTGGATGAAATCGTGCTGCCCCTGAACGAAGTGCTGTCGTGGCGCGTCGGCAGCCGTGTGCTGCTGAACGTGGCGCCGGATGAAACCATTGAACTGCGCTGCGGCGATGTGCCCATGTTCCTGGGTCGCATGGGCCGCAAGGGCGGTAACATCGCTGTACGCATCGACCGTGAAGCCCCCAAGCCGGAGTCGCAGCCATGATCGCCTCCATCCTGTCGCTTCTGCTGGACGTGGCCATCGTCGGGCTTCTGGTAGCGACAATCATCTATGCCCTGCGCCTGAACCGCCAGCTTTCAGCCGTCAAGGAAAGCCGGGCGGAGCTGGAAGAACTGGTGCGCGGCTTTGCCGAGGCCACGGCCCAGGCCGACAGCTCCGTCAAGGGCATGCGCAAGGCTGCGCATGAGTCCGGTGAGACGCTGGCCGCCCTGATCAAGCGGGCGGACACGTTGAAGGAGGAGATGGAACTGATCGTGCAGGCGGCCGATGGTCTGGCCAACCGGCTGGAGTCGGCGTCGGGCAAGGCGCGCGCGGCCGTCATGCCCTCCGGCCCCGTTCCGCAGCAATCGTCGGCACCGCGCACGTCTGCGCCGCAGGCACCCCGCCCGGCGGCCCCGGCGCCCGCGCCGCAGCAAGCCGCGGCACCGCAGCCGACCGGCGGGGCTGAGCCCCGCTCGCGGGCGGAGAAGGAACTGCTGCAGGCGCTGGAGAATCTGCGGCCATGACCGACGCCCCGTCACCAAAATCTGGCCAGCCCCAGCGGCCTGCCGCCGTCAAG
This sequence comes from Niveispirillum sp. FG148, assembly GCF_057809655.1. NCBI lineage: Bacteria > Pseudomonadati > Pseudomonadota > Alphaproteobacteria > Rhodospirillales > Azospirillaceae > Niveispirillum > Niveispirillum sp. FG148. The sequence continues at coordinate 52,347 of NZ_JBMDKJ010000026.1, forward strand.
CCGGCCGTGCGTCCGGCAGCCAGGCCGGCCACCAAGGCCAAGGGGAAAGCGGCACCGAAGGCGGCCAAGCCCCGTCGCGCCCTGATCCGCCCCGGGCTGCTGCCGGCCACTATCTTTGTCGGCATGCTGGTACTGGGGTTCAAGATCGGTGACATCTGGCTGACCCTGACCACGGGCCAGGGATTGACGCTGGTTTCGGCGTCGGTCGCTGAAACGCCAGCCCCACAGGGATTGCCGGAAACGGAAGCCAAGCCGGGCGTCACCGTGCCCAAGCCCGCCGCCGTGGCCCCGCCTGCAACCGCCGCCGGCCAGACCCCGCCGTTGCAGGTTGCTTCCGCTGAACAGGCCCAGCCAGAGCACAAGCCGGCCGGCGAGGACCATGCACCGGCGGCAGCACCGGCCGCCACAGTGCAGACGGAAGGGGCAGCACCGTCCGGCGCGCCGGGCCAGAGCTTCACTCCGACGGAACTGGAGCTGTTGCAGCGTCTGCAGGAACGGCGGGAGCAGCTGGAAAGCCGTGCGCGCGAACTGGACATGCGTGAGGCGATGCTGACCGCTGCCGAACAGCGATTCGATCAGAAGATCGGCGAGCTGCAGACCCTGAAGAAGGAAATCCAGGGATTGCTGACCCAGGCGAACGCCGAACAGCAGGCCCAATTGGACAGTCTTGTGAAGATTTACGAGACAATGAAGCCGGCCGATGCCGCCAAGATATTCAACAAGCTTGAGAATGATGTACTGCTGAACGTGATCAGCCGTATGAAGGAGGCCAAGGTGGCGCCTGTTCTTGCCGCGATGGAAGAAAAACGCGCGCAGGAGGTTACCATCCTTCTGGCAGCACGGAAGAGGCTGCCCACCGTGCCCGAATGATTGTATGTATCGCTCGCTGCCGGCCCGTGGGCGGCCGGTTTTGAAGTAATCGTGCTTGAAGGTGTTTTGATGCTCCGCACCGTCGCCACTGACCCCGTTCTCCAGCAACGCCTGGATACTGCCCGCGTGGAGGCCCGCCAGCCCTTGTCGCGGGAGGAGGTGGCCACGATCGTCGCGTCCGTGCTGTCATCCATGGGCGGTGACCTGGGACAGCATGATCTGCATGTCTATGCGGAGCTGGAAGGGCTGGCCCGGTTCATCAACAATGCCAAGCGCGAGATCGCGTCCATCCAGCCGTCCGACATCCATTCCGAGCATATCCCCCTGGCCACCGACGAACTGGATGCTGTCGTCGGTGCCACGGAGGATGCCACCAACCGCATCATGGATGCCTGCGATCAGATGATGGCCCTGGCCGGGGACGTGCCCCCGGAAGTGTCCAACAAGCTGATGGACATCACCACCGGCATCTATGAGGCCTGTAATTTTCAGGACATTACCGGCCAGCGCATCACCAAGGTCGTGCGCGCCCTGAAACATATCGAGCAGAAGGTCGAGGCCCTGCTGGTCGCCTTGGGCGAAGAAGTGCAGCGCCGTCATCCCGCGATGGAGGCCGCGGCACCGGCCGCAGCGACGAGTGCAGACAGCGATGCCAGCCTGTTGCATGGCCCGTCCAAGCCCGGCGCCGGCATCGACCAAGCGTTCATCGATTCCCTGTTTGATTGAGGCTGAATGCCAGAGACGCCAACATCCGGACGCGCCGATACTGACCTGGCGGTTCCCCTGCGGTTCGGCCGACCAGGCTCGTCCGATGGCGGGGACGGCGCCACGTTGCTTTATCTGGGCGTCTTCATCCTTCTGCTGGCATTCTTCATCCTGCTGAACAGCATTTCGCATTTCCATGACGAGAAGGTGGGCGCCGTCATCCGCAGCGTCGACGATGCCTTTTCGTCCCAGGCAGTGCTGACCGGGGCCGCCGGCGACCGACAGCAGGCGCGCGCCGAAGCTGCGCGTGCCCTGCAGGATTTGGGCGATCTGATCCGTGCCGAACTGCCACTGGCCAAGGTGGAAGCCGGGACGGAGACGGGAACGCTGCAGGTGACCATGCCAGCCGGGGCCCTGTTCGTTGGCAACGGTCTGGACATCCGGCCCGAACAGCAGGGGCTGATGGACCGGGTGGCCCGGGTGCTGGAGCCGCGCCGACGCGGCGTGTCGGTTCGCGCCGAATTGCTGTTATCCACCCAGGATGCGGCGGACATGACGCCGCTGGTGGCCCGCGCCGGGGCCCTGGCCCGCGCATTGTCCGGCCTGGGGGCCAATCCGGCCTGGATGTCCGTGGGCCTGGAAAAGGGCGAGACGGCGGGTCAGTTGCGGCTGCTGTTTGCCGTGCTGTCGACGGAGGGGGCGTGATGGCCACCCCACCGTCCCAGCTTTTCAGCTTTGCGACCCCGCAGACGCCGGCGGGGAAGGCGTGGCTGGTCACGTTCAGTGATCTGATCTGCCTGCTGCTGACCTTCTTTGTCATGCTGTATGCCATGTCGGACCCCGACCCGGCCCGATACCGGGCCCTGGCCGCCGGGGCGCCGGGGGCCAAGCTGGAACAGGTGGGGGAGGAGAGACCCGAAGCCGCCTTTTCCGCCGCCAGCGTGGACCGTGGCAAGGCCATCGATATCGGCTATCTGGGCCGTGTGTTCGAAAGCCAGATGGCGAAGAATCCGGAACTGGCGGATATCCGCATCGCACGGGTCGACGGAACGTTGATCCTGTCCCTGCCCACCGACCTTCTGTTTGCACCTGGCGAGGCCACCCTGTCCGAGGGCGGCAAACGGGCCTTGTTCGTCATGGGCGGGGTCGCGGCCAATATCGGCAATGCTGTGGATGTGGTCGGCCACGCGGATGCCAGCCCGGTGACCCATCGCTACCCCAGCAACTGGGAATTGTCCCTGGCCCGTGCCCAGACGGTGGCCGATATGCTGCACCAGGCGGGTTATCTGAAGGAAATTACCGTGCGCGGTCATGGTGACGGCCAGTCGGGTGGGCGCATCGATCCGACGGCCCGCCGCGTTGATCTGGTCGTACGCGAACATGGTGTGTCGCCATGACGGGTACGATCCACAGATCGGCACGTCGTCTGGCCCTGACCGTGGCCGCACTGGCTTTGCTGTCAGGGAGCGCCCCTGCCTGGGCCCAGCCGGGTCCGTCGGCGACAAGTTCTGCGTCCGCTGCGGTCCCCCGTGTGCCGGTCCGCACCGGTGTGCATCCGGACTATACGAGGCTGGTCTTCGACTGGCCGACAAATACACCCTACGAGGTTGGCCAAGGCGGCAACAATGTCGTCATTGTCTTCCCGGTTACAGCCACGCTCGATCTGGCTGCGGTCCAGCGCGCCAATCCCCGCCGCATTACGGCATTGAGCCAGACGGGCGGGGAGGGGGCGGTGACCGTGACCTTCCAGATACCCGACGGCGCCGGTATCAAGCATAGCCGGGCTGGAAGCCGCATCGTTGTGGACGTGCTGGACAAGGCCCCACCGGCCGCCGCGTCGCCGGCGGCGGCGGGGAAAACTGCCGCCAGCAGTGCGGAGAAGCCATCCGACAAACCGCCTGCGCCTAAGGCGGCGGATCCCCGTGTTGCCAAGGAAGGGGCCCCGCTGTTCGAATTGCGGGGGCGCCCTGCCCCGCAGCAACAGACTGCGGCCACCGCGCCCGCCGCGACAACCGCACCGACATCTCTCGCCCCGCCGCCCACACAGACGGTTGCGGAAGCCGTTAAGCCAGCGGCAGCCGCTGCAGCGGCCCCTCCTGCGCATGGCACACCGGCACCCGCAGTCGCCCCAACGCCCTCGCCGCCACCATCTGCGAAGCCTGGGGCGGCACCTCCTCCCGCACCTGCTGCTGCAGGGCGTGGCGACCCGGCCGCCGTGCCCACGGCACCCGCTGCTGCCACTGCGTCGGTGGTCTCGGCCGCGCAGATGCAGGCAGCCGAACCGGTATCTGCCCCGGTGACCTTAACCTTCGATCCGAAGGTCGCCAGGGGGGCCGCCGTCTATGAGCGCGCCGGCTATCTCTATGTGCTGTTTGATGATGAGGTGCCGCCGCAGACGGCGCCCGCCGTACCAGCCGATCTGCCGCTGGTGATCGAACCGGTAACCGTGGCCGGTGGCAGCGGCTTCCGGGCCACCATGCCGGCCCTGACCGATGTATCCGTCCGGCGTGAAGGTACCGCCTGGCAATTGACCTTCACCCGGGCCACGGATGCCGGCGATGAAGAGCCCGGTGGCTCCATGGCCCTGTCCGCCAAGCCTGATCCTGACTTTGCCTTGGGTGCCCGTCTGGTGGTGCCGGTCGCGGACGCGGAGAAGGTGCTGGCTTTCGATGATCCGGTAGTCGGCGACCGGCTGTTCGTCGTGCCGCTGGCGCTGCCCGGCCCGCATGTGCCGGCGCCGTTGCGGTTTTCGGAAACCCAATTGCTGCCGACATTGCAGGGTGTCGCCATTCGGGCCTTGGACGACCGGCTGGCCGTACAGCCCGTGCGGGAGGGTGTAGAAATCACCGTCCCCGGTGGTTTGCACCTGTCGCCGGCAACAGACACCGTGGTCGTAGCCCCGGTGCCGCCGCCCGTGGTGGAAGAAGAAAAGCTGTTCGATTTCAAACGCTGGGGCCAGGTCCAGCCAAAGGATTTCGTCAAGGCTCGGCAGGCCAAGTGGGAACAGCTGGTTTCATTGCCGGAGGCCGAACGGACGCGGGGGCGGCTGGACGTGGCCCGCTTCTATCTGGCCAATGGCATGGGGTACGAAGCGATGGGCATGCTGACCCGCGTCCAGGGTTTGCAGCCCGACGTGGATCGGCGGCCGGAATTCTTGGCCGTGCGCGGGGTAGCACGGGTGCTGACTGGTGATTTAGCCGGCGCCATGGCGGATCTGTCCAACCGGCAGGTGGCGGCCGAACCCGACACGGCCCTGTGGCGTGCGGCAGCCCTGGCCGGGCAGCAGGATTTCGCCGGTGCCTATAACGGGTTCATGGCGCACAAGGAGCTGCTGGACCACTATCCCGACCCGTTCTATACGGGCCTTGCACTGTCGGCCGCCGACGCGGCACTGCGGACCGGCCATCCCGAAAGCGCCGCCATCATCATGGACCGTGTCGCCAAAAGGGGCGGTGAAACCGGCAGCAGCGCGCCCGCCGTGCAATATTTCCGCGGGGCGGTGTTCCGGGCACTGGGCGACAATGACAAGGCCCTGTCCTATTTCGACAAGGCCCGCAACGGCCGCGACCGGTTGTATGCCATGCGCGGCAAACGCGATTACATCGACACCGCCCTGGCCGCCGGCAAGATGGACCCGAAGGTCGCGGCCAAGGAGATGGAAACCATGCGTTTCGCCTGGCGTGGCGATGCGCTGGAACTGTCCAATCTGCGCCGGATCGGGGAGGTTTACGCCATTGCCGGCCAGTATCCCCAGGCATTCGACGCCATGCGCAACACCATCTCCCAGTTCCCGGACACGCCGGACGCCAAGGAGATCGCGGCCGATATGACCCGGACCTTCACCGACCTGTTCGCCAAGGACGGGGCGGCGAAGATGACACCGCTGGAGGCAATGGCGCTTTACGAACAATACCGGGAACTGACGCCGCCCGGCCCGGATGGGGACCGCATCATCCGCAAGCTGGCGGAACGGCTGGTTGAGATCGACCTGCTGGATCGGGCTGCGCAGTTGCTGGACCATCAGGTGCAATACCGGCTGTCAGGGCTGGAAAAGTCGCAGGTCGGCACGCGGCTGGCCGGCATCCGCCTGCTGGACGGGCGGCCTGAACAGGCGGTGGAGGCCCTGGACAAGAGCGCCACGCCGGAAATTACGCCCGAGCTGGCGGAAGAACGCAAGTTGCTGCGCGCCCGCGCCCTGTCGCAGATTGGCAAGGGGGCGGAGGCGGTGCAGTTGCTGGCCGCCGATCAGTCTGGCAATGCCAACCTGCTGCGTGTGGATATCGCCATGCGTGACAAGCAATGGAAGGCGGCGGCGCAGGCGCTGGGTGACCTGATCGCGCCACCGCCGGCGGCGGGAGCCACCCTGGAGGCCAAGCAGTCCGGTCTGATCGTCAACCGGGCCATCGCCCTGTCGCTGGCGCAGGACAAGGCGGGGCTGGAGGCCTTGCGCCGCGACTATGGCGCCGCCATGGAAAAGACCAAGGACGCCAATGCCTTCCGCCTGCTGACCCGGCCGGAGGAATCGGCCGGCCTGCCCGATGCCGCCACCATCCGGTCGCGCATTACCGAAATCGACATGTTCCGCGGCTTCCTGGACAGCTATCGCACCTCGCGCCAGGAAGCGACAAACCCGACGCCCCCGCCGGCCGCAGCACCCACGCAGCCGCCATCCTGATGGCGCCCATGGACATTGCGCGCCCGGCGGCCCATCTGGGATAATGGGAACGGAACGGGACCGGGTGGGCGGAAGGATTGGACAAAGTGGCGGGTTTGTTTGAAGCGCAGGCGCCGCGGCCCCTGGCCGACCGGTTGCGGCCGCAAAGCCTGGACCAGATGGTGGGTCAGGACCATCTGCTGCGCCCGGACGGCCCCATCGGCCGCATGATCGGGTCGCGGCGGCTGGTCTCCATGATCCTGTGGGGACCGCCCGGCTGTGGCAAGACCACGCTGGCCCGCCTGCTGGCCCAAACCACGGACCTGCATTTCGAGCCGCTGTCGGCCATTTTCAGCGGCGTTGCCGACCTGCGCAAGGTGTTCGAGGCGGCAAAGGCCCGGCGGCTGGCCGGACAGGGCACCCTGCTGTTCATCGATGAGATTCACCGCTTCAACCGATCCCAGCAGGACGGCTTCCTGCCCTATGTGGAGGATGGGACGGTCACCCTGGTGGGGGCGACGACGGAGAATCCCAGCTTCGAGCTGAACGCTGCCTTGCTGTCGCGCGCCCAGGTCTTCGTGCTGAACCGGCTGGATGATGCGGCTCTGGAAAAGCTGCTGTGCCGGGCGGAGGCGGAAGAGGGGCGGCCCCTGCCGCTGGACGCCGATGCGCGCGCGTCGGTCAAGGCGCTGGCCGATGGCGACGGGCGCTATTGCCTGAACCTGTGCGAGGAGTTGTTTGCGCTGCCGCCGGGCAAGGTGCTGGACACCAATGCCCTGGCCAGTGCCGTGCAGCGGCGCATGCCCCTTTATGACAAGGCGCAGGAGGGGCATTACAACCTGATCTCCGCCCTGCATAAATCCCTGCGCGGGTCGGATACGGACGCCGCACTCTATTGGTACGCGCGCATGCTGGCCGGCGGGGAAGATCCGCGCTATATCGCCCGCCGCCTGACCCGGTTCGCGGTGGAGGATATCGGCATGGCTGACCCCGCCGCCCTGATCCAGGCGACGGCGGCCTGGGAAGCCTATGAACGGCTGGGCAGCCCGGAGGGCGAACTGGCCATCGCGCAGTTGGTGATCTATCTGGGCACGGCACCGAAATCCAACGCTGCCTATACCGCCTATAAGGAAGCGGTGCGCGCCGCCAAGGAGACGGGAAGCCTGTCGCCGCCCAAACATATCCTGAACGCGCCCACCAAGCTGATGAAACAGCTGGGCTATGGTCACGGCTACAACTACGACCATGACACGGCCGAGGGATTCAGCGGCCAGAACTATTTCCCCGAGGAGATGGGACGGCGCGACTTCTACCGCCCCGTGGAACGCGGGTTCGAGCGGGAGGTGAAAAAGCGCCTGGATTACTGGGCGCGGCTGCGGGTGGAGAAATCGTCAGGATAGGGTTTGCGCACATCCCACCCCGGCGTCCGTAACCCCTTGCGCCCACGGGCACGAAACCCCACTCTCTTCCCGCCTGTTGCCGGAGTGTTCCTGCCTTTGTCCGCCATCCTGTCCAACCGCATCCGACCGATCGCCGACTGGCTGTTGCTGGAAGGAAGCCGGCTGTTCGACATTGACCTGCTGTTTGCCCAGCTGGTCGACCGCGTGGCGCAGGTTGGCATTCCCATCGGCCGTGTGTCGCTGAACCTGGAACTGCTGCACCCGGAAGTGGTGGGCGAGGGGCGGGTCTGGCTGTGCGGGCAGGCGACGGGCGCGCACCGGCTGAATCGCGTCGATACCAATATAGAGGAATATCTGCACAGCCCCGTGCGCCAGGTGGACGAGACGGGGGAGCCGTTCCGCGTGCGCCTGCATGCACAGGACACCAACATGCCCCTGCTGGCCCGGCTGAAGCGGGAGGGGTTCCAGGACTATTACATCATCCCCATCCAGGTGCAGGACCGCCACCGCTCTGCCGCCATGTCGTTCGCGTCCAAGCGCGTGCCCTTTACGGACGCGGATATCAAGGACCTGGAACATGTCGTCGCCGCCGTTTCCCCCATTCTGGAGGCGCGGGTGGTGCGCAATATCGCGCGCGACCTGCTGGCCACATATCTGGGGGTCGGGGCCGGGGAACGGGTCTATGCCGGCCAGATTTCCCGCGGGGATGCAGACAGCATCTTCGCCGCCATCCTGTTCTGCGATCTGCGCGGCTTCACCCGCTACACCTCGGAAAACCTGTCGGCCAATGTCGTGGCCCGGCTGAACCATTGGTTCGATCTGGCCGTGGACGCGGTGGAGGCGCATGGCGGGGAGGTGCTGAAATTCATCGGCGACGGTATGTTGGCCATTTTCCCGGCCGACATGATGAACCCGCGCGAAGCCTGCGGCCATGCCCTGGCGGCGGCATCCACCCTGCACCGCGCCGTGGCGGAATGGAATGCGCAATGCCCTGACGGGCATGTGCCCATCGATTACGGCCTGTCGCTGCATCTGGGCCATGTCGCCTTTGGCAATATCGGCGGCAAGCGCCGGCTGGATTTCACTGTCGTGGGGCCGGCCGTCAACCTCGCCTCCCGCCTGCTGGATGTGGCCAAGGTGCTGGACAGCCATTTCGTCGTGTCCTCCGCCTTTGCCGGCTGCTCCGGCCGGCCCATGCGGACGCTGGGCGTGCATCACGTCCGGGGGCTGGACATTCCGGAAGAGATTTTCGTGCCCTGTTGATGGCAGGCATGGTATCGCTGCCGCCTTCATTTCCATGAGATTTCCCCGCGCACATCATGACCATCGCCGTCCGCTTCGCGCCCAGCCCGACCGGCCATCTGCATATCGGCAATATCCGCACGGCCATTGTGAACTGGCTGTTCGCGGCCCGCCATGGCGGCAGCTTCATGTTTCGCCTGGACGATACGGACGAGGAACGGTCGACCCAGGCCTTCGCCGATGCTATCGCTGAGGATCTGACCTGGCTGGGCCTGACCTGGGATCGCTATGCCCGCGAGTCCGACCGCTATGCCCGCTATGCCGAAGCGGCGGCGGCGTTGAAGGCGGCCGGCCGGCTTTACCCCTGCTATGAGACGCCGGAGGAACTGGGCCTGAAGCGCAAGGCCATGCTGGCCCAGCATCGCCCGCCCCTCTATGACCGCTCATCCCTGCGCTTGACCGATGCCGACCGCGTGCGGCTGGAGGGGGAGGGCCGGCGGCCGCATTGGCGGTTCAAGCTGGACCATGCCGATATCGCCTGGGACGATCTGGTGCAGGGGCCCAAGCATTTCCGGGGCGCCGACCTGTCCGACCCCGTGCTGATCCGCGAGGATGGGCGCCCGCTCTACACCCTGACCTCCGTCGTTGACGATCTGGATTTCGACATCACCCACATCGTGCGTGGCGAGGACCATGTCACCAACACGGCCGTGCAGGTGCAGTTGTTCGAGGCGCTGATCGGGATCGAGGGGCGGGGTTCCGTGCCCACCTTCGCCCACCTGCCCCTGATCGCCGGGTCGGAGGGGGAGGGCCTGTCCAAGCGGCTGGGTTCCCTGTCCGTGCGCTCGCTGCGGCAGGAGGAGGGGGTGGAGCCGATGGCGCTGTGCGCCTATCTGGCGCGCCTGGGCACGGCCGATGCCATTGCCGCCGCCACGTCACTGTCCGAACTGGCCCAGGGCTTCGATTTCGGCAAGTTCGGGCGCGGCACGCCGAAATTCGATGCCGACGAACTGATGCGCCTGAATGCACAGGTGCTGCACGCCGCCCCCTTTGCCGCCGTGGCCGACCGGCTGCAGGCGCTGGGCATGGACGGGGTGGAGGAGGCCTTCTGGCTGGCCGTGCGCCCCAACCTGTCGCGCCTGTCGGACGCCAAGGAATGGTGGGCCGTGACTCAGGCCGCGGTGACACCGCTGGTCGATGATGCGACCTTCCTGGCCAAGGCGGCGGAATTGCTGCCCGTGGGGCCGTGGGACGAGACGACCTGGGGCATCTGGACCAAGGCCGTGTCGGCCGCGACGGGGGCCAAGGGCAAGGGCCTGTTCCTGCCGCTGCGCCGTGCGCTGACCGCGCATGAGCATGGGCCGGAACTGAAGACCCTGCTGCCCCTGATCGGGCGCGACCGGGCGCTGGCCCGGCTGGCGGGGAAGGTCGCGTGATGGTCCGGACCTGCGCAACCCACCCCGGCGTCCGATGTTGCCTGCCTGCCATCGTTCTTCACGCCTGCGCCTGATATCGTCCCCAGACGGACACCAGCACCCGGAAAAGCTCCCATGACCCTGTCGCTCTACAACACGCTGCTGCGGACCAAGGAAGCGTTCGCGCCCATCGACCCGGATCATGTGAAGCTCTATGTCTGCGGCCCCACGGTCTATGACTATGCCCATATCGGCAATGCCCGCACCTTCAGCGCCTTTGACCTGCTGGCCCGGCTGCTGAAGCATCTCTATCCGCGCGTGACCTATGCCCGCAACATCACGGACGTGGATGACAAGATCATTGAGCGGTCGCACCAGTCGGGGGAGCCGATCGACAGTGTGACGGCCCGGACCACGGCGCAGTTCCATGCCGACATGGATGATCTGGGCCTGCTGCGCCCCGATATCGAACCGCGCGCCACGCGCCATATCGGCGATATGGTGGCGATGATCGGCACGCTGATCGACAAGGGCTATGCCTATGCGGCGGAAGGCCATGTGCTGTTCAACGTGCCGGCCATGAGCGACTACGGCCAGCTCTCCCGCCGCAGCCAGGACGAGTTGATCGCCGGCGCGCGGGTGGAGGTCGCACCCTATAAGAAGTCGCCCGCCGATTTCGTGCTGTGGAAGCCGGCCAAGCCGGGCGAACCCGGTTGGGACAGCCCCTGGGGTACGGGCCGGCCGGGTTGGCATATCGAATGCTCCGCCATGACGGCGGCCCATCTGGGGCAGGTGTTCGATATCCATGGCGGCGGCCTGGACCTGATCTTCCCGCATCACGAGAACGAGATTGCGCAAAGCCGCTGCGCCCATGGCACGGCGGTGATGGCTAATGTCTGGATGCATTCCGGCTTTCTGACCATTGCCGGCGACAAGATGTCCAAGTCGCTGGGGAATTTCTACACGGTGCGGGAACTGCTGGATGAGTATCCGGGAGAGGCGCTGCGCCTGGCCATCCTGTCGGCCCATTACCGCCAGCCGCTGGATTTCAGCAAGGACAAGGTGACCCAGGCCCGCGCCACGCTGGACCGCTGGTACGGCGTGCTGCGCGCGGCTGGCGAGGTGCCGGTGGCGCCCGTGCCGGCGGAATTGCTAGCGGCCCTGACCGACGATCTGAACACGCCGCTGGCTATCAGCGTCCTGCATGAACTGGCCAATGCCTATCACAAGGCCGACGACGATGCCGCCCGCACGGCAGCCGCCGCCGCGCTGAAAGCCGCCGCCGGCCTGATGGGCTTCCTGCAACAGCAGCCGGAAGCCTGGTTCAAGTGGCAGCCGGCCGGTGCCGGTGGGCTGGACGATGCCGCCATCGAACAGGCCATCGCCGACCGTCTGGCCGCCCGCAAGGCCAGGAACTTCGCCGAAGCCGACCGCATCCGCAACGACCTGGCCGCCCAGGGGGTTGTGCTGGAGGACGGGCCGAAGGGCACGACCTGGAAGCGGGGGTGATTGGAGACTTACGGGGAGGCACAATGCTGGCGCGCATCACTAAGATTTTAGCCTACTGAACGTGACAGCACAGGCATCCATCTTTAAAGCTGCAATAATAATTGAAGGCCCTGAATAATAATACCATGGTAACGATCGACCAGAGTGCAGTTGATACCATTGAAAGTAAAATCATGTTGTAAGTTACGGAGTATTTTTGCACTATTTTTTTATCCACCCATTTTCTGATAAATGACCTATTGTCCTGGCTTCCTTCGGAGTGTAATGATTCTTTGACTTGATTTATGACTTCAGTGGTCGTGCGCTCGAACGACCTTATTTTTTGCTCCTTGGCCAGCGTAACAACTTCTACCTCCCAACTTTCTTGCCAGAATTTTGACCCTAAGTTCGTTCGGAACCAGAAAAAGGAGGCCCATGTTGCAAATACAGAAACAATAAATGAAAATAGTTGATCTTTAATGGAGAATGTCGCAACACCTAACGCAGTCATAAGGACAAGAAAATAATTTGATCTTTGCCAAAACAACTGAATCTCGAAAGCTCTATTATCAAGAGCGATTTTTAGCTCTGTAGCGGCAAGGTCTTTATTGCCCACATTATTGCGTGAAGATTCCATTATAACCTCCCCAAAATAATCTGTCCCTCATAAATATTTCTGAGAATCATGCCCGACCATAGATCAAAATCACTTAGATCATTTAATGGGCATTTTAAATCCAGCCATCCTAACTGATTAATCGATAGCTCCCCCTTTTTAGGTAGTTCGTCCGTCTTGTGGTTAAAAGCGACTAAAACTGCAATATGATGTTCGGCATCAGGACTATCATCTACATTGATATATCCAAGTATGTTGGCGCGGTTTATAGCATCAGCTTTATCTTGATAAATGTCATCTAAGAATAGTTCCTCTTTTAACTCGCGGGCAGCGTTTGAACGGAAAGCATTTTCCCCATGGGTAAATAAGTCAAAATCCATATCATTAACATGTCCACCAAATCCAACACTGAGCTGCCCTTGAAGGAGCTTGCTTGTAGTTGTAAATTTACCTCTGCGATAAAATAAAAGCTTGCTATCGTGATAAACTAGCGTAAATGTAACAAACTGCTTAACCGTGTTATCTTTCTCTGCTAAAGACCTATCCATAAACTTACAAATTCCCCTGTAAATTTCCTCAAATTTATTGTCGTCATATTTTGTATATTGTCCGTAAATCAGATTAGATAGGTCGGACCTTGCTGCCACGAGGACGTTCTCTTTGCGTATTGACTTCGATCGAAGGTGACCGACGTAGACACTTCTGTATTCTTTTGGCGTTCCAGGCTTGTCGGCCAACTCATGTAAGTAAAATTTTGCTGGAGCTGTTCTGTAAAAAAGAGAGTCTCCACTTTCAGATCGAATATGCTCGGCCAATCGCGCAGCCAACGTCTTGTGCATGGTGGCGCCAAAAAGGTGGTCAGGCAAAAAATTACCTTGTCGAGCAACTTCGAGCATTTCAGCCGGAGTTAACGGCCGAGATTCTCGACGGATTGCCTCAGCGGCAAGAGTCAAATATGCGTTACCGCTGAAAGCCGTAAAGTGCGCGTTCACTGTCTCAGCCCTCTCCACCGGAAAGATAGCAGGTAATTACGAGCGCCATCATCCCCGCTTTCAATAAGCTCCACAAGCTCAAAACCTAATGTCAACATACGACTAACTAGGTACTCGGTTCGCATAGCCTTAAAAGGATAGGATTCATTTGTAAATTTATCGATCTTTTTGGAAATAGATACAGTCCCAGAAAGAAAGTCGAGTAAAATTTTAGGTGAATCAATGCTGCTTCTGATAACGTCTTGCCAGGAGTCTGGCATACCGATCAAGACAATTCCATTTTCAATAATTAACTCAGTTAGACGTTGGATGAATATTTGGAAATTATCGACTTCAAGAAGCGTGAATGTAACAATTATTGCTTCAAATTTTTCAATAAATTCATGCGATATAAAGTCTGTGCAAATAATATCCATATTAATATCGTTATTAACTAGGCGCCTAGCAACAAATAATCTATCTTTATCCAGATCTATCAATGTCCATTTTGGCTTTCTATTCAATAATTCGTTAACTTTTCTGGGTATATAACCAGTGCCAGTTCCGATATCGAGTATATTCCTAGGGGTCACCCTGTTCATAATTATTGCAATATTAGGAATGATAAATTTATTTCGAACTGGGTCGATTTGGCAACCAGCTTCCCAACGTTCTGCTTTTTCGTCAGCTAAAGGCATCGCTCTACCTCGAATTGGCGCGTCTCAACTTGCCAAACCGCCCGTTGCGTATCGTAGCGCATCCGAAGAGAGAAGTTCCATCAAAAAATTTCATTCCTATTTACTTCTGACATTTTTGAATGTCTGTCAGAAATCTCTATTGTTGACAACACTATTGATGGATATTTTTTTATTATTATATATAAGTAAGATTTAATGATAGTTAAATTCATAATACAGAGAGGAGAAAATATTAAATATATAAATATTTTCTCCTCTCTTTCTTTCTATTACTTCAGCCCCCGCACCACCTGAATATCCAGATCCCGGATCTTCTTCCTCAGCGTATTGCGGTTCAGGCCCAGCATGTGTGCTGCCTTGATCTGGTTGCCCCGTGTCGCCGTCAGGGACAGCGACAGCAGCGGCCGTTCGACCTCCCGCAGAATCCGGTCATAAAGGCCGGCCGCCGGGATGCCGTCCTTATGCGCGGCAAAGTACTCCCGCAGGTGGCGTTCGACGGCGGCCGACAGGCCCTCGTTCACCGGTTCCTGCACGGGGGCGGCGGCGGGGTTGGTTTCGGCCAGTTCGGTGTCGATGACGTCGAGGCTGATCACCTCCTGCGAGTAGAGCGCCGCCAGGCGCTGCACCATGTTTTCCAGCTCGCGCACATTGCCCGGCCAGCGATAGCGCTTCAGCCGGTCCATGGCGGCATTGTCCACCGTCTTGGCCGGCAGGCCCTGCTGCGCCGCCTGGTTCAGGAAATGGCGGACCAGGGCCGGCACATCCTCCGTCCGTTCGCGCAAGGGCGGCAGGCGGATGGGTACGACGTTCAGGCGGTAGAACAGATCCTCGCGGAACAGGCCCTGGCGGATCAGGGTGCGCAGGTCGCGGTGGGTGGCCGCCACGATGCGCACATCGGTCTTGATGGGCGTGCGCCCGCCGACGGTGGTGTACTCACCTTCCTGCAACACGCGCAGCAGGCGCGTCTGTGCCTCCAGCGGCATGTCGCCGATTTCGTCCAGGAACAGGGTGCCGCCCTGCGCCTGTTCGAACCGGCCCGTGGAGCGCATGGTGGCGCCGGTGAAGGCGCCCTTCTCATGGCCGAACAGCTCGCTCTCGATCAGTTCGCGCGGGATGGCCGCCATGTTGATGGCGACAAAGGGCCCGCCGCGCCGCTTGCCATAATCATGCAGGGCGCGGGCGACCAGTTCCTTGCCGGTGCCGCTTTCGCCCGTGATCATCACCGTCAGGTCCGTACCCATCAGGCGCGCCAGGACGCGGTAGATCTCCTGCATGGCCGGCGACCGGCCGATCAGGGGCAGCGCCTCCTCCTCCGGATCCTCCACCGGTGCCGGGGTGGGGGCCGTAGTGGGGGCGGGGGCCGACAGCGCCTTCTGCACGATCGCCATCAAGTCCTTCAGATCGAAGGGCTTGGGCAGATAGTCGAAGGCCCCGCGTTCCGCCGCCTTCACGGCGGTCAGCAGCGTGTTCTGCGCGCTCATCACGATGATGCGCAGATCCGGCCGCAGCTTCTTGATACGCGGCACCAGGTCCAGGCCGTTTTCATCCGGCATGACCACATCGGTGATGACCAGATCGCCTTCCCCCTCCTGCACCCATCGCCACAAGGTGGCGGCGTTGCCGGTGGTCT
The DNA here is from genome assembly GCF_057809655.1 of Niveispirillum sp. FG148. Classification (NCBI taxonomy): domain Bacteria; kingdom Pseudomonadati; phylum Pseudomonadota; class Alphaproteobacteria; order Rhodospirillales; family Azospirillaceae; genus Niveispirillum; species Niveispirillum sp. FG148. The sequence continues at coordinate 68,036 of NZ_JBMDKJ010000026.1, forward strand.
TCACCTCGTGCCCCAGACGGGCCAGGGCCTGGGTCAGAACCGTCCGAATGGCCCGATCATCATCCGCAACAAGAATGGTTGCGCCCATTTTTTAGGCACCCTCTCCGTGGCCGCTCTTATCGGTGACTGGCAGGGAAACCTTGAAGACCGTGCGTTTCGGCGCGCTCTCAAAGTCGATCACCCCACCATGGTCACCGATGATCTTGGCAACCAATGCAAGACCCAGGCCGGTTCCGTTCATCTTCGTCGTAACAAAGGGATCGAACAGGTTGGCGCGGATATCTTCGGGGATCCCCGGACCGTTATCAGACACGCTGACCAGCAGCGGCAGATGCAGGCGGCTGTCCGATCCCGACACAGCCAGACGCACGCCATGCTGGTACGCCGTGGAGAGCTGGATCTCTCCGCCCTGCTCGGGGCAGGCCTCCGCCGCGTTTTTCACCAGGTTCAGGAAAACCTGCACCAGCTGGTCGCGGTTGCCCAGGACGGGCGGCAGGGAAGGGTCGTACTTCTCGACAAAGCGGATATGGCGGGCGAAACCTGTCTGGGCGATGCGGCGCACATGTTCCAGCACGGCATGGATGTTCACCGCCTGGCGCTCCAGGGGGCGGCCGTCGGTGAACACTTCCATCCGGTCGACCAGGGCCACGATGCGGTCCGCCTCGTCACAGATCAGGCGGGTCAGGATCTGGTCATCCTCGCTGGCATTTTCCTCCAGCAACTGCGCGGCCCCCCGGATGCCGGACAGGGGGTTCTTCACCTCATGCGCCAGCATGGCCGCCATGGCGACGACGGATCGGGCGGCACCCCGGTGGTTCAATTGCTTGTCAATGCGCCGGGCGATGGACCGTTCATGGATGGTCACCACCACCTGATCGGGCGGGTCGCCCAGCGGTGCCGCCTGCATGGTCACCGAATGCGGGCCGACGCGGGCCGTTTCCACAGTGACGCCATATTCGCAGACCGTGGAATGGGTCTGCCGTGCCTGATCCAGCAGGGCCAGCACGGGGCTGTCCTCCGGGATCAGTTCCGTCAGCTTGGTTCCCAGCACGCGCGTGGCCGAAACGTCAAAGAATTCCTGCGCTTCCAGATTGATGAAGCGGATCAGCCCATCGCCATCCACCACCATCACGGGATCGGGCAGGGCCGCCAGGATCGAGGTCGGATCAATATCGCCGCCGACGCGGCGGGCCGTCGGCATGCGCGCCATCAGGCGGCCACCCGCTCGGTGACGCCACGATCCAATGCTGCGGAGTAGAAGGCGATGATCTGCTGCTTCATCTTGTCCGGATCCTCCGTGGTCATGATCTGGTTGCGGTAATCGGCCGACCCGTTCATGCCCTTGGAATACCAGGCGACATGCTTGCGGGCGATCTTCAGGCCCGCCTGCACCCCGTAATGGGCCAGGATGGCGTCGTAATGTTCCAGGACGATCTGCATCTGGTCGGCCAGCGCCGGATCGGGCTTCTTCTCGCCCGTGCGCAGGTAATGCATGACCTGGGCGATGAACCAGGGACGGCCATAGGTGCCGCGCCCGATCATCACGCCGTCGGCCCCGGATTCCTCCAGGCAGCGCACGGCATCCTCAAAGCTGTTGATGTCGCCATTGGCGATGACGGGGATATTCACCGCTTCCTTGACCTGGCGGATGAATTTCCAATCGGCGGTGCCGTTATACATCTGGCAGCGGGTGCGGCCATGCACGGTCAGCATCTTGATGCCGCACTCTTCCGCGATGCGGGCCAGGTTGGGGGCGTTCAGATTATTGGCGTCCCAGCCCTTGCGCATCTTCATCGTCACCGGAACGGAAACGGCCTTTACGGTCGCTTCCATGATGCGGCCGGCCAGCAGTTCGTCCTTCATCAGGGCCGACCCGGCAAAGCCGTTCACCACCTTCTTCACGGGGCAGCCGAAATTGATGTCGATGATATGGGCGCCGCGATCCGCGTTCAGCTTCGCCGCCTCGCCCATCACCTCTGGCTCGCACCCCGCCAGCTGCATGGAAATCGGCGCCTCATCCAGGCTCCATTCCGTTTTCAGCATGCTTTCGCGCGTGGCGCGGATCATGGCCTGACTGGCAATCATCTCCGACACGACCAGACCGGCTCCGGTGCGCTTCACCAACCGGCGATAGGGCATGTCGGTGACGCCCGACAAGGGCGCCAGGATCACCGGATCCTCGATACGCACCGGACCGATCTGAAGGGGGGGAAGCGGCTTGACCATGTGACGAAGAACCCTGCACCTGTCCGCAGAAACAGCCCAATAAATGGGCAAATTTCACGGATGCATCAAAATTAGGCACAGAGATTAACACAGGTCCCGAAAAACACAATATTCACCGCCGCATGGCGGTTTTCGCGTGGGGGCGGGACGGGTGCCCGCTTTGATGCAGACGCGACGTGCGGGAGCGTGCATGCGCCGGCCATTGGCGAGCGGGCCTTTTCCGCGCTAGGGTCGTCGCGGTCCATTCGACAGCCCCTTTGGTGCCCATGCCCACCTGTACCGCCCTGATCGTCGCCGCGGGACGCGGCCTTCGCTTCGGGGCCGACCTGCCCAAGCAGTATCTGCATCTGGCTGGCAAGCCCATCCTGCGCCGGACCGTGGAGGCGTTCCTGCGCCATCCCGGTGTGACGAGTGTGCGTGTCGTCATCGATCCGGCCTTCCGCGATCTTTATGAGCAGGCGGTGGAAGGGCTGGATCTGCCGCCGCCCATCGCCGGCGGCCCGACGCGGCAGGACAGCGTGCTGAACGGGCTGGAAGCGCTGGCCGGCCACGCGCCTGATCTGGTGCTGATCCATGATGCGGCGCGGCCGCTGGTCGATGCCGCCGCCATCACCGATGTCATTGCGGCCCTGGACCATGCGCCGGGCGCCATCGCGGCCACACCGCTGGCCGACACGCTGAAGCGCGGCACAGTGGCCGGCGGCACCATCCGCAGCGACGGCACGGTGGACCGCACGGCCCTGTGGCGGGCGCTGACGCCGCAGGGCTTCCGCTTTGCCGACATCCTGCCGGCCCATCGCCGCGCTGCCGGCCTGAACCTGACGGACGATGCCGCCGTGGCCGAGGCGGCCGGGCTGGCCGTCACCCTGATCGCCACCGACCCGGACAATCTGAAAGTGACCAATCAAGACGATCTGGCCCGCGCCGAACGGCTGTTCCTGACCCGGTTGGGTGATATCCGCACCGGCACCGGCTATGACGTTCACAAGTTCGCGCCCGGCGACCATGTCTGGCTGTGCGGGGTGCAGGTGCCGCACGATGCGACGCTGGAAGGCCATTCGGATGCCGACGTGGCGCTGCACGCCCTGACCGATGCCATCCTGGGCGCCATTGCCTCTGGCGATATCGGTCAGCATTTTCCGCCCAGCGACCCGCAATGGAAAGGGGCGGACAGCGCCCGCTTCCTGCGCCATGCCGCCGAACTGGTGGCGCGCCGTGACGGCGTGATTGCCCATGTCGACATCACCATCATCTGCGAACGGCCCAAGGTGGGTCCGCACCGCGAGGCCATGGTGGCGCGGGTGGCGGCAATCCTGGGCATCGATGCGTCCCGTGTCAGCGTGAAGGCGACGACGACGGAAGGATTGGGCTTCACCGGCCGGCGGGAAGGCATTGCCGCCCAGGCCGCCGCCACCGTCCGCCTGCCCTTGTCGCTGGAGTAGGTGCCCATGTTCCCGCCCGACCTGATCCGACTGGCACAAGATATCCGCGACACGCTGTCGGCGCGCCGCCTTTGGGTCGCCACGGCCGAAAGCTGCACGGGCGGTCTGATTGCCGCCTGCCTGACAGAGGTGGCGGGATCGTCTTCCGTGGTGGACAGGAGTTTCATCACCTATACCAATGCCGCCAAGACGGAGATGCTGGGGGTGCCGGCGGACCTGATCGACCGGTTGGGGGCTGTGTCGGAGCCGGTGGCGGCTGCCATGGCCACGGGTGCGCTGGATCACAGCCAGGCCGATATCGCGGTTGCCGTCACCGGCATCGCCGGGCCGGGCGGGGGAACGCCGACGAAGCCGGTCGGACTGGTCTTCATGGCGCTGGCGCGACGTGGCGGGGAGGTGAATGTGGAACGCCACGTCTTCGCCGGGGATCGGGATGCGGTGCGGCTGGCGACCGTGCGGCGGGCCCTGGAATGGGTGCTGGCAGCGGGAAGGGCGCCATGAATTCCGTCACACCCACCATTGATCTGGCCGACACCATCCTGCGCGAATGGACGGAGCAGCCGGACATCATCGCCGCCTTCCTGGCCGGGTCGGTGGCGAAGGGCAATGCCGGGCCCGGATCGGATATCGATGCCGTGCTGATCCACCACCATCTGCCGGCCGCCGTGCGGGAGACCCACGAACGCCAGGGCGTCACGGTGGAACTGTTCCTGCACGATCCGGACACGCTGGCCTATTTCTGGGAGGCTGACCGCAAGCTGGGCAAGCCGTCGCTGGCCCGCATGGTGGCCAACGGCCTGCCCATTGCGGGCGATCCCGCCCTGATCGAGGAATTGAAGCGGCAGGCCCAGGCCGTGCTGGATGGCGGACCGCCTGCCCTGTCGGACGAGGAATTGCGGGTTCGACGCTATTCCATCTCTGATCTGGCGGCTGATCTGGCCCAACCCCGCACACCGGCCGAACAATTGGCCATCGGCAGCCGGCTTTATATCGAACTGGCGGATTTTACCGTACGCGCCGCCGGCGCCTGGACCGGTACCGGCAAAGGGCTGGCCAAGGCGCTGCTGCGCCTGGATCCGATGCTGTCCACGGCCTTTGAACACGCCTTTGCCGAACTGTTCGCCGACCAGGACCCGGCGGAGGTGCTGGCCCTGGTCGATCTCTGCCTGGCCCCCTATGGCGGGCGGTTCATGGCCGGTGACCGCCGCCCAGCCCCCAGCGACTGGCGCCTGGGGGACTGAGCGGCATTGTTCATTTCGGCGGGGCGCAGTAATCGGCCAGACTATAGGCGGCCTTCACCTCGTACGTGGCGCCGGGCTTCATGACGAATTCACTGGCGCCGTAGCGTTCGTAGCCGCCACCCTTCTTCGGTTTCCAGTCGAAGGTGTAGCCCAGCCGGGTCCAGGGTGCCCCGCCTTCCTTCAGGTTCAGGCGCATGTTCTGGGCAAACCAGTCCCAATAGGATTGCTGTTCCAGACAGGCGGCATCACCCGCCGTGCAGACTGGGCGGGTGACGGTGCTGGCCACCGGCGGCGGCCCCGCGCTGCCATTGGTGTCCAGCGTGCAGGTGGCCGCCGCAACATCGGTCACAGGGCAGGGGCGGACCAGCTTTTCAGGCGCGATCCACATTTCCACTACCTGGGCGTAGGGCACCGTGGGGTTGAGGCCCAGCCACTGCACGACCCGTTCGGTCTTCGCGGTGGCATCGCCGGTGGCGGCCGTGCAGAAACGCTGGAGCTGCGGAACGGCGGTCACCCAGATCTGGCCCCAGCCGCTGGGGCCGCCCGTAGCCTGGCCCTTGTAATATTTCTCATAGGCGCTGGTGGACATGGTGGAAGCGACCAGCACCTGCCGGCCCGCCGGTGTATCGCGCCAGACCAGATCGGTATTGTCGGACGCGATCCGCAGCAGTCCGGGACCGATATCGGACGGCCCCGGCACGGCCACAACATTCAGGGCCGCGGCATAGAGATCGGCCGGCTTGCCCGGCCCCGCCTGTTTCAATCCCCCCGGTGCCGTGGAGGCGCAGCCCGCCAGCAACAACAGGGACAGGGGGAAAATGCCGATCCGGGACAGCATGCGCCAACTCCATCAGGTTGAATGAGGTTAGCGATATTAAATCACACAAAATATCACCGTTAAATTGAATAGAGTCATAGGATCGGATGGGACAGGCCAGCAGGGGACGGAGTGGCGGCCAATCGGCTATTGATCTGTGGCGACCGAAGGGGCAGAACAAAAAGGGCGCCGACGTCGATGGCGGGGCGCCCGCACGAGACCATGCCGCTTCAACCCCCAAGGCTGCCGGACAGGTTATTTTCCATGAAGGTCATCGTCTGCGGCGCCGGCCAGGTCGGCTCCAATATCGCCAAGTATCTGGCCTCGGAAGGCAACCACGTCACCGTCATCGACCAGTCGCCGGAACTGATACAGAAGATCAGCGACACGCTGGATGTTCAGGCCATGGTCGGCTTCGCCTCCCACCCCAACGTGCTGGAGGCTGCGGGGGCGGCCGATGCCGACATGCTGATCGCCGTGACGCTCGCGGATGAAGTGAACATGGTGGCCTGTCAGGTCGGGGCCAGCCTGTTCCGCGTGCCGACAAAGATCGCCCGTGTGCGCCACCAGTCCTATCTGCAGCCCATCTGGGCCGATCTGTTCTCCCGCGAGCATCTGCCCATCGATGTCATCATCTCGCCGGAAATCGAGGTGGCGCGGGCGGTGTCGCGGCGCATGCAGGTGCCGGGCGCCTTCGACATGATCCCGCTGGCCGACGGGTTGGTGAAGGTGATTGGCGTCGTCTGTTCGCAGAACTGTCCCATCATCAACACCCCGCTGCGACAGCTGACGGGCCTGTTCCCCGATCTGGCGATCGAGGTGGTGGCCATCATCCGCGGCGACCGGCAATTCATCCCCACCGGCAATGACCAGATGCTGCCCGGTGACGAAGTTTATTTCGTGGCCGATACGAACCATGTTTCCCGGGCCATGGCCGCCTTCGGCCATGAGGAGCGGGAGGCGCGGCGGGTCATCATCGTCGGCGGCGGCAATATCGGCCTGTGTCTGGCCGAGGAGATCGAGCAGAACCATTCCGGCGTGTCGGCCCGCATCATCGAGATCGACCGGCGCCGGGCCACGATGGTGGCGCAGAAGCTGAAGCGCACCATGGTGCTGCATGGCGACGCGCTGGATCCTTCGATTCTGGAGGAGGCCAATGTTGGTGCGGCCGAAACCGTCGTGGCCGTGTCCAACAGCGACGAAGGCAATATCCTGGCCAGCCTGCTGGCCAAGCGCAACGGCTGTCAGCGCGCCATCACGCTGATCAACAAGACGACGTTCCAGCCGTTGGTACAGCCACTGGGCATCGACGCGGTGGTCAGTCCCCGGTCGATCACCGTTTCGTCCATCCTGCAGCATGTACGGCGCGGCCGAATCAAGGCCGTGCATTCATTGCGCGAGAATTTCGCAGAGGTGATCGAGGCGGAGGCGCTGGAGACCTCGACCCTGATCAATACCCCGCTGAAGGATATCCGGCTGCCCCAGGGCATCATTGTCGGCGCCATCGTGCGCGCCGGCAAGGTGATCATCCCGCGCCCCAGCACGGTCATCAAACCCAATGACCGCGTCATCATCCTGGCCGAGGTCGGCCAGGTGAAGAAGGTGGAGAAGATGTTCGCCGTCCGGCTGGAGTTCTTTTAAGCCGGCCCGACGGTCAGGTCCGTTCCTCCAGATCGCGGGGCCGGGTGAAGCCGACCAGGGTGCATTGACCCCAGCGCAGATCGTGCCAGGTCACGCCGTCCGGCAACGCGATCTCCACGAACGAGCCGGTGGGCAGCTTCGTCGCCAGCGAGGCACGCAGTTCCGCAGGGCCACGGCCGCACAGATCGCGGGCCAGCAGCTGGAAGTCCGGATTGTGTCCGATCAGCAGCACGCTCTCCACAGTGTCGGGCAGGGATTTCAGCCGGTCCAGCAGCAATTCCTCCCCGCAAAGATACAGGCCGCGTTCAAATGTGACGGACGGCGGGTGCTTGCCCCAGGCCGCGGCCACGATCTCCAGCGTGCTGCGCGCGCGCAGCGCTGTCGAACAGAGCACGATCGATGGGTTAGGCGGGCCGCCCTTGCGCGCTGTCCAATAATTCGCCATCGTCGCCGCTGCCTTCCGCCCACGCGCGGCGAGGGGGCGATCATGGTCGGGCAGACGGGGGTCGTCCCAGTCCGATTTGGCGTGCCGCAGCAGATAGAGTGTCTTCATGACGACTTCACGCAAAGACGCGGGGAACACGACGGCAGGGCAGCGTCGCCGCCCGCGCGGGTCCACGCAACCCAAAACCGTCACAGAAGCAACATATACTCCCACGGCGCCCCAGGACCAGAAGGACGAACCGATCGTGACCGCCGCCACTGCCCCGCAGTCGACCGACCTGCCCGCTGAGACCGCGCCCGACAGCCTGGTCGGTGCCATCGCCCATGACAGCCCGGAACGTTTCATCAATCGCGAACTGTCCTGGCTGGCCTTCAACCAGCGTGTCCTGGAAGAAGCCTACAACGCGCACCACCCGCTGCTGGAACGCCTGCGCTTCCTGTCCATTTCCGCCAGCAACCTGGACGAATTCTACATGGTCCGCGTCGCCGGCCTGAAGGCGCAGGTGGCTGCCAAGGTGACGACGCCGTCGGATGACAATCTGACGCCCGCCCAGCAGTTGGCGGCCATCAATTACCGCGTGACGGAAGTCATGCGCGACCAACAGGCGTGCTGGCTGATGCTGCGCAAGGCGCTGCGCGCGGCCGGGATTGCCGTTGTCGACACCGACGAGTTGACGGCGGCGGAGCATGACTGGCTGGAAGCGCGCTTCATCGATGAGATTTTCCCCGTCCTGACGCCCATCGCCGTCGATCCGGCCCATCCGTTCCCCTTTGTGCCCAACAGCGGATTCGCGCTGGCCCTGCAATTGTTCGACCCGCAGAAGGGGACGAACCTGGATGCGCTGGTGCTGCTGCCGCAGCAGCTTGACCGCTTCATCCGCCTGCCCGGCACGGACACGCGCTATGTCCTGCTGGAACAGGTGGTTCTGTCCTTCATCTCCCGCCTGTTCCCGCCCTTTGTGCTGAAGGGTCACGGTGTGTTCCGTGTCCTGCGCGACAGCGAGATGGAAATCGAGGAAGAAGCCGAAGATCTGGTCCGCACCTTTGAGAGCGCCCTGAAGCGGCGCAAGCGCGGCAGCGTCATCCGGCTGGCCGTCAATGCCGGCATGTCCAAGGAACTGCGGGCCTTCCTGATTGACGAACTGAATGTCAGCAATGATGACGTCTTCGTCCTGGATGGGCTGATCGGGCTGGCCGATACCAAGCAGATCATCGGCGATGATCGGCCCGACCTGCTGTTCCCGCCCTACAATGCCCGGTTCCCGGAACGCATCCGCGATTTCGGCGGGGATTGCTTTGCCGCCATCCGCCAGAAGGACATCGTCGTCCATCACCCCTTCGAGAGCTTCGACGTGGTGGTGCAGTTCCTGCGTCAGGCGGCGGCAGACCCCAATGTGCTGGCCATCAAGCAGACGCTCTACCGCACATCCAAGAACAGCCCCATCGTCGCCGCCCTGATCGACGCCGCCGAACAGGGCAAGAGCGTCACCGCCCTGGTTGAACTGAAGGCCCGCTTCGACGAGGAGGCCAATATCCGCTGGGCCCGCGACATGGAACGCGCCGGCGTGCAGGTGGTCTATGGTTTCGTCGATCTGAAGACCCATGCCAAGGTGTCGCTGGTCGTGCGCCGCGAAAGCCAGGGTCTGCGCACCTATGTGCATTTTGGTACGGGCAATTACCACCCGATCACGGCCAGGATTTATACCGACCTTTCCTTCTTCACCTGCGACGTCGCCTTGGGCCATGACGCCGCCCACATGTTCAACTACATGACCGGCTATGCCACACCCAAGGCGCTGGAGAAGATTTCCATCGCCCCCATCACCCTGCGCCAGCGTCTGGTCGAACTGATCGACGCGGAGATTGCGCACGCCCATGCCGGCCGCCCCGCTCAGATCTGGGTGAAGCTGAACAGCCTGGTGGATGCCAAGCTGATCGACAAGCTGTACGAGGCGTCACAGAACGGGGTGAAGGTCGAACTGGTCATCCGCGGCATCTGCTGTCTGCGGCCGGGTGTGCCCGGCCTGTCGGAAAACATTCATGTGAAGTCGATCGTCGGCCGCTTCCTGGAACATGGTCGCGTCGTCTGTTTCGGCAACGGTCATGGGCTGCCGTCACGTCACGCCAAGATTTTCATTTCGTCGGCCGACTGGATGCCGCGTAACCTGGACCGCCGTATCGAGACCCTGGTACCCATCGAGAACCCGACGGTACATCAGCAGGTTTTGGACCAGATCATGGTTGCCAACCTGAAGGACAATACGCAGAGCTGGGTCCTGCAACCCGATGCGACCTATCGGCGCGTGGAGCCTTGCCTGGAAAGCTTCAACGCCCATACCTATTTCATGACCAACCCCAGCCTGTCGGGTCGCGGCAGCGCCACCAGCGATGCCCGGCTACCGCCGAAACTGGTGTTGAGCAATTTCCCGTAACCCGGCATTTTACCTGATGTTATCACTGAAAGCGGATCACCCGAACGTGGATCACGCCCATGCCGACGACCGCTTGGCGGTCATCGATGTCGGTTCCAACACCATGCGCTGCGTCGTCTATGAAAAGCTGACGCGGTCGCCTGTGGCCCTTTTCAATGAAAGGGTCCAGCCCAGCCTGGGCAAGACGGTGGAACGGACCGGCAAGCTGAATCCGGAAGGGGTGGTGCTGGCGCTGGATAATCTGGCCCGGTTCCGCCGGCTGCTGGAAGGCATGCAGGTCCGGCGCGTCGATGTGCTGGCCACGGCGGCCGTCCGCGATGCCGGCGACGGCGCCGATTTCGTGGCCGAGATCACACGCCGTACCGGCTTTCATGTCGATGTCCTGTCGGGCGAGGAGGAGGCGCGGCTGGCGGCCCTGGGTGTGCTGTCCGGCGCCCCTAATGCCGACGGTCTGGCCGGTGACCTTGGCGGTGGCAGCCTGGAACTGGTTCTGCTGGACAAGGGCGAGATCGGGGCGCAGGTGACGACCCCCCTGGGGCCCCTGCGGCTGATGGAGGCGACGGATGGAAAGCCGGGGCCGGCGGCCAAACTGATCGACCAGCATCTGGCCAAGCTGGACTGGCTGTCGCGCGGCAAGGGCCGCACTTATTATCCGGTGGGCGGCGCCTGGCGCGCACTGGCCAAGATGCATCTGGAGCAGGTGAACCACCCCCTGCACATCATCCATCAGTACAGCGTCGACGGCGCCATCATGGCGGAGTTCGCCGGCACCGTGGCGCGGGCAGGGCGCAGCAATCTGGAAAAGATGCCCGGCGTGTCCAAGCGCCGCCTGGACACGTTGCCCCTGGCCGCCCTGGTCATGGAACGGGTGCTGAAGGCGGTGTCACCGGCCCGCGTCACCTTCTCCGCCTACGGCCTGCGCGAGGGGCATCTTTACGACCTGCTGGACCCGACGCAGCGCCGCCAAGATCCGCTGATCACGTCGTGCGAGGATGTGGCCGAGCGGATCGGCCGGTTTGGTCATGCGGAAATCCTGGTCGATTGGACGGCCCCGCTGTTCGTGGGCGAAGATCCCGGTGCCCGCCGTCTGCGGCAGGCGGCCTGTCTGCTGTCCGACCTTGGCTGGGCCGAACATCCCGATTACCGCGCCGAGCATGCCTTCCTGCGTATCCTGCGCATGCCGTTTGCCGGTGTGGATCATGTGGAACGGGCCTTCCTGGCCACGGCCGTCCATGTCCGCTATGCGGGCACGTTGGACAGCCCGATTCTGGCCCCGGCCCGCAGCCTGTTGAAGGAAGGGGCCCTGGCCCGGGCCTATATACTGGGGCTTGCGCTGCGGCTGGCCCACACGCTGACGGGTGGTGCGGCGACCCTGCTGCAACGGACCCTGCTGCGGCTGGGCGACAGCAAATTGTCGCTGCTGCTGCCTGAAGATGCGGCCATGCTGAATGGCGACAGCGTGCAGCGCCGGCTGGACGCGCTGGCCCGCACCCTGAACCGGGTGGGAGACGTGACCTTGCAGACGGGGCCGAAACTGGCCCGTTGAGGCGATGGGCAGGTGGTCCTGGCCGGCCACGTTCTGTTGCAGCTTTATCACGTTGCGGGGTGGCGTCCTGTGTAGCTTTCTGGTAACAGTTTTGACCAGACGCTCCGTTTAGCCACCCCAAGGTTACCCATTGCCCCAGGTCGGACTGACAGTTGCCCAAGCGCGAACCCCGTTCAACGGGGGTGTCAGCGCATGACCGCAATGTCGCCGAATCTGGGTCCCGGCACGGCGCCGCGTACCGATGGCATCTGGCGTCGCGCCTTGCGCTGGTCCCGGCGCTGGCGGATCAACACCATGGCAGGCATTGCCCTGACGGTTGCGGCCATCGTCGCCGGCGCCGCCACCTATGCCGCGCTGACGGAAACGCTGCCCGTCACCATTGACCAGAATACCCTGATGCTGCTGCTGACGCTGGATGGCGTGCTGCTGCTGCTGCTGGGTGTTGTGGTGGCCCGGCGCATCGTGGGCCTGTGGGTGGAGAAGCGGCGGGGGCTGGCCGGGTCACGCCTGCACATGCGGCTGGTGGCCGTCTTTTCCATCCTGGCCGTGGCGCCGGCCATCATCATGGCCATCTTCTCCGCCCTGTTCTTCTATGTCGGCCTGCAAAGCTGGTTCTCCGACCGTGTGCGCATGGTGGTGGACGAATCGCTGGCAGTGGCCCAGGGCTACTTGAAGGAACATCAGCAGACCCTGTCGCGTGATGCGGAGGTGATGCGCAACGATCTGGCCCGCCTGCCGCTGAACATCTATTGGGACCCGCCCCGGTTCCGGCAATATTTCCAGTCCCAGGCGCTGATGCGCAATGTGACGGAGGCGGTGATCTTCGACGGTACGGGGCAGGTCACGGCCGTTTTCGGTCTTGGCTTCGCCTTTGATTTCACCACCGTGCATTCCGAAGACCTGGAACGCGCCCGCAAGGGTGAGGTGGTGCTGATCGTCAGCGATGGCGGCAATCGCGTGAACGCGATCGTCCTTCTTGACCAGGATTTCGACCGGTTCCTGTTTATCGGCCGCCCGGTGGAAAGCCGCGTGCTGGAACATATGGACGTCACGCAGAGTGCCGTTCAGGAATATCGCCGCATGGAGGAACAGCGCTTTGCGCTGCAGACCCGCATGGCGGTGATCTTTGTCGGCGTGGCGGTTCTGCTGCTTCTGGCGGCCATCTGGGTGGGGCTGAATTTCGCGACATATCTGGTGGCGCCGATCAGCGCCCTGATTGCTGCGGCGGAACGTATCCGCGCCGGCGATCTGACGGCGCGCGTGCCGGACAATGTGCTGGAACCGGAAGACGAACTGGTCACCCTGTCCCGCGCGTTCAACCGAATGACCAGCCAGCTGGAAAGCCAGCGGTCCGAACTGGTGGAGGCCAACCGCCAGCTGGACCTGCGTCGCCGCTTCACCGAAGCGGTGCTGGCCGGGGTGTCGGCCGGTGTGCTGGGCCTGGACCAGAATGGCCGCATCAACCTGCCCAACCTGTCCGCCGCCAATCTGCTGTCTGTGGGCGATCCGGCATCCCTGATCGGGCGTGACCTGCTGGAGGTGGCGCCTGAGCTGGACGAACTGATGACCAATATCCGCCGCCGCGCCGGCCGGCAGGTTGAGGGACAGGTGCAGTTACGCCGGGCCGGGCAGTTGAAGACCCTGCTGGTCCGGGTCGCGGCCGAGGTGGTGGCGGGCGAGGTGAAGGGCTATGTCGTCACCTTCGACGATGTGTCCGAACTGCTGTCGGCGCAGCGCAAGGCGGCCTGGGCCGACGTGGCCCGCCGCATCGCGCATGAGATCAAGAACCCGCTTACCCCGATCCAGCTTTCGGCGGAACGGTTGCGGCGTAAATATCTGAAGGAAATCAGCAGCGACCCCGATACGTTCAAGGCCATGACCGACACGATCGTGCGGCATGTGGACGATATCGGCCGCATGGTGGACGAATTCTCCGCCTTTGCCCGCATGCCGCAGCCGGTGATGAAGCCGGCCGCAATGCAGGACCTGACGCGGCAGTCGGTGCTGTTGCAGGCATCGGCCTATCCGGCCATCAAATTCACCTGCGACATGCCTGACGCCCCGCTGTTGATGGTCTGTGACAGCCGGCAGATCGGGCAGGCACTGACCAATCTGTTGAAAAATGCCGGGGAGAGCATCGAAGGACGGCTGGAGGACACCCCGGCCGACGCTGAGCGTGTCCCCGGCGAAATCACAGCCCGCATCCAGGTGGAGGATGAACGGGTGCTGCTGGCGGTTGAGGACAATGGCAAGGGCTTGCCCCACACCGAGGAACGGGATCGGTTGACCGAACCCTATGTCACCACGCGGGCCAAGGGCACGGGCCTTGGCCTCGCCATCGTGAAGAAGATCATGGAAGACCATGGCGGCGCATTGCTGCTGGACGACCGGCCGGGCGGTGGTGCCCGCGTCACGCTGGTCCTGCCCCGCAACATCGCCCCCAGTGCCACGGCACCGGTCTCTCCTGACATGAACGCCGCCCAGGCGCGGAAGGGTTGAAGGACATGGCGTACGATATTCTGATCGTCGATGACGAGGCTGACATCCGCATGTTGATTGCCGGCATCCTGGAGGATGAGGGCATGAAAACGCGCGAGGCGGCGGATGCCGACCAGGCCCTGGCCGCCGTTGCCGCAAGGCGCCCCAGCCTTGTCATTCAGGATATCTGGCTGCAGGGCAGCCGGCTGGACGGGTTGCAGGTGCTGGCGGAACTGAAGCGCGACCATCCGGATGTGCCGGTGGTCATGATCTCCGGCCATGGCAATATCGAAACCGCCGTCGCCGCCATCAAGGCCGGCGCCTATGACTTTATCGAAAAGCCATTCAAAGCCGACCGGCTGCTGCTGCTGGTCGAACGCGCCATTGAGGCGGCGCGCCTGAGGCGGGAAAACCGTGAACTGCGCGTGAAGGTCGGGGCGGATTTCGACCTGATTGGCCGGTCCCTGCAGGTCAACCAGCTGCGCCATTCGGTGGAAAAGGTCGCCCCCACGGGCAGCCGTGTCCTGATCTCCGGGCCGCCGGGCAGCGGCAAGGAGGTGGTGGCCCGCATGCTGCACGCCAAGTCGCGCCGTTCCGACGGCCCGTTCGTGGCCCTGAACTGTGCCACCATGCGGCCCGACCGGCTGGAGGTGGAACTGTTCGGAACCGAGCATGGCTTCGAAGGCGGCGGGCGCAAGGTCGGTACCTTTGAACAGGCCCATGGCGGTACCCTGTTCCTGGACGAAGTGGCGGACATGCCGCTGGAAACCCAGGGCAAGATCGTCCGCGTTCTGCAGGAGCAGACTTTCGAGCGGGTCGGGGGCACGTCGCGGGTCGAGGTGGATGTGCGCGTCATCGCGTCGACCAACCGGGACCTGACGGCGGAGATCGAACAGGGTCGATTCCGCCAGGATCTGTTCTACCGCCTGTCCGTCGTGCCGCTGAAAATGCCGCCGCTGCGCGATCGGCGGGAGGATATCCCCCTGTTGGCCCGCCATTTCATGCAGCGCACAGCCGAAGGGGCGGGCTTGCCCTTGCGCACCTTTGGCGAGGATGCGATGGCGGCACTGCAGGCCTATGACTGGCCCGGTAATGTCCGCCAGTTGCGCAATACGGTCGAATGGCTGCTGATCATGGTGGCTGGCGACCCCGCGGAACCCATCCGCGCCGACATGCTGCCGCCGGAAATCGGCGCCATCACGCCCACCGTGCTGAAATGGGAAAAGGGCGGGGAGATCATGGGCCTGCCGCTGCGCGAGGCGCGGGAGGTGTTCGAGCGCGAATATCTGCTGGCCCAGGTCACCCGCTTCGGCGGCAATATCTCCCGTACGGCCAGCTTCGTGGGCATGGAACGGTCGGCCCTGCACCGCAAGCTTAAATCGCTGGGCGTGCATGGTTCCGACAAGAACGGGCTGAAGCTGGTGGAGTGATTGGCCCACGGGGCTTCAGCTAAGGCCGCTTCACAGGTTACGAGGGGATCAGCGTGCGTAATCGCTGCGCAACACCTGCGATCACAGCGCTCCATCCTTCACCGAGCGTGCGGCGGAACAGCGTGGCCGATGAATACCAGTGCGTCGACTTCGTTCCACGCAGCCAACGCCAATCATAGGGTGGGCCCAACAATATCCAGACCGGTCGCTTTAATGCGCCGGTCAGATGGGCCACGGCAGCATCTACTGTGATGACGATATCCAGATTTCGGATCACCGCGGCTGTATCTGCGAAATCCGTAAACCGGGAGCCAAGGTCGTAGACATTCGGCAGGTCGCACTGTGGTGACAAGGCATCAGTCTGCAACGGCGGTTGCATGGTGAACCACACAACATTCGGAATCTGCAACAGCGGCAGCACCATCTCATGCGGTATCGACCGATTATGATCGTTATGGTGCCGGGGATTGCCACGCCACACGATTCCGCATCGCAGGTAGCCACGCGGCGTAACAGCCCGGATTTGCTCCTTCCATTCCGACACCAGCGCTTCGTCGGCCTGCAGGTACGGTTTGCCAAGAGGTGATGGTGGTGATGGCCTGAAAATGGAAAGCAGGCTCATGGCCGGCAAATGACAGGTGAAATCTGGCAGGCCTGCACCACCCGGAAAATTGGCAGCGCGATTGACGACGCGCAGGCGTTCATGCCTGAAACTGCTGCTGATCAGCCTGGCCAGTTCCGGCTGCACCTCAACCACTACCTGTCCCTGGTAAAGGTCTACGGCTTCCGGAATATATCGGCAAACTTGCAGGAAGTCTCCAAACCCTTGTTCGGAATGGATCAGCAGCGTGCCATCAGGCTCCGCTGCTCCCTGCCATTGCGGCTGAGCAAATTTCCGCAGACCTGCCATCAAATTGGAATTGCCGCGCCAGCGGCTGTCAAACAGCGGCCACGCCGCCTGGTACTGACCATCGAGCAGAAGGACGAGGGCCAGACACCATTTGATCTTTTCACTGGTTGGCGATATTTCCAGTGCCGCACGCAAATCTTCGATTGCCTCCTCGGGTCTGCCCAAGTCATCCAACGTCAGTCCGCGATTGAGCAGAATATCGCTGTCATCCGGTGGCATCCCAAGGGCAGCATTAAACGCTGACAGGGCCTCCAGATGCCTTTCCTGCTTTCGGTAAAGGCATCCAAGATTGAATTGTATACTGGTGGCGCCCGGATTCAATTTCAGTGCATCCAGAAAGCACTGCTCTGCCTCTGATGTCTCTCCCGACATTGTCAGGCAAATACCGAGATCCTCCATGATTTCCGGTGATTTTGGTTCAAGAATAAGAGCGTCTCTTAATATCTCTGCTGCTTCAAGAAAACGCTTCTGATGCCTGATCGCTAAGATCGCGTCCCCGTGCGTGGTGTAGGAGCGCTGGCGCCGGGTCAGACCTGGAGGTCGGCG
>NZ_JBMDKJ010000027.1:0-82918 GCF_057809655.1 Niveispirillum sp. FG148
TGGTCAATGGCGACGTGATCAGCGGCGTGACGCTGGCCAGCAGCGGCACGGGCACGGCCGCCAATGCCGGCAGCTACACGATCAGCGCGTCGGGTGCTTCGGGCACGGGGCTGTCGAACTATTCGATCACCTATGCCGAGGGCACCCTGACGGTGAACCCGGCCGCCCTGACCATCACGGCCAGCGGGGCGACCAAGACCTATGGCAATGCCGTCAGCCTGACGGGCTATACCAGTGCGGGTCTGGTCAATGGCGATGTGATCAGCGGGTTGACCCTGACCTCCACCGGCAGCGGCACCACCGCCAGCGTCGGCAGCTACACGATCAGTGCCGCCGGAGCGACGGGGACCGGCCTGTCCAACTATTCCATCACCTATACCGAGGGCACCCTGACGGTGAACCCGGCCGCCCTGACCATTACGGCCAGCGGCGCATCCAAGACCTATGGCACCAGCGCCAGCCTGACGGGCTATACCAGCAGCGGGCTGCTGAACAGCGACAGCATCAGCGCCGTCAGCCTGAGCAGCAGCGGTGCCGGTACGGCGGCGTCGGTCGGCAGCTACACGATCAGCGGCAGTGCTGCCACAGGGACCGGCCTGTCGAACTATTCCATCACCTATGCCACGGGTACCCTGACGGTCTCGCCCAAGGCGCTGACCATCGCGGCCAGCGTGGCCACCAAGACCTATGGCGACAGCCTGAACCTGACCGGCTATACCAGCGACGGCCTGGTCAATAGCGACGTGATCAGCGGTGTGACCCTGTCCTCCACGGGCAGCGGCACCGCCGCCAGCGTCGGCAGCTACACGATCAGTGCCGCCGAGGCCACGGGGACCGGCCTGTCGAACTATTCCATCACCTATACCAGCAGCACGCTGACGGTGAACCCGGCCGCCCTGACCATCACGGCCAGCGACACCACCAAGACCTATGGCGGCAATGCCAGCCTGACGGGCTATGACAGCCTGGGTCTGGTCAATGGCGACAAGATCAGCGGCCTGACCCTGCTCTCTGCGGGTGGCGGTGCGGCCGCCGCCGTCGGCCTCTATACGATCAGCGCGTCCGGGGCGACCGGCACGGGCCTGTCGAACTATTCGATCACCTACGCCAATGGCACCCTGACGGTCGATCCGGCCCCGCTGACCGTGACGGCCGGCAATGCCACCAAGATCTATGGCAGTGTGGCGCCGCTGACCGATTATGTCGCGTCGGGTCTGGTCAATGGCGACAGGGTCACCGCCATCACCATGAGCAGCGAGGGCGCGGTGGCGACGGCCGTCGTCGGCACCTACACCGTTGCGGTGTCCGGGGCGACGGGCACGGGCCTGTCCAACTATACCATCACCTATGCCGCGGGCACCCTGACCGTCGACAAGGCGGCGCTGACCGTGACGGCCGGCAATCATGTCAAGGCCTATGGCGAACAGGCGGGCCTGACCAGCTTCAGCGTGTCGGGCCTGGTCAATGGCGACAGCATCGGCGCCGTCACCATGGACAGCATCGGCGCGGCGGCCAACGCTGCCATCGGCACCTATGCCGTCCGGGCCACGGGGGCGACGGGCAGCGGCCTGGACAATTACAGCATCACCTATGCCGATGGTTCGCTGACCGTGGGCAAGGCCGTGCTGACCGTCACGGCCGGCAATGCCAGCAAGCTGTATGGCGCCAGCACCACCCTGTCGGGCTTCAGCGTGTCGGGCCTGCTGGACGGGGACAGTCTCAGCACGGTGACGCTGACCAGCACGGGTCTGGACGTCAGCGCCGGCGTGGGCACCTATGGCATCGCCGCCAGCGGCGCCGTCGGGTCCGGCATCGAGAATTACGCCATTGCCTATGTCAACGGCACCCTGACCGTCACCCCGGCCCCGCTGACCGTCACCGCCGCCAGCGCCAGCAAGGTCTATGGCGGCAGCGGCGCGCTGACCGGCTTCAGCGCGTCGGGGCTGATCAATGGCGACAGCATCAGTGCCGTCAGCCTGACCAGCACGGGTCAGGACGCCAGGGCCGGCGTCGGCACCTATGCCATCACGGCCGCCAGCGCCACGGGCGTGGGCGTCAACAATTACTCCATCACCTATGTGGAAGGGCAGCTGGCCGTGACGCCGGCGGCGCTGACCATCATCGCCGGCAACAGCTCCAAGATCTATGGCACCAGCGCCAACCCCACCGGCTTTACCGCCAATGGCCTGCTGAACGGCGACCGGGTGGATGGCGTCACCCTGGTCAGCGCCGGTTCCGATGCCACGGCCGGCGTCGGCAGCTACCGGGTCACCGCCTCCGGCGCCACCGGGTCGGCCTTGGGCAATTACAGCGTCACCTACCAGGAAGGCACGCTGACCGTCGATCAGGCCACGCTGACCATCACCGCCAATGACGTCAACCGCACCTATGGCAGCGGCGGCAGCAGCGGGCTGGCCGGGTTCCGCACCTCGGGCCTGGTCAATGGCGACAGCGTCACCGGCGCGACCCTGTCGGGATCTGCCATCGACGCCACGACCCCGGTCGGCCGGTACAGTATCAGC
Organism: Niveispirillum sp. FG148; assembly: GCF_057809655.1. Taxonomy (NCBI): domain Bacteria; kingdom Pseudomonadati; phylum Pseudomonadota; class Alphaproteobacteria; order Rhodospirillales; family Azospirillaceae; genus Niveispirillum; species Niveispirillum sp. FG148. Next base: position 2,523 of record NZ_JBMDKJ010000027.1, read on the forward strand.
GTCAGTGATGCCACCGGCACCGGCCTGGGCAATTACAACATCGTCTATGCCAATGGCAGCCTGAACGTCACCCCGGCCTCGCTGACCATCAGCATCGGCAATGTCGCCAAGACCTATGGCCAGGGCGCCAGCCTGAACGGCTACAGCGTTTCCGGTCTGGTCAATGGCGACAGCGTCACGGGCGTCGATCCGTCCAGCGCGGGCGCCGCCGTGACGGCCGCGGCCGGTACCTATGCCATCACGGGCAACGGCGTGTCCGGGTCGGGTCTGGACAACTACACTATCAGTTATGTCGACGGCACCCTGACCGTGAACAAGGCCGCGCTGACCGTCGTGGCGGGCAATGCCAGCAAGGTCTATGGCGGCACCGCCAGCCTGACAGGCTACAGCGCGTCGGGTCTGGTCAATGGTGACCGGATCAGCAATGTGGCCCTGTCCAGCACCGGCAGCACGGCCACGGCCGGCGTCGGCACCTATGCCGTGACGGCGGGGTCGGCCACGGGCACGGGCCTGTCGAACTATGCCATCACCTATGCTGCCGGTACCCTGACGGTCACGCCCAAGGCGCTGACCATCGTGGCCGGGACGTCCAGCAAGGTCTATGGCGGTATCGCCAGCCTGACGGGCTTCACCGCATCCGGTCTGGTCAATGGCGACAGCGTCAGCAATGTGGCCCTGTCCAGCACCGGCAGCGCCGCCACGGCCGGTGTCGGCAGCTATGCCGTGACGGCGTCGGCCGCCACCGGCACGGGGATCGGCAATTACGCCATCTCCTATGTGAACGGGTCGCTGAATGTCACGCCGGCCAGCCTGACCATTGCGGCCGCCAACGCCACCAAGGTGTCGGGCACCGACCTGGCCCTGACCGGCTTCACCGCCAGCGGCCTGCTGAACGGCGATACGGTGGCCCAGGTGGCCCTGACCAGCCCCGGCAGCCCGGCAGCGGCCGCGGCCGGCACCTATACCATCACCGCCGCGGCAGCGACGGGGACGGGTCTGTCCAACTATTCCATCCAGTACCAGACCGGTCAGCTGGTGGTGACACCCGCCGCCACCCTGACCACCAGCACCGTGTCGCGCATCGTCGTTTCCGCCGTCGTGCCGACCATCACCGTGGCGCCCACGCCCATCGTGGCCACCGTGACGGCTCCGGCCCCGGTGGCCACGACGACGGCCCCCGTGACCGCGGCGGCGGGCGGCACGGCCACCACTTCGACGTCGACCTCCACCTCTACCGGCACAGGCAGCGGCAGTTCCTCCACCACCACCTCCTCCAGTTCCGGCAGCGGTACGACGAGCACCGGCGACAGCGGCGCATCGGGTGGCGGTGCAACGGTTGCAACCGACGGCGCCGCCAGCCAGAGTGGCGGTCAGGTCGCGGGCTCCGGTCAGACCTTTGCCGTGGCCACGACCGGTGGGGACGGCGAGGTCTACGCCCAGGTCCAGATGACGTCGGCCCCCATCAAAGGCAATGAGCAAGATGAACGTCAGTAACAATGGCGACATGTCCATCCCCGTCGTCGAACGCAGCGGGGCCGTCCTGCTGGAAATCGGTCGCCGTGTTCCGGCCTTCGCGACGGGACTGCATTTGCAGTCCACGGGCCAGCTGGATCAGGCCCGACAGGTCTTTCTGCAACTGACCGAACGGCCGGAACTGACGGCCCCGGCGCTGCATCAGCTGGGCGTCATCGCCGCCTTCCAGGGCGACAATATGCGGGCCGCCGGCCTGTTCGAACATGCCCAGCGCCTGGAACCGGGGGAACCGCTCTATTACTGTTCGCTGGGCACCGTGTTCGAGCGCATGGGCGACGTGCCCCGCGCCGTGGCCGCCATGGTCAATCTGGCCGTGATGCTGCAGACCCAGGGCAAGCATGAAGATGCGCTGCCGCTCTATCGCCGCATCCTGCACATGTCGCCGCTGAATTATTCGGCCTGGGTGAACATGGGCACGGGTCTGGCCTGGATGAACCGCGCGCGTGAGGCGGTTGTCCCCCTGGTCATCGGTGTCATTCTGTTCGGCCGCATCCTGCCGGAAGCCCGCGATCTGGGTCAGCAGCTTGTGGGCGAAGTGGGTGACCGGCTGCCCGAACTGCGCGCGGCGCTGGCCATGCTGCCGGAGGGGCTGCCCGAAGGCCGCCTGGAACGGCTGGAGGAGGTGCTGCAGACCCTGGATAAGGCGCTGCGCACGGCGGGCTTCATCGATGCCACCGCGGCCTCGCTGGCCGTGGCGCTGAAGCTGGCACCCGGCAATGCCCTGGCCCGCTGGAACCATTCGCTGGCCTGCCTGGCCAAGGGCGATTACGCCCAGGGCTGGGCCGATTACGAATGGCGCTGGGTCTGGGACCAGTTCCCCGAACCGCGCCGCATGCTGTCGGCCCCGCAATGGCGTGGTGACGACCTGACGGGCAAGCGCATCTATGTCTGGGGCGAACAGGGTTTCGGCGACATCATCCAGTTCGCGCCCCTGGCCCGCATCCTGGGCCAGCGCCACAACCCGGCGGAGATCGTGCTGGAGGTCAGCGCGCCGCTGGTCCGGGTGCTGGCCGCCGCCCTGGACGGCCCCGGATTCCGCGTCATCTCCCGCCCCGACAATCCCCACAAATACGGGGTGGAGGAGAATTTCGACTATCATATCCCGCTGCTGAGCCTGGCGCATTTCCTGTCGCTGCGCGTGCCCGACCTGCCGCTGCTGCCCGGCTGGCTGAAACTGTCGGACGCGGAGGTGGCGCGCGGCGCTACCCTGCTGCCGCCCCGGCAGGAGGGCAGGCGCCGCATCGGCATCGTCTGGGCCGGCCGGCCCCAGCATTCCGAAGATGCGCGCCGGTCCTTGCCGCTGGCCCTGCTGCATCAGGTTCTGGACGCCATTCCCGACGCGCAGTGGATTTCGCTGCAGGTCGGTCCGCGCGCCGGCGATGTGCTGGCCTTCAAGGATCGCATCCATGACATGGCACCGGTCCTGAACGATTTCATCGACACGGCCGCCGTCATCGCCAATCTGGACCATGTCGTGGCCGTGGATACGGGCGTGGGCCATCTGGCCGGATCCATGGGCGCGCCGGTCTCTCTGCTGCTGGCCCATGCCGTCGACTGGCGCTGGGAAATCGGCACCACCGGATCGCCCTGGTACCCCAAGCACCGCATCCATCGCCAGACCTCGCTGGGCGACTGGAACAGTGTCATCAACGCCCTGCGCGAGGAACATGCGGCCCTGGTGGCGGGGGACGACGGTGCGGCAGCCCCGGTGGAGGCAGAGGCCGCCGGTCCCCGCAAGGCGACGGGCAAGGCCGGGCGCAAGGCCGCCGAGTGAGGCCGCCCCGCGCCCCCTTTCCCAAACCCGCCCATCCGCGCTAAACCAGGACCCGGTTTTCAGCAGGGATGGGTGGGATGAGCAAGGCCTGGGTGAATGAGAATGCGCGGGACGCGGCGGCCGACGATGATGACGGCGCCGATGATCCGCGCCCTTTGCCGGCCGGGGCCAAGAACCACATCACCCCGCAGGGATTCGAGCGCATGCGGGCCGAGCTGCAGAACCTGCTGCGGGTCGAACGGCCCAAGGTGGTGGAGATCGTGCATTGGGCGGCCGGCAATGGCGACCGGTCGGAAAATGGCGATTACATCTATGGCAAGAAGCGCCTGCGCGAGATCGACCGGCGCATGCGGTTCCTGTCCAAGCGTCTGGAAATCGCCAATGTTGTCGATCCCGTTCAGCAGAAGCACCGTGACCAGGTGTTCTTCGGCGCCACCGTCACCTATGCGCGTGAGGATGGCACGGAAAACACCGTGACCATCGTCGGCGTCGACGAAACGGATATGGGGCCCGGCCTTATCAGCTGGGTTTCCCCCATCGCCCGCGCGCTGCTGAAGGCGCGGGAAGGGGATGTGGTCCCTGTCCGCACACCGGCCGGGCTGGAGGAGCTGGAGATCGTCGCCATCCGATACCCGACCGCATCCGACGTCGGATAGCCCTGTGGCAAATATCCGCCAGCGATGGAGCTGCATTTTGCGCCGTACCGATGGCGCGCGGGTAATGGCCGTGGCCGACCTAACCTTCTGCGCGCATCTGCTATCCTTGATCATTTGTTAATCAATTGGGCTGTTCGAAGTACTCTGCCCCGGTAAAGGGGAGTTGATGTTGCTCGCTTCCAGGAAGTTGGTCCTCGCGTTGACCCTGGCCCTGGCCCTGCTCTGGTCCGGGGTGGGGGGATTGCTGCTGTTGGAGCGCGACCGCGCGCTGGCGCAGGCAAAGCGTGACGTGGCCAATCTGGCGCTGGCCTTCGAGGAACAGTCCTTCTGGATATTGTCCACGGTGGACAATCTGCTGCGGGAAGCCAAGCAGCAATACGAGGCCGACCCTGCGGCGTTCAATGCCAGCCAGTTTGTTGGCGGCCACGCGCTGCCCGCGGGTTTCACGGTGCAGATGTCCATTGTCGGCGCTGACGGCTATCTGATCGCCTCCACCCTGGGGCTGGGGCCGGAAGCGCGCATCACCAATTATCTGGACCGGCCGCATATTGCCGTGCATGTCCGTCAGGACAGCGGTCAGGCCTATGTCGGCATGCCCATCATCGGGCGGCTGTCGGGCAAATGGGCCCTGCCCGTGTCCGTGCGGCTGAACGCGCCCGACGGGTCCTTCAACGGCGTCATCGTGCTGTCGGTCGATCCCTTCTATCTGTCGGGCTATTATCGCCGGCTGGACCTGGGGCAGGATGGGGCCGTTTCCATCGTCGGCACCGACGGGATCATCCGCGCCCGGTCATCGCGTGAAGACAGCCCGGACCGGCCCGTGGGCCTGGGGCAGTCGCTGGCCGATACAACCCTGATCAGGCAGGCGCTGCAGGTGTCCGACGGGGTGACGGACAACCTGTCCGCCATAGACGGCGTGCGGCGGATCATGGCCTTCCGGCATATCCGTTCCTATCCGCTGATCGCCATTGTCGCGCGCAGCGTCGATGAAATCCTGGATTCCTGGTGGAGCCTGGCCGGCCGGTCGCTGATCGCGGCCGTAATCGCCAGCGCGGCCTTGATCGTGCTGTTCTGGATGCTGTCGCGCGAGTCGGGCAAGCGCCTGGCCCAGGCACGCGATATTGCCGAGGCCAACCGCCTGCTGCGCCTGGCCGAGCAAGTGGCCATGGTCGGCCATTGGCGATTTGAGATCCGTTCCCGCCGCCTGACCTGGTCGGACGAGGTCTATCGCATCCATGGGCTGCGCAAGGACCGGTTCGTGCCGACGCTGGAGGCCACGCTGGCCGCCCATCATCCGGAGGATCGCGACCGCCTGCGCGAACTGGTACAGGCCGCCATGCAGACGGGCAGTTCCTATGAAATGGCCCTGCGCATCATCCGCCCGACCGGGGAAATACGCCATGTGGTGACACGCGGTGTTGTCGAAACCGGGTCGGACGGCCGGCCGGTGGCCCTGTTCGGGGCGCTGAGCGATGTGACCGACCGGACGGCGCAGGAGGAGGCGCTGCTGGCCGCCCGGCGGGAGGCGGAGGCGGCGGCCCGCGCCAAGACCGACTTCCTGGCCACCGTCAGCCATGAATTGCGCACACCGCTGAACGCCGTGATCGGCTTTGCCGACCTGCTGCTGACGGCTGACCTGCCGGAGACCGAGCGCCGCCGCTATATCCGCCTGCAGGCCGAAGCCGGGCGCACGCTGCTGGCCGTCATCAATGACGTGCTGGATTTCTCCAAGATCGATGCGGGTCATCTGGAGCTGGAGGAGATGCCCACCGACACGGTGGGGATGCTGCAAACCTGCGTGGAGCTGGTGCGGCCCATGGCACAGGAGAAGGGGCTGACCCTGAAGGTGGATCTGGCGTCGGATCTGCCGCCCTGGCTGCTGCTGGACCCCACGCGCATGCGCCAGATCGTGCTGAACCTGTTGAACAATGCCACCAAATTCACCCAGGCGGGCAGCGTGTCCCTGACGGCGGCCGTCAGGCCCGGTGCGGCGGGCGACCGGTTGCGCATCAGCGTGGAGGATACCGGCATCGGCATCGCCCCGGAGCGGCAGGTGCGCCTGTTTGAGCCCTTCCATCAGGCCGATGCCTCCACGGCGCGGCGCTATGGCGGCACGGGGCTGGGTCTGGCCATCTGCCGCCGTCTGGTCGGGCTGATGGCGGGCAGCATCGGGCTGGAGAGCGAGGTGGGCCGGGGCAGCCTTTTCTGGGTGGAAATCCCGCTGCGCCCCACCGAACCGCCCAGCAATGCCCCCGCCCTGCCCACGCCGGGCGCCGGCGAGGGGGCGGAGGGCAGCCGCCCCCTGAATGTACTGGTGGCCGAGGATCTGCCCGTCAATCAGCTGCTGGTCCGCGCCATCCTGGAACGGGCCGGGCACCGCGTCGACATCGCCGTCGATGGTGCCGCTGCCCTGGCCGCCGTGCAGCGCCAGCATTACGACCTGGTGCTGATGGATGTGCAGATGCCGGGCATGGACGGGCTGGAGGCCACCCGTGCCATCCGGGCCCTGCCATCGGTGGCCGGTCGCATCCCCATCGTGGCCCTGACCGCCAACGCCCTGGCGTCGGAGGTGGAGCGCTGCCGCAAGGCCGGCATGAACGACCATATCGCCAAGCCGATCGAGGCCGAGCATCTGGTGGCCAATCTGGCCCGCTGGTCGCAGCGCATCGGGTCGGCGCGGCACGAGCGCGGGCCGGTTGCCGATGCCCCGCCGGTGGCCGGTGCGCCGCCGCCGGTCATGGCACCCGACGTCATCTCCACGGAAATGCAGGCCCAGCTGGAGGCGTTGATGGGGGCGGGCGCCTTGCACACGATGATGATCGAGCTGGCCTCCACCCTGCGCAGCCGGCTGGCCGCCGCGCTGGACCCCACCACCCCGCTGGACACGATCCGCACCCATGCCCATTCCATGATCTCCCTGTCGGGCAATTTTGGCCTGATGGAAATGTCCGCGGCCGCGCGTGAGGTGGAACAGGCCATCGATGCCGGTACCCCGCGTGAAGGCATCACGCGGGTGCTGGCCGTGCTGGCGGCGGCCGGTGAACGGGCCGACCACGCCATCAGCGAGCGGCTGGCGGCGCTGCTGCGGGTGGATCCGACACCGGATACTGCGCAGGCCGACACCTGATCCCGGATGAAGGTGAACGTGGCCGATTGATGGGCTGCAACGGCCGGCACCGGGCCGGGCAGGGGCGGCCCGCAAAAAGCAGCCCTTGCCATCCGCCCCGGGAAGGGCCATGAAAAGGCCCATTGTTGCGTGCCGGGAATCAAATCGCGATGCTGACACAGCGGGCTAAATACGCCCTTCGCGCCTGTATCCATCTGGCGGACCATTACGAGGAAGCGACCACGGTCCAGATCGCGGAGATCGCGTCGGCGGAGAATATTCCGGCGAAATTCCTGGAAGCCATCCTGCTGGACCTGCGCAAGGCCGGCCTGCTGCAAAGCCAACGCGGACGCCATGGTGGCTATCGCCTGGGCCGGGCGCCGGAAAACCTGTCGGTCGGTGACATCATCCGCGTCATTGACGGCACGCTGGCCCCCATCCGCTGCGCCAGCCGGCTGCGTTTCGAACCCTGCGACGATTGCGAGGACGCAGCCACCTGCGTCATCCGCTGGGCCATGCTGAAGGCCCGCGACGCCATGGCGACGGTGCTGGACCGCTGTACCCTGGCCGAAGCCTCCCGCCGGCGCCGCTCGCTCAGCCATCCGCTGGATTTCGTCATCTGATTGCATGCTCCCTCAGTCGCCGGGCGCCGCCATCCGGCGGCTTGGCTTACGCGGGCATGGGCCCGCGGGCCAGCGGTCGCTGGCCTCCAATCCGCCAGAGGTCAAGCCTTCGGCGGATTGGCATGATGCCGCGCCTCAGTCGCCGGGCGCCGCCATCCGGCGGCTTGGCTTACGCGGGCATGTTCCATGCCCCTTGGTACCAGTTCTACTCTCCGCAACCTGGTACGAGCCGCTGCGGGCCCTGGTCATCAAACGGTCAAGGGCAAGCGGCTTGACGAAAGCGCGCCGATATTCCCTACTGTCAAAGTAGGAGTTCGAGCCCCGGAGAAGCCCGCATGAAAAGCCGCCCCCGCCGTCAGACCATTGCCGTTCTTGGTGCGGGGTTCAGCGGGGCGCTGGTCGCCCTGCATCTGCTGGCGGCGGGGGATGCGGCACCCCGCGTGCTGCTGGTGGAACGCGCCCGGGGCTTCGGCAAGGGCGTTGCCTACAGCACCCGCCATGGTGCGCATCTGCTGAATGTGCGCGCCGGCAATATGAGCGCATTTCCCGACCAGCCGGGTCATTTCATTGACTGGTTACGTTCCCGGAACGAGATGGCCGACCCGGCCGGCTTTGTGGCGCGGGCCACCTATGGGCAGTACCTGCAGGACATGCTGGCCCAGGCGGCCACGGGATCGGACGCGGTGGGGCGTCTGGTGCTGGTCGCTGACGATGCCGTGGCGCTGGTCCGGTCGGACGATGGACGTTTCCGCCTCACCACGGGCGTGGGCCGGGGCTATGATGTCGATGGTGCCGTCATCGCCGTCGGCAATTTCCCGCCCGATCTGCCACCGGGCGTCGACAAGGATCTGCTTGGATCATTCCGCTTCCAGACCGATCCGTGGGCGCCGAACGCCCTGCGCCATATCGCAGAGATGGACAGCGTCCTGCTGCTGGGCACCAGCCTGACCATGGTCGATGTGGCGCTGTCGCTGTCCGACCAGGGCCACCGGGGACCGATCCTGGCCCTGTCGCGGCGGGGATTGCTGCCGCGGCGGCATGCGGCGGCCGGACCGGGGGTCGGGGCTGCGCCCGTCCCGCCCGCCATCGGCCCCAGCCTGTCCCAGTCGCTGAAATCCGTGCGGGAGGCGGTGCGCACGGCCGCGGCGGCGGGCGGGTCATGGCACGCGGTGATCGACAGTCTGCGCGGCGGCACCGGTGCCTATTGGCACGGGTTGCCCGTCGCGGTGCGGGCCCGTTTCCTGCGGCATCTGCGGCCCTGGTGGGATGTGCATCGCCACCGGCTGGCCCCGCCGGTCGATGACCGGCTGCGGGCCATGATGGCGTCAGGGCGGATGCGCGTGGTGGCCGGCCGCCTGGAGCGGCTGGCGGAAGCGGGCACCGACGGCCTGTCGCTGCGTCTGCGCCCACGGGGGTGGGACGTGGCTGAATCCCTGACGGTGCAGCATGCCATCAATTGTGTGGGGCCGGGTGGCGATATTGCCGGCACGCGCGACCCGCTGCTGCGCGGGCTGCTGGATAAGGGGCTGGCGCGGACCGATCCCTTGCGGCTGGGCCTGGAAACCGATGGCGATGCGCGGGTGCTGTCGCGCGACGGGGCCGTGGTGCCGGGCCTTTACGCCATGGGGCCGATCATGAAGGGAACCTTGTGGGAGATCACGGCCGTGCCCGACATCCGGGTTCAGGCCGCGCGACTGGCGGCGACGATCCTGTCAGCCGGTTGATCCCGGCGGCAGGAAGGTCTGACCGCCGGCCAGCCTTTCCCCGACCTCAACCCGCGTGGTGGCGTTCCCAGATGGCGCGGACCTGGCTGGCCAGCGTCATCGGCTCGAACGGCTTGGCGATGACGTCGATGACGCCCAGGGCACGGAATGCCTCCACTTCGCGTGGCTGCACCTTGGCTGTGATGAAGACGACGGGTATGGCGGCCGTTTCCGGATCGTCCTGCAGGGCGCGCAGGGTGGCGGGCCCGTCCATGACCGGCATCATCACGTCCAGCATGATCAGGTCGGGGCGAAAGCGTCTGGCCGTCTCCACCGCCTTGGTGCCGCTGTCGCACAGTTCGACGGTGAAATGCCCGATGCGGGTCAGTGCCAGATTGGTCACCGTGCGCAACATCTCCTCATCCTCGACATAGAGGATACGGTCCAGCGCAGGCATCATGATCGGGGCTCCACAGCGTCAGGCGGCCGGGTGACGTCTCCGGCCGGGGTCAGTCTTTGTATCAGGCCACGTATGGTTTGAACCAGTTCCTCGTTACGGACCCGCGACTTGATCAGGGTGGCCGCCACCTGCCGGTGCTGCACGGCGCCGGCGTCCGCGGCGGTGAAGACGACGATGGGCACGGGACCGCCCTGCGGATCGCGCAGATGCGCGATCACGTCCAGTCCGCAACCGTCCGGCATGTCGATATCGATGATGCCGACATCGAACGGGCCCGCACCGGCCTCGCGCAGCGCGTCCGCGACGGTCGCCGCCGTCACGACATCCGCCTGCTCGGACAGCAGATGGCGGACGACGGCCCTGATGTCGGCATCATCTTCGACATGCAGCAGGCGGGGGCGACGACCGTCGCGCGGCGTCACGGCCCGTTGCAGGGCCGTCACCAGCCGGCCTTCATGGATGGGCTTGGACAGCCAGTCGATGATGCCGATGGCCTCGCCTTCCACCGCGTCGCGTTCGGCGTCGCCCGTGGCCGTGACCACGATGACGGGCAGGTCGCGTGTTTCCGGATTGGCGCGGATGGCCCGGAACAGGGCCATGCCCGGCAGGTCCGGCAGGTTCAGGTCCAGGGTCATGGCCTGAAACGGCCGCTTTGCCAGCAGGTCCAGGGCATCGCCCGCCGTCGGCGCCAGCGTCGGCACGAATCCGGCCCGGCGCAGCAGCATGGACAGCAGCCGGCCGATATCGGGATCATCCTCGCAGACCAGGATCTGCGACGGGCCGGGCACCATCGCGCCGGCCATGGCGGGCACCGCGGCTGCTCCCGCCGCGCGCGGCAGATCGATATGGAAGCAGGTGCCCTGGCCGGGTTCGGTATCGAAGCCGATGCGGCCGCCATGGCGTTCCACGATCTCACGCGTGATGGCCAGCCCCAGGCCCGTGCCACCCCGGGCCCGGCTGTCGGAGCCGTCGGCCTGGGCGAAGCGCTGGAAGATGCGGTCGTGGAAGTCCGGATCGATGCCGATACCCCGGTCCGCCACGGATACGCGCACCATGCCGTTCGGGCGGTCTTCCACCGACAGGGTGACAGAGGCGCCGGCCGGGGAGAATTTCACGGCATTGCTGATCAGGTTGGTGAAGGCCTGGACGATGCGGTCGGCATCGACGGTGACGGTCGCATCGGTGCGGCTGTCCGCCGCCAGACCCGGCCCCGCCAGCAGACGCACGTCCGCGCGCTCTGCCAGCGCGGCATTGTCGCGTATCGTCTGTTCCAGCAGGTCGGCCAGCGCGCGCGGCGTCGTCTCGAACCGCATCTTGCCCGACGCGATCTTTTCGATATCCAGCAGGTCGTTGATCAGCCGGATCAGGCGCTCGGTGCTTTCCTGGGCGATATCGGTCAATTGGCGCGCTTCGGCCGGCAGGGGGCCGAACATGTCGGAATTGACCATGCCCAGCGACGCGCGGATGGCGGTCAGCGGCGTGCGCAGTTCGTGGCTGACCGTGGAAATGAATTCCGACTTCAGCCGGTCCATCTCCTTCAGATGCGCAATGTCATTGGCGATCCCCAGGAAGCCCTGGATCTCCCCATTGCCATCGCGGATGGCCGTGACCGACAGCAGCACGGGGACATGGCGGCCGTCGCGCGTGACATAGGTCCATTCGCGCTGGTCCGGCTTGCCGTCGCGTGCGCGGTGGACGAAGACTTCGAACGGGTCCGGCACGGGCTTGCCGCGCGCCGCGACCAGCTTGGCCAGCGCCTCCGCCACTTCCCCCTTCTCATGGAACAGCTTGGGCGTCTCCCGACCGATCAGCTCCTCTGCCCGGTAGCCCAGCATCCGTTCGGCCCCGCGGTTGAAGGCCCGGATGGTGCCGTCGGGAGCGGTCGCGACGATGGCATTGTCGGCGCTGTCGACGATGGCCTGCAATTCCGCCGTCAGGCGGCGCATCTCATTCTCTGCCTGTTTGCGGGCCGTGATCACCTCGGTGAACATGACGATGCCGCCGATGGAGCCGTCGACATCATGCCAGGGATGGATTTCCCACCGGACCCAGTTGACGGACCCGTCGGCCCGGACAAAGCGGTCTTCGTCGGCGGCGGCGCGTTCCCCCATCAGGCAGCGGCGGTGAATGGCGCGCCAGCGCTCGTCGATCTCCGGAAAGACGTCGTAATGCGACAGGCCGGTGATATCGCGGTCGCCCAGCCCGTAATCCTTCAGCCAGCGCCGGCTGACCGCGACATAGCGCATCTGGTTGTCCAGCATGGCGATGGCGGTGGGCGCGTGGCGGATGAACAGATCCAGCAGATGCTCGCGCCGGCGCAGGGTTTCGGCCAGGGACTGTCCGGCCAGATGCACGGCGCGGAAAGCCGAGGCTGCCCGCGCCAGGTCCCCCACCTCGTCCCCGCGGGAAATGTCCGGCATGTCCATGTCGGTCTGCCCGCGCGCGATCTGCTCGAATACGGAGGTCAGCTGTCCCAGCGGCCGCAGCACGCGCCAATGCACGATCAGCAGGGCGGCCGCGCCGATGACCATGACCAGCATGCACAGCATGACGCCCCGCGTCACTTCGGCCATGGCCGCCTGCGCCAGATCGCGGGCACGCAGTTCCGTCACCTGCAGCGACGCGGCCTGGACGGCCATCATCGCCTCCACCCCCGTGGTGGCGATGGCGAACCATTCCTCCGCCAGCATCGGGTCGCGCTGGCCCGCCAGCACGCGTTCCATGGCGCGGCGGCGCTGTGGTTCGACGCGGTTGGCCAGCAGACTGTCGGCGGCCCCCACGGCCAGACGCACCGGGGCCATGCCCCCGTCGCTCTGCGCGGCCAGCTGGCGCACATTCTCCCAGGCCAGGTTGAACCGGGTCTCCGCTTCGGCAAGCCCGGCCTGGCTGCCGGGATCGGAACCGCGGATCAGGGCACCGGCCAGCAGGGCGCGGACGCGGCCCGCCTGCTCCATGGCGGCCCAGGCGGCGTTGCGCAGCGGCGTCTGGGCCGCGATATCGGCATCCTTGATGGGGGCGCTGTCGATGAGGGCCTGATTGATCAGACGGACCTGATCGATGACGCCGGTCATGCTGCCGAACCAGCGTTCGGCCAGGCCCGCCGGTCGCTGTTCCGGGCTCAGCAGCAAGGCCGCGTCCACCTCTGCCCGAAGCCGGGTCAGGGTGCGACGGACGGGAGCGATGGCCGACAGCAGCGTGTCGCTGCCCTGGGGTGCCGCGACGGGTTGCCGAAGCTGGGTTTCCAGCTGGTTCAGCCGGTCGTCGGTCCGGCGTCGGATGTCACCAAGGCTGAACAGCCGGTTGCTGCGCGGGAGCATCAGCAGCACATAGGTGCTGCCCCGTTCCATGGCCATCGCACTGCCGATCTCCACCAGCCGGCCATTGGCCTGATCGGCAGCCAGATAGCGCTCGGCGGCCTGCTTGCCCTCCCAGTCTTCCGACAGGTCGATCATGGCAAGCGCCACCAGGGCGCCGGCCATCACAAGCAGCAGCAGGGGAATCAATACGCGCAGACGCATCGCCGGCTGTTTCCGCTTGGCAGGCAAAAAAGGGGGGCCGCCCGTGCAGACACCCGCCCCATTGCCCCGACGATGACGCAATCAAAGCGCGCAGGCCAGTCCCAAGCGGCCATCCTATCCCAAAGCACTTCGCCACGGGCGGGACGCCGCCGTATCACCGGTCATGAATCATGACCGGTGATCAGGATTCATGACCCTCAGGCGTCGGGCGTCGCCGTACCATCTGTCGTGATTCAGGACAGATGGTATTATTCCAGATAGCCGTCCACTTCGGCGGCGGCGCGTTCCAGCGGCCAGTTCAGACGTTCGATGATCTCGTCGATTGCATCTTCGGGCGACAGCGATCCGCGTCCCACCCGTTCCAGGATGGCGTCCAGGACGGCCTCCTCCTTCGGGCTGGGGCGTCCATAGGGCTTCAAAATCTCAAGAATGCTGCTCATCGCGCTTGTCGGTTCCCGATGCCGGTGCCGGGCATGCCGGCGGATGGCGCAGATTATACGGTTGCGCCGGGAATTGGCTAGGAAGTTCGGGGTCAGGGGCTGCCCAGGTCCATCAGGTCCGGTGCCTCCTCCGCCAGTCGTCGGGAAAGGGCCTCCACCCGCGCCAGCAGACCATCCTCCAGCCGGGCGGCCACCTCCGTCTCCTCCCGCAGTTCGATCAGGCGCTTCATCCAGCGCTGAAGCACGAACCGGGTACCGATGGGCATGTGGCCGATATTGTCGACCATCCGCTTCAGCCGGGGTTCGACGGCCACCAGCTGCAGGGTCCACAGGCCGGTTGTAAGATGGGAGAGTTGTTCTTCCACCTGCATGCGCCGTTCATGGTCCAGCCGGGTGGTATTGGCCTCCAGCACCGAGATGAAGGCGGCCACGGCTTCGAAGGCGGGGCCCAATTCCTTGAATTGTTTCAAGGCGGTGGTGACGTCGGGCGGCGGGGCCAGGGCCTCGCAGCGGCTGCGCAGCCGGCCCAGATCCTCCTGCAGAAGCGACAGTTGCAGGCGGATGGTCCGGTCGTCGGCGGGTTTCTGCATTTGGATAAGTACCTCCGCCGAAAGGTATAAACCGAATCGCCGGTCTGTTCAGCGCCGAAATTGCATTGGGCTCTTCATGATCCTTGATCAATATTGGTGGCCGCGGATCGCACCCCTGTTGCCGCTCCGCAGTTGCAGCGCGGCAACTATGACGATTTTGCGGTAACGCGCCCGGCTGCTCCCGTCATCCGCCCGTGGACCATGCTGACGGACAAGGTTTCCACACCCCCAAATTCTTTACGTGTTATCAATGGGTTGTGGAGAAATATCGCCGCTGGCTCCGGCGCCGTCGGTCCGCGGCCGGGCTGCCGTCGGCCGGGCCGCAGCGATTTTCGGCGGGCTTGAACGTAAGAAGCCTCTCGCAACGCGAAAAAGAAGTGGTATAAGGCACAACAGTCCAACCTCTGGGGAATTTACCAAATGAAAAAGGAACTCCTGGCCCTGACGTTTGCGGTCGCCCTGGCAGTCGTGCCGGGTATGGCCAATGCGCAGAGCACTTCCGCCCCGGCCGCCGCCCCGGCTGCCACGGGCAGCGCTGCGGGTGCTGGCGCTTCCGGTGTCGCCCTGGGTTCCCTGGGCACTGTCGCTGTTGTTGGCGCCGTTGCCGTTGCCGGCATCGTGGCGGCCGCTTCTGGCGGTGGTGACGAAGAAGTCGTCAATCCGGGTCCCGGCCCCGGCACGCAGACCACGCCGACCTCGACCAGCACGACCACCAGCTCTCGCTGAGTCGCGCGTTAGGGTTCGCACCAAGAGGCTGTGGACTTATTGGACGTTCAAAAGGGCCCCCGGCATCGTCGGGGGCCCTTTTCATTTGCATTGTCCCTCAGGTGCCGGGCGGGCGCATCCGCGCCCTTGGCTTGCGGCGCATGGGCGCCGGGCCGGCGGTCGCCGACCTTGGGGTATTCGCACTGTCCCTCAGCCGGCGGGCTTGGTGATCTCGATATTCACCGGTTCGGTCCGGTCATGGATGTGCTGACGGGATTTCCAGCAGAAGCCGGTTTCCGCCTCGATCCAGTAATCATTCTCCCAGGGCTTCAGGCCGCCGGCTGTCACCTGCTCACGCAGGTGGGTCAGGGTCACGGGCCGGTCCAGAATCGTCACCGTTTCCGTTCCCATCAGTGTGACCCGGCCCTTCACCGGCAGCTCGAACAGGCCCGCCGCCTGGATATCGACATGGCGCACCCAGTCCTTGCCCACCAGATCGCGCAGATCGGGCACCCTGTCGCCGACGAAGCGGGTCCGCGACAGGTCGCCGGGCAGGCCCACGGTCTGCACCAGGAACGGGCCGCGCGTCACCAGCACCTGGCGTGAC
The DNA here is from genome assembly GCF_057809655.1 of Niveispirillum sp. FG148. Classification (NCBI taxonomy): domain Bacteria; kingdom Pseudomonadati; phylum Pseudomonadota; class Alphaproteobacteria; order Rhodospirillales; family Azospirillaceae; genus Niveispirillum; species Niveispirillum sp. FG148. The sequence continues at coordinate 18,238 of NZ_JBMDKJ010000027.1, forward strand.
TGGCTATAATAATAATGTGCCCCATTTTGGCCGATTTCACCCAACACCATGAAGGCCTTGTTGCCACCTTCCAGCCAGGCCAGGATCGACGCATAGGGCAGTTCGTCCGCTTGCGCGCGGGTCACCGGTGCATCGCCACCAAAGCCGCCGACCGCCGCCACAGTTGCCCAATAAGGAGATTCGGTGTTAACCAGGGCACATCCAGGCAGGATGCCGGCTGGCAACGTGCTGGCAGCGAGAAGGCCCAGACAGCGGCGGCGGCTCATGCGCGCCTGTTCGTCTCTGGGGTCGCAACTGGGAAGAGTCATGGAGAACTCGATGCGTCGTGTGTTCAGGGAAGCCGTCGCCGGACGGCGCCTGCGGTCCGGTCTAGCATGGGCAGCCCTGCTTGTCAGTGCCGCGATGCCCGCCTGGGCTCAGACCATCGAACTGCCGGACGGTGTTGTCGACCTGCAGCGCCTGCAGGGGCAGCGCGGTAACGCCGACGGCTCCTATATGTCCCCCAGCACGCTGGATCGGGCCCGGACGGGCCGGAACGACGGGACCCAGGGGCTGGACGGGCGCGGCAGCACCAATGATCGGTTCGATGTGCGCGACCCGGCGGACGACCTGTCGGGCCAGCCGTCGCGGACGGCGCGCCAGCCCTCGTCGCTGGAACAGCAATATGCGCTGCGCACGGGCCGCAAGCTGGAGCAGATCGGCTATGACTGGCGCAACGAGACGCGGCTTCTGTCCCCCGGCCTGCTGAACGGCGCCGTACCCGACGATTATGTCCTGGGCATCGGCGACGAGCTGGTGGTGACCCTGCGCGGCCAGGTCAACAGCACCATCGCCGTGCGTGTGGACCGCGAGGGGCGCATCGTGCTGCCGAACATGGCACCGGTGCCGGCCGCCGGGCGCCGCTTCGATGATTTCCGCTCCGACCTGTCGGCGCAGGCGCAGGCGGCCTTCCTGCAGACCGATATCTTCGTGTCGGTCGGATCCGTGCGGTCCATCGGCGTCCTGGTCACAGGCGAGGTGAAGTCGCCCGGTCGCTATACGCTGACCAGCTTCTCCAGCCTGATCGACGCCCTGGGCCAGGCCGAGGGCGTGCGCAAGTCGGGCAGCCTGCGCCATGTGAAGATCAAGCGCTTCGGCAAGCCGGACCAGACGGTCGATCTTTATGACGTGTTCCTGGGCGGGGGCAGCGTCGGCGATCTGCGCCTGTCGGATGGCGACCAGATCAACGTCCCCTCCATCGGCGAGACGGTGGCGGTGGAAGGCGATGTCATCCGTCCCGGCATCTATGAACTGCGCGCCGGCCAGACGACGGTCGACGCCGTGTTGAAGCTGGCCGGCGGGGCACAGCGCGCCCGCGGCAACCGCATCGAGATTCTGCGTCTGGACAAGTCCGGCCGTGACCAGACCCTGGGCAATCAGGGCGACAGTGCCAAGGTGATGGCCAGCGATGTGATCCGGGTGGAGCTGCCGCGCGATGCCGTGGCCCTGGAAGGTGCCACGCAGCGGCCGGGCGGCCGGGGTCTGGGTCAGGCCAAGACCCTGCGCGATCTGCTGAACGAACCCTATGTGCTGACCGCCAACCCCTATCTGCCGCTGGCGGTGATCGATACCGAGGATCCGCAGACCCGGCAGCGCAAGTTCGTGCCCGTCGACCTGCAGCGCGTGCTGGACGGCAGCATGAATGTCAACCTGCGCGAACGCGACCGGGTGATCTTCCTGTCGCAGAATGATATCCGCTATCTGGGCTCGGCCGACGTGCAGGCGGTGCTGCGCGGGGAACAGCCGCCCAGCCTGAAGCTGGCCGTCGACAACCGCCTGTCGGCCGAAAGGCTGGCCACGGGCGGGGTGGGCGAGGCAGCCCTGACCCAGGGTACTGCCAATGCCGGCAGCCGGACCGCCAGGGCTGCCGCCGCGCGCGGCGCCGGTGCCGATCCGTCGGCGACCGGACAGCCGGCACCCCGCGGCAGCAGCGAGGATTGGAATGGCCGGCGCGAGCGTCTGGAGGACCTGGATCTCTATGGCCGCGATCTGGCCGACAGTTCCGCGCCCCGGCGCCTGATCGGCACCTATCCCGATGCGTCGGCGCCCGGCGGCGTGCGCCTGATCGAATCCGAAATCGAATGCGGCGGCCTGCAGACACTGGCGGCGCTGGCGTCGGAAGGGTTGCAGCAACGCTATGCCGTGGCCCTGCGCTCCGGCGCCCGCCGTGCCGCGGACACGGCCGTGATCGACGTGCGGGCCTGTCCGCGCGTCTTCCACCGCCATCCCGACCTGCTGCCCTTCCTGTTGGAATATGCCGTGTCGCTTGAAGGCGAGGTGCGCGCACCCGGCGTCTATCCCGTCGTGCCCGGCGCCAAGGCCGAAAGCCTGCTGCGCGCCGTCGGCGGCGTGACCCTGGATGCCGATGGCGACGCCGTGGAGATGACGGGCAGCGACGGCAAGCGCGTGTCCGACATGTCGCTGCGCCAGTTGTCGCAGAGCACGCTTAATCCCGGTGACGTGATCCGTGTCGCCAGCCGCGTGTCCCAGCGCGAGGTCGGCGTGATTCGGGTCAGCGGCGAGGTGGTGCGGCCGGGCCGTTACGATATCCGGCGCGGGGAGCGTCTGTCGGAACTGCTGAAACGTGTCGATGGTCTGACGCCGGAAGCCTACCCCTATGGCGCCGTGTTCACCCGCGATCGCGTGCGGCTGGCGGAGGAGGCGGGCTATCGCCGTGCCGCCCTGGAACTGGAACAGTCGATCCCCAGCGTTCTGGCCCAGGCCGCGGGCAGCGAAGCGGAGCAGGCGCGTCAGGCGCTGCCCTTCCTGCAAGGGCTGATCAACAGCCTGCGCAGCACGCGGGCCGTGGGCCGCGTGGTGGTGGAGGTCGACCCCACCGTGCTGTCGGCCCGTCCGGAACTGGATTTCGTGTTGGAGCCGGGCGACGAACTGATCATCCCCAAGCGTCCGTCGCATGTGACCGTGTCGGGCGAGGTGCTGAACCCCAGCTCCGTCATGTTCAAGAGCGGGCTGACCGCGCGCGACTATATCCGCATGTCGGGCGGCGAGACGCCGGCGGCCGAGGCATCCAACGCCTTCGTCATCTATCCCAACGGGGAGTCGGAGCCGCTGCGGCTGGGCCGCTTCAGCGATGGCAGCGTGCCGATCCCGCCGGGCTCGACGATCGTCATGCCGCGTGATCCGCAGCCGTTCAACTTCCTGACCACCACCCGCACGGTCGTGTCACTGTTGAGCGATCTGGCCCTGTCGGCGGCGTCGCTGGCCGTGATCTCCCGTAACTGATGGAATGGACGCGGATTGTGAGCAGGCAGCGTTTCGGGACGACGGCAACGGCCGCCCTGGCCCTGGCCGCGTTGGCGGCTCCCGTGGCGCATGGCCAGGAAAATCCATTCCTGCCCTGGCGCCCGCCGGAATCGGTCAATGATTTCGGCGGCACGGGACTGTTCCAGACGCCCATCGCACGGGCGGCGGAAGACGGGCAGGCCTATGCCGGCTTCACCTATGTCTGGCCCTATTCGCGCTATTTCATCACGGTGCAGGGGCTGCCCTGGCTGGAAGCGACGCTGCGTTACACCAGCGTCGCCAACCGCTATTACGGCCCGATCGATTTTTCGGGCACGCAGTCGTACAAGGACCGCGGCATCGACGTGAAGGTCCGTCTGGTCAAGGGCGATGCCACCTGGCCCAATATCGCCGTCGGTCTGCGTGACATTGCCGGAACCGGTCTTTTCGGGTCCGAATATATCGTTGCCGATCAAAGCTTCGGCGATTTCGACGTCTCGCTGGGCATGGGCTGGGGCAACATGGGATCGGCGGGGCATTTCCGCAATCCGTTCAGCCTGATCTCCAAAAAGTTCGACAATCGCAGCGGCAGCTACACGGCCGGCGGCGGTGCCCTGTCCACGGATTTCTTCCGGGGCCGGAACGTCGCCTTGTTCGGTGGTGTCAGCTGGCAGACGCCGCTGGATGGGCTGCGCCTGAAGCTGGAATATGATCCCAACGACTATCAGCACGAACCCCTGGAAAACCAGCTGAAACAGGACCTGCCGATCAATGTCGGCCTGGACTACAAGCCCTGGGACTGGCTGCAGGTGGGAACGGCACTGGAGCGGGGTAACCGCGCCATGGTTCGTTTCGTGATGACATCGAATTTCCACACGGCCAAGGGACCGGGCAAGATTGATGCGCCGCCACCGCCGCTGATGCAGTCGGCGTCGGTGCCGGCAACGGCCGTGGGGCCCACCCCGGCACCGGTCCCCGCCGCGGGCGGGGAAGAGGCGGTGCGTACGGGCCTGGGTCGGCAGGCGGCCCTGGACGGGCTGGCGCTGCAGCATTTCGGCCGCATCGGCGGGGAGATCCAGATCACGGTCGCCGGGTCGCCCCTGCGCGACGGCAATGCCGTCGCCTATGATCTGGCCCACCGTGCCGTGGAACTGGCCCCCGATTTCACCGGCAAGGTCCGCGTCACCCGCGTGGAATATAACCTGCCCTGGATGGTCTTCACCTATGACGCGGCGAGCCTGCGCGCGGGCGCGCCCCTGCCGGTTTCCCAGGCGCCCAAGGCGCCGGCCAGGGACCGGGGGCAGCCGCCGGCCGAGGCGGTGCGCAAGGAACTGGGCGAGCAGCTGAAGAAGCAGGGCTTCTTCCTGCAGGCCGCCGATTACCGGTCGCCGAAAGTGACGATTTTTGTCGGCAACGGCCGTTACCGGCAGACGCCCAAGGCCATCGGCCGCGCGGCCCGGACGGCGGCCGGCGTGCTGCCGGGCGATTATCAGGAGATCGAGGTCGTCTTTGTCGATAATGGCATGGAGATGCTGTCGGCCACGATCTATCGCTCGGACCTGGAACAGGCGCTGTCACCGCATGGCGGGTCGATCGAGGAAGCCTGGTTGCGCACGCGCATTGAACGGCCGACCATGAGCATGGACGAGGCGAGCCATCCGGAGCCGGCGCGTTTCCCGGGCTTCGGCTGGAACATCCGCCCGGCCTTCCGCCAGACGCTGGGCCGGCCCGAATCCTTCATCCTCTATCAGGCCTGGGTCCGCGTGAATGGCAGCGTCGTTCTGGCGCCCGGCCTGAACGTGTCCGGCGGCGTCGGCATCGATGTCGATAATAATTTCGACAAGATGCGCATCCCGTCCGACAGTCTGCTGCCGCATGTCCGGTCCGACATCAAGAACTACCTGCAGGAGGGGACAACCGCGATGACCCACCTGCAGGCCGACTATACCCGCCGCATCGCCACCGACACCTATGCCCGCGTCTATGGCGGGTATCTGGAGGAGATGTTCGGCGGTGTGGGCAGCGAAGTCCTGTACAAGCCGTTCGGCAGTGACTGGGCCATCGGCCTGGACGTGGCCTGGGCCAAGCAGCGCGACTATAACCAATGGTTCAAGTTCCGGGACTATGATGTCGTGACCGGTCACCTGACCGGCTACTATCATTACGAACCGATGGGGGTTGACGCCCGGCTGAAGGTCGGTCGCTATCTGGCCGGCGACAAGGGGGCCACCCTCGAATTGTCGCGGACCTTCGACAGCGGGATTACCGTTGGTGCCTTTGCCACCGTCACCGATGTCTCTGCGAAGGAGTTCGGGGAGGGTCGCTTCGATAAGGGCATCTATTTTGTCATTCCGCTGGATAATCTCTATGTGAAATCGACGCGGGGCAGCCTGGGCTGGCTCTGGCGGCCGCTGACGCGCGATGGCGGCCAGACCTTGAGCAACCGCCGCGCGCTGATCGGCCAGCTGGAGACGGCTGACGGGTCGAAGCTGCGGCGTGACTGGAATCTGCTATTGGATTGATCGGCGTGTTTTGCCGTCTGCTATCTGGAACATTGTAATGGCACTGAGCGAGAATTGGCCTGAGACCGACCTGGAAGTCCTTGGCGCGTGTCCGGTCTGCACGTCGTCGTCGCGCGAGTGCCTTCTGACGGGCCTTCACGATATGGCGTTCCTGGTGGCGCCGGGGCGGTGGACCCTGTGGCGCTGCGGCGCCTGCGGCTGCGCCTATCTTGACCCGCGCCCGGATGCCGCCTCCATCGTGCGGGCCTATGAGCGCTACTACACGCATGATGACGAGCGCATGGATGGTCTGGTGCCGACGGGGCGTCTGGATCTGCGCACGCGGGTGACGGTGGGCTTGCGCAATTCCTGGCTGTCGCGGCGCTATGGCGTGCGGCTGGGCGGGGCCTGGCCCCTGGGCTGGCTGCTGGCCGGCCTGTTCGCGGAGCGCCGCCGCCGCGTGGATTACCTGATCAGGCAGGTCCCGCCGACCGGTGGCCGGGAGCGGACCCTGCTTGATGCTGGCTGCGGCAGCGGCTATTTCGTCAAGGTGGCCCAGCAGCTGGGCTACAAGGCGGTGGGGCTGGATTTCGACAGCGCCGCGGTGGCACAGGGCCGGGCCGCCGGCCTGGATATCCGCCAGGGCGCCCTGCCGGGCACGGGCCTGTCCCCGGCGAGCTTCGATTACATCACCGTCTCCCATGTGCTGGAGCATCTGCACGACCCTGTGGGCGCCCTGCGGGAGTTCATGGAACTGCTGAAGCCGGGCGGATGCCTCTGGATCACCCAGCCCAATCTGGGGTCCTGCGGCTTCAGGGAGTTCGGGGGGGCCTGGCGCGGGCTGGAACCGCCCCGTCATCTGACGCTGTTCGATGCGCCGGGGCTGATGCAGCTGCTGGGTTCGCTGGGTTATGCCGACATCACGCTGGAACAGGCTGTGCCGGTGGCGGAATTCTATTACCGGCAAAGCCTGAGCCAGAAGCTTGGGTTCGATCCCTATGCGCCGGGCCCGACGCCCGGCTGGGATGCGCAATGGGCCGCCAAGGTCGCCGCTGCCGACCGGGCCGCCGCCGCCGATCCCGCCCTTTCTGAAAATCTGACGATCCGCGCGTGGAAGCCGGCGTGATCCGGCTATCCTTGCGACGGGTGGGGTGAAATCTTGTCGGAATCCGGTCTTAAGAAGAATTTCATCTTCACTGTCGTCGGCATGGCCGTGCCGGTGCTTGTCTCGCTGCTGACCATCCCGCTGTACATCCGGTCGATCGGCGAGGAACGCTATGGCGTGCTGTCCATCGTCTGGCTGCTGCTGGGCTATTTCGGCTTTCTGGACATGGGCCTGTCGCGCGCGTCGGCCAACGCCCTGGCGCGTCTGCGCGATGCCGGGGTGGAAGAGCGGCGGCGCGTCTTCTCCACCTCGCTCTATCTCAACCTCGCCATGGGCGTGGTCGGCGGGCTGCTGATCTTCACGGCCGGCGGCTACATGTTCCGGACGCATTTCAATCTGTCGCCCGCCCTGTGGGAGGAGCTGCGCACAGGCATGCCCTGGGTGGCGGCCATGCTGCCCATGGCCCTGCTGACGGGGGTCGCCTATGGCGTGCTGGAATCGCGGGAGCGGTTCCTGGCCGTCAACCTGATGCAGATGACGGGATCGGCCGCGGGCCAGGTCATTCCGGCCCTGTGCGCGGTCTATGTCGACAACAGCCTGGCCACGGTCATTCCCGTGGCCTTCGCGGTGCGGTTTCTGACCGCTGTCCAGGTGTTCTGGCATCTGGGCCGGACGGAGAAGCTGGGCTTTGGCGGCTTTGACCGGACCTGGGGCCGGGAGCTGTTCCGGTATGGTGCGTGGGTCAGCGTCACCAACATTGTCGGGCCGATCCTCACCTCGCTCGACCAGTTCCTGATCGGGTCGAAGCTGGGGCCTGCCGCCGTGTCGCATTACTCGATCCCCATGAATCTGATGACCCGGGTCCAGATCATCGCCGCGGCGCTGTCGCGGGCGGTGTTTCCCCGCCTGTCCCGCTATGGCGGGGAGGAGGCGCGCGATCTGGCCGAACGTGCCATCACCTCCCTGGCCTTCCTGTTCGGGGCGGCCTGCATCGTCACGCTGTTTATCGTGAAGCCCTTCCTGACCCTGTGGATTTCCGCGGAATTCGCGGCCATCGCGGCGCCGATCGCCCTGATTCTGCTGTCCGGTGCCTGGATCAATGGGCTGGCCTTCGTGGCCCTGTCGCTGTTGCAGGGGCGCGGCCGGCCCGACCTGTCGGCGAAGCTGCACCTGATGGAGCTGTTGCCCTTCGTCCTGGTGCTGTGGTTCCTGATCGACCGTTTCGGGCTGGCGGGGGCCGCGACGGCGTGGGTGCTGCGCGTGACGGCCGATGCGCTGCTGATGTTCCATCTGGCGGGGCTGCACTGGCGGCGCCTGCTGCCGCTGCTGCCGGCCGCGGTTCTGCTGGTGGTGGCGCAACTTGTTGCAGGCTACGTCCCGCTCGACACCGTAACGTCCGTCATCATCGGCGTGATCGCCGGGACGGTGATGCTGGTGACGGGGCTGCTGCTGGATGCCGGATTGCGTGACGGCGCGCAGATGGTGCTGCGGCGCCTGCGCCGGATATGAGGGATGGGCGTGGTGAAGATTGATGTGTTGCTGGCGACCTATAACGGGGAACGCTATCTGCCCGCCCAGCTGGCCTCCCTGGCGGCGCAGACGAATGAGAGTTTCCGCATCCTGGCCCGTGATGACGGGTCCGGCGACGGTACGCTGGCCCTGCTGCGGCAATGGCAGGAGCGCCATCCCGGCCGGATGGAGATTGTGCCGACCGACAGCCCCACCGGGTCGGCATCGGGCAATTTCGGTTGTCTGATGGCGGCCAGCGACGCCGACTACATCCTGTTTGCCGATCAGGATGATATCTGGCATCGGGAAAAGGTGGAGCGGACGGTGGCCGCGCTGATGGCGGCCGAGGCAGGGCAGGGGACGCGTGACCGCCCCGTCATGGCGGTCTGTGATCTGGCGGGCATCGATGGTGACGGCGCCCCGCTGTTTCCAAGTTTCCGCAACCGCCAGGGCATGGACATGGCGCGGGACCTGCGCCTGCCGCGGCTGTTGCTTCACAATGTCGTGACCGGTTGCGCCATGGGGGTCAACCGGGCCTGCCTGACGCGCGCCTTGCCGATCCCCGCCGAAGCCTACATGCACGACTGGTGGCTGGCGCTGGTCTGCGCCGCCCTGGGCGACATCCATGTCATGCCCGAGGCGCTGATCGATTACCGGCTGCACAGCGCCAACGTTATCGGAGCGCAACGACCCAGCCTTTGGGCGTCCTTCACCCGATCCATGCGCCGCCTTGACCCGCGGGCGAACCGGGATCGCTATCGCGCCTGGCTGACCCGGCTCCATGCCCAGGCGGCGGTCCTTGCCGCCCGCAGCGCCCCGACCCTGTCCCCTGCGGAGGCGGCCACATTGCAGGCCTTCGTGACCCTGCGCGACCGCCCCTGGCCGGTCCGGGTGGCGATTGCAGTGCGGTATGGATTCCGTCTGCCGCTGCCGTGGCAGACCCTGGGGCTGTTCCTCCGGCTGTGAAAGGCGCCGCGTCGACGGTCTTTTCGCCGCGTCGCCAGAATCACCTGCGCGTCATCGCGCGCTATGACGGGAACCGGCCGATTCTGCCGGTGTGCCGTTTCGGACCGGGCAAGTGGGCAGCTTTTGCCTAACAGTGTTGCATTTGTGCCAGGAAGTGGCGGCTTTTCCGTAAATCATTAAAAAACAATATGTTAGCCAGACGTCTTAATCAAATTTATCTGCACAGCGAACCCATGTTAAAGAGTTAGTGAACTTTTTCCGCCCCCCATTGGATTCCCTTCGCATTTGCTGCTTGCATCGTACGGGTAGCTCGCATAAAGAACCTAACGACGCATAACTTGTGAGGAGCGTTTCAGGGGCATGGTGTGGCCGAGCAAAATGTCTTCAGTCAGCTTTTTGCCTGTGCGTGCCGCCCCGTTTTCGGCGGATGCCAACGTTTTTACCAACCCTTTGCGGGCGGATTCCCGTCTGCAAATAGGCTCTTTGGCTCGCCGCATGCCATTTTCCTCAAACGATCCTAACATCGGTTAAGCGCGACCAAGCCTACCCACGGAGATCTTAGATGGCTGCTCCCTCTCCTCTCGTTTTTAACGAAACCTACTACCTGGCGCACAATACGGATGTCGCCGCTGCCGTGCAGGCTGGCGCGTACACGTCCGGTCTGGCGCACTGGCAGGCCTTTGGGCAGTTCGAGGACCGGCCTGCCACGCCCTATTTCGACTGGCAGGTTTATCGCGACAACAACCCGGATCTGGTTGAGGCTGGCCTGACCACGAAGGCGGACCTGACCGCGCACTTCAACAATTACGGCTATGCCGAAGCCCGCCTGTTCCTGCCCACGACCCTGTTCAACGCCGAAATCTACGCGGCGCAGAACCCGGATCTGGGGGCTGCCGGGATCACCAGCGCCGTTGATCTGGAGATGCACTTCCTGCGCAGCGGCCGTTACGAAGGCCGTATCGCGGTTGCTGGCTTCGACCCGGTCGCCTACATCAACGCCAACGCCGACCTGAAGGCCGTTCTGAACGCCGGCGGCACGCTGGGTGGCTTCGGTCTGGCCGACATTTCCAAGGCTGGCTGGTTCCACTACCTGAACTGGGGCATCACCGAGGGCCGTACGGTCCCGACCCCGAATCCGACGGTTGGCATCGCCGCCGCTTCCGCCACCGTGGCGGAAGGCACGGCGCAGACCTTCACCGTCACCCTGTCGGTGCCGCTGCTGACGGACACGACCTACACGTTCAACGTGACGGGCGACACCAAGGGCGGCGCCCTGAACGCCGCCTCGGCCGGTGACTTCACCGCCGTGACCGGCACTGTCACCATCCCGGCCGGCTCGACCAGCGCCACCTTCACCGTCACGGCCACGGCCGATGGCGTGACGGAAGGCCTGGAAGGCTACAAGGTCACGCTGTTCGACAGCAGCCTGAACACGGTCCAGACCAGCGCCGTCGTCGGTATCACCGACAGCGCCGCGCCGATCACTTCGCAGACCTTCACGCTGACCACCGGCGCCGATGCCGGCACGGGCTTCAGTGGCAACACCGCCAACGACAGCTTCATCGCTTCGTTCAACTTCACCGGCGCTGGCGTGGACAACACCTCCACGACCCTGACGGCTGGTGACAACCTGAACGGCGCTGGTGGTACCGACACGCTGTCGATCACCGTTTCGGGTTCGTCGGGCACGGGTTCCGTGACCCCGACCCTGACCGGTATCGAAAAGGTGCTGGTGAGCACGTCCGCCGCGTCGGGCTCGACTGCCACGTTCGACCTGTCGCTGACCGACAGCTCGCTGACCAATGTCGGCGTGACCTCGTCCGTCAATTCGGGCTCCTCGGTCACCTTCTCGGGCCTGAACAAGCTGGTCGCCGTTGAGGAGAAGGGTGCGGGCAACCTGACCGTGAACTTCGCCGCTGGCGTTGTTTCCGGTACGGGCGACAGCCTGGCGCTGACGCTGAACGGCGTTGGTACTGCCGCCACGGGTCTGGCCACCTTCGATACCAACGGTATCGAAACGCTGAACGTCACCACCGCTTCGGGCGCTTCCTACCTGAAGCTGGGTGCTGGCGCCTCCTCCGGCATCAGCACCGTCAATGTGACGGGCGCTCAGACCGTTTACCTGGACCTGGGTGCGAGCAGCGGCGTGGGCGCCGTCAACGCTTCGGGCTCCACGGCCGCCATCACCGTGACGGACATCAATGCCGACAAGATCACCCTGACGGGCGGCGCCGGCAACGACACGTTCGACTTCACGGCTGGCAACAGCGGCTTCAACGCGTCGGGCACGGGCACGGGCATCCAGGACGTGGTCGCGGGTGGTTCGGGCACGGACACGCTGCTGATCAACTCCAACGCCACGCTGGCCGACGCCGCCTTCACGAACGTCACGTCCGTTGAAGTGCTGAAGGTTGCCTCCGGCTCCGGTTCGGGCATCACCCTGGATGCCAAGGCTCTGGCCGCCGGCATCACCACGGTGACCGAGACGGGTTCGGGCAAGCTGGATCTGACTGTTGGCACCGGCTACACCGGTACGCTGACCGTCAATCTGTCGGGCGGTGCTTCGGCGACCGACTCGATCGTTCTGACGGCTTCGGGCACCACCAATCTGGTTGTGAACGCCTCCGCTGGCGCCTTCGCCAACGGCAACACGATCACCATCACCGGCTCCACGGGCACCGGCACGACCGATACCCTGGTTCTGACGGCCAATGGTTCGTCGGGCACCGGCAGCTCGGGCGCCGTTCTGGGTTCTACCGTCACGAACCTGGACACGATCACGATCGCCACGGGTTCCACGGCCACCGCTGGCGTGTTCCTGGACCTGGATGCTGCCAACGTGGCTTCCGGCAAGACCCTGACGATCAACGCCTCGGCTCTGGCCTCGGGCGCTGCCTTCATCGTCGATGGTGGCGACATCATCTCCACGGCGAAGTTGGCCGTGACCGGTGGCGCTGGTAATGACAGCATCACGGGTGGTGCGGGCGCTGACACCCTGCTGGGTGGCGCTGGCAACGACACGATCGATGCTTCCACGGGCGGCAATGACAGCCTGGCTGGCGGTGACGGCAACGACACCTTCAACCTGGGCACCAGCCTGACCTCTGGCGACACGATCGACGGCGGTTCGGGTACCGACACGCTGGTCATCACCAGCACGGGCGTCACCTCGGCCGATCTGGCCAATGTGACGAACGTCGAGAACCTGGTGTTCTCGGGCGACGCCACCCTGTCCTCCCCGATCCAGTTCTCCTCGTTCGACCTGAGCCAGTCCGCCTCGGGCAACGTGCTGACGCTGGCTTCCGGCTACACGGGCGCCACCACGGTGACCCTGGGTTCCGGCGACACCGTCAACAACACGGGCGCCAAGGTTGACCTGACCGTCAACATGACGACGTCCGGTTATGGCACGGGCGGTACGGTGGTCATTGCTGGCGCTGCGGGCACGGGCACGGGCTCGTCCAACACCGTCATCCTGAACCTGACGACCACGTCCGGCTTCACCGGCACCAACACCCTGGCGTCCGGCAGCTTCATCGACAAGATCGTCGTGGTTGACGCTGGCGATGCCTCCTCGGGCACGGGTGTGGCGGGCAGCGATGCCAAGATCACCGTCGGCAGCAACTACAACAACTCGCTGATCATCGACGCTTCCTCGCTGGATGCCGGCACGATCACCTCGGGCACCGGCAATGCCGACTTCGAGAATCTGACGGTCGATGCTTCCAACCTGACCGGCAGCTACACGCTGACGGCCACGGGTGGCGCGGGTCACGACACGATCACGGGTGGTTCCGGCAACGACACCGTCCTGGGCGGCGCCGGCAACGACGTCATCGATGGCGGTAACGGCAATGACAGCCTGGTCGGCGATGCCGGCGACGACACGATCGGCGGCGGTTCCGGCTTCGATTATGTCAGCGGCGGCGACGGCAATGACAGCTTCATGTTCACGACCGAATTCGACGGCAACGACACCGTTGCGGGCGGCTCGGGCAATGACACGCTGTCGATCGAGCAGGGTGCTGACGGCGTTGGCGACCTGGACTTCCTGAACCTGACCAGCGTCGAGACGCTGAGCATCGGTACGGGCGCTGGCACCGTCACGCTGGATACCCGCGCTCAGGCGGCGGGCATCACCGCGGTGAAGGTTGCCACGGGTGGCACCAACGTTACCGTGAACGCGGCTGGCTTCACCTCGGCGGTGGCTTTCACGGCCACGGGCCAGACGGGCAACCTCGCCCTGACGGGTGGCGCTGGCAATGACAGCTTCACCTTCGACAGCTCGGGTCTGAATACCAGCGACACGGTTGTCGGTGGTTCGGGTACGGACACCATCTACCTGTCCAACGGCACCACCTCCGGCGGTACGGCTGTGACGGCGACGATCGGTGCCGGCATCTCGGGCATCGAGTCCATCGTCGTCACTGACGGCGCGACCGGCACGGGCAGCGCTGGCTCGGTCGGCCTGACCATCGACACCGGCTATACCGGCTCCGGCCTGACCATCAACGCCTCGGCGTTGAATGGCACCGGCGAAACCCTGACCTTCACCAACAGCGGCAGCAAGTCCGTCACCGTCACGGGTGGCGCTGCCAATGACAGCATCACCGGTGGTTCGGCTGCCGATCTGCTGTCGGGTGGTTCGGGCGTCGACCAGATCGCGGGCGCTGCTGGCAACGACACGATCGACGGTGGTGCTGGCAACGACTTCCTCTCCGGTGGTGCGGGCATCGACCTGCTGACGGGCGGCGCTGGCAATGACCAGTTCTGGTTCGCCAGCGGCGACAACAACAGCACGGGTGCGGACGTCATCGCTGACTTCGCTTCCGGCGACGTGATCATCCTGACCCAGACGGTCGGTACCGGTACGGGTGGGATTACGTCGGGTGCGATCGACACCACCTACAAGGGTGCTGCCGGCAGCTACTCCGAGGCTCTGTCGCTGCTGACCGGCACGACCGGTGCCCATATTGGCCAGTATGTCTACATCACCGGCAGCAATCAGCTGGTCATTGATGTCGACGGTAACGGCCTGATCCAGGGCAACGACCTGTACGTCACCCTGTCCGGTGCCACCGGAATCGATACGGCGGCGGTTGCCATCCGCACCACCGTCGACTCTGGCGTCACGGGCAGCTACTCCATCTTCGGCGGCGCGTCTGCCTATGATGTGGTGACGCAGTCCGGCACCGGTTCGCTGACCCTGTCGGGCGTCGACACCTACACGGGTGACAACGCCACTGGTACGGTGACCCTGAGCGGTTCGGGCGTGACCTTCAACGTCACCGACAGCGGCAACCTGGTCCTGACGGCGACGTCCGGTGCGGACACGGTCAACCTGTCCGGTAGCGCTGTGACGATCACCGGCGGTTCGGGTAGCGATACCCTGAACATCACCGGCACCTCGACCGGTGTCTCGGTGGCGGGCGTTGAAACCCTCACCGTGAGCAGCGGTGTGACCGGTGCTGTGGCCTTCGGTTCCGGCGAGACGGGCGCGATCACGGTCGCTTCCGGTGGTGTGTTGACGGTTACCGGCGCTGCCGGTGCTGAAGTGTTCAACCTGACGACCGGCAATGCCGGTACCCTGTCCTTCGTCGATACGGCTGGCGGCCTGACCGTCTCCGGTACGACCGGCAATGACAGTGTTACTCTGGCCGGCACCGGCACGGGGCAGACGGTTGATGGTGGTTCGGGCAACGACACGCTGACGATCACCGCCAATGCGACGGGTACCTTCAGCGGTGGTGCGGGTTCGGGTGACACGATCGCCCTGACCACGGGCACGGCCATCAGCTTCACGCTGGCGGGTGTTGAGACCGTTACGATCGCCTCCGGTGTCACCGGTGCGGTTACCTTCGGTTCCGGCGAAACCGGTGCGATCACCGCGGCCTCCGGCGGCGCGCTGACCGTCTCCGGCGCGGCTGGCGCTGAAGTCATCAACCTGTCGACCGGCAACGCTGCCGCTGTGACTGTGACCGATGTGGCTGGCGGCATCACCGTCTCCGGCAACACCGGTGACGACAGCATCACCCTGTCGGGTACGGGTACGGGTCAGAGCATCGTTGGTGGTTCGGGTAACGACACCCTGACGGTTGCGGTTGCTGCCTCCGGCTCCTTCGACGGTGGCACCGGCACGAACGACACCATCGTTCTGGGTGCTTCCTCCGCCGCCGCCAGCTTCTCGCTGACGGGTGTGGAGACGGTGACGGCTTCCGGTACCGGCGGTACCGTGTCGCTGGCTTCCGGTGGTTCGACCACGGTCACGGTCGCTGCTGGCGCCAGCCTGACCATCTCCGGTGCCGCTGGCGCCGAGACGGTTACCCTGGGTACCGGCAACAGCACTGGCCTGACGGTTGTCGATACGGCTGGCGGTCTGACGGTTTCCGGTACGACGGGTGCTGACACCCTGACGATCGGTGCCGGCTCGACCATCACCTTCGTCGATAACAGCGGCGCCCTGACCCTGGCCGGCACCACCGGCACGGAGACGGTCACGCTGAGCGGCACCTCCGCTTCGGTCTCGATCAGCGACAGCAGCGGCCTGTTCACCCTGACGGGTACGACGGGTGCTGATACGGTCACCTTCTCGGGCAGCTCCGCCAACGCTTCCGGCAGCTTCTCGCTGGATAGCGGCAACGACAGCCTGACCATCACCGGCACCGCCGCCAGCAAGGTGACGGTTGACGGTGGTGCAGGTACCGACACGCTGACCTTCGGTGCCACCGGTCTGACCGGCACGGTGTCGAATGTCGAGACGATCTCCGGTTCGTCCGGCGTCGACACCCTGGTGTTGAGCAGCACCGGTTCCGACGTCATCTCGCTGACCAGCGGTTCGGCCACCGGCGTCACCACGCTGTTCCACTCCAACCTGGGTTCGGGCGATGTCATCGACCTGACCACCACGGGTGGTGCGGATACGGTGGTGTTCGGCAGCGGCTTCACCGGTTCGGGCACGACGGGTGTGACGGTTAGCAACTTCGACGCCGGCGCTTCGTCCGACGTGCTGAACTTCGCTGACATCGTCACCGGCACGGGTGTGAACCTGACCGTCGGTACCCTGGGTGGTTCCGTTGCCGACACGTCCGTCGGCACCAGCGGCGTCATCCTGATGACCGGTTCGGACACGATCAGCAACACCAACTTCGTGACGACGGCTGGTACCAACGGCCAGATCGTGGTGGGTGATGACAACCCGTTCATCGTCCTGGTGGCGACGGACAACTCCGACACCTCGATCAATGTCTACCTGGTCGACAAGGACCTGGATGGCACGAACAGCAGCGTGTCGGCCGCGGACGTCCGCCTGATCGGCACGATCAACCTGCTGGCTGGTGACAACATCAGCTCTCTGGTCGCCGGTAACTTCGTCCTCTAATGTCCGCTCGCAAGAGCTGATATCAGTGGTAAGTATCTCCGCCGCCCCCTCACCGGGGCGGCGGATTTTTTTTAAGGGTAGACATGAAAATGGCGCAGAAGCCCCTGGCGCCATTCGGGGAAACGTTTAGATGCACGCTTTTCTTCCCACCGAAGATTTCACGCTGACCACCAATCGCTTTTCCCGCCACTATCTGGGGGGCCTTCCAAAGGATCAGGTGCAGGTTGAGCGTCTGATTGTCGATATCGGCGGTGAAAGCGACATCCTGCGCAAGGCGATGGAAGAGGATTACCGCAAGCGGCATCCGGTCGAGGTGGTGGTGGATGCGGGCGAAGGTGCGGAGCAAAGCGCCCCCGGGTCATCCGGAGCGGCCCCCCTTCCCGATGACGCGCCTAAGGTCAATGCCGTGGCCGAAGGCATGCTGCTGAACTGGTCGGGGCTGCCCATGCGCCTGGGCCGGTTGTCCTCCCGTTATGTGGCCGAAGGCGGGATGCACCTGCATGCGCCGGAAGGCGAAGTTCTGTCAGGGCAGCTGGCCGCGCTGAAGGCGCGCAACCCGGCCAAGCGGCATTTCCGGCTGGCCGTGGTCAATGCCTTCGGTACCAATCTGGGCGACTGTATCCTGGGCATGACGGCCTTCCGGTACATCGCCAAATATCTCCAGCAGCATCTGCCCAGCTTCACCATCGATCTGCTGCTGGGCGCCAATTCCGGCCTGACCAATTTCGACATTGCCGGGCATGAAAGCTGGGTGGGCGAACAGCTGCTGCTGGGCCCGACCTTGCAGGAATTCGCCCGCTATGATGCCTATTTCGACATTACGGGCCTGATCTCCCTGCCGCGCATTACCGAAATGCCCATCGGCGACTGGTACCTGTGGTGGAACGGGCTGGACCCGGCCACGGTGCCCGCGCATGAGAAGCGCAATGTGCTGTACCACCCCTGGCCGGTCTGGACAGAGGTGACCAAGCTGCTGTCCGGCATCAAGGGCACGAAGATCTTCTTCAATCCCAAGGCCAGCGTGCCGTTGCGCACCTTCGCCGAGGAACATCAGGCCAAGTTCCTGAAGACCCTACTGAAGCTGGCGCCAGATGTGACCGTGATCGTCGATCGCGAGATCAACCTGAACCATCCGCGCCTGGTCAATCTGTCGAAGGAGCTGAATTCAGCCACGAAATTCGGTGCGCTGGTGGCCCAGATGGATGGCGTCATCACGGTCGACAGCTTCGCCATCCATGCCGCCGATTGCGCCAGCGTTCCCACGGTCGGGCTGTTTGCGTCGATCGATCCCTATTCCTATCCGTTCTATATCCATCACAAGGGCATGCTGATCCCCGGCGGTGAGAACCTTCCCGCCTATAAGCGGTTCAAGACCAATACCGACGAGGAGTGGGCGGAGATCAAGGGTGTCTATACCGATGCCTGGGCGCAGCTTGATCCCAAGGTGGTCTGGGAACAGCTGCAGGCGCTGATGGCGGCGCGGGCGTCCAAGCCCGCACACCCGGGCACGCGGATGGTCAATGGCCCGCACACGCCTAAGCGTTATGTGATGACGCCCGCAGGCCGCACCCTGCCGCACGAGACCACGCCGGAATTCTGGTCGCGGGCGCAGAACCGCATGCTGGAGATCGCCCGGTCCCTGGTCAAGCCGCGCGGCCAGGCGGTGATGTGCTGCCCCGGGCAGAGCCACCTGCCGGTCAGCATCGCCGGCCTGCTGGGCCGCGAGGGCATCCTGCATGTGATCGAGCCGCGCCCCGAACGCCAGCAGCTGATCGCCATGGACATTCTGGACAAGTCCACCGGCACCAGCGTGGAGTGGTATCAGCGCATGCCGGCCAAGGCGGGGAATTACAGCGTCCCGCGGGAAGAGCCGCTGAACGAGACCAATCCCGCGGTCTGGCCCGGCAGCCGTGTGCGACGCCCCTGTACGCCGCTCAGCATCGACAGCCTTGAGCTGAAATATCTCAACTGCCTGATCCTGTCGTCACCAACCCCGTTCCGGGTGGCGTTGGACTCGGCGCTGGTGACGCTGGAGCGGACGCGCGCGGGCATCCTGTGCGGACCCGTCGGCACGCTGGCCGAGGTCCGCGAGATCGGCACCCTGCTAACGCCCTTGAAATATCAGTGCTGGCTGGAGCAGCTGGAGCCGGGTAAATCGGAAGCGTCGCTGCTGCTGATCCTGCCGGACACGATCAAGGTTCAGGGGCTGAAGCGCGTCGACCTGCAGTGATTTTCCACACCGGATCCCATTCAAGGAGCCTACCCATGTCCAACAGCTGGACGGATATTCCGCAACTGCCCGTCGCCTGGGGCGAGGTCTTCGACAAATGGACCATCCTGGTGATCAAGGAGGCGCGTATCGGCGATCCGGAGAAGATGCGCAACGTGCAGCGCGAGCGGATCGAGATCGAGAAGGTGGTCGGTGACCGCGCCCGTTTTCCGGCCGGGCTGGATGCGCTGGTCGATGCGCTGCACGACATCAACTCCCAGCTCTGGGACATCGAGGACGGCAAGCGCCGCTGCGAACGGGAAAAGACCTTCGGTGAGGAATTCATCCAGCTGGCCCGTCACGTCTATATGAAGAATGACGAACGCGCCCGCATCAAGAAGGACATCAATCTGCTGCTGGGCAGCGCCATCGTCGAGGAAAAGTCCTACAAGCCCTATTGAGGCTTGCAGGACCCGTGATGCAGCCGGGGAGCTGGGGTTTGACGCGCAACGCCGCCATTTACTTCCATCCGGAAGGGTTCGACACCAGCAGTCCCAAGCTGATGGGGCGGCACGCGGCGGGCGAGGGATTCCTGAAAGGCTGGGTCCGGCATGCGGACGTTGACCGTCTGCATTGCTATGCCAGCCATCGCGAGCATGGGGAAAGCTTTGCCCGCATGGTCGCCGGCCATGGCTGGACCGGGCCCGTCGTCTGGCACCCCTGGGCGCGGCCCGGCGATCTGGCCCGCGTCGGCAATCTGTTCCTGCCTGGTCCCAATCTGGGGGATCAGGCCTGGATCCGCCGCCGTCGCGGCCAGACAGGCGGCTATTCCCTGGTCGGGATTACCCACACCACCGCGTCGGCCGGCGCCTTGGACAATATCGGCGACCTGCTGACGGCACCGGTGGATGAGGGCGATGCCCTGATCTGCACATCCGAAGCGGTACGGACCATGGTGGTCCGCACGCTGGAGGATCAGGGCCTTTATCTGGCCGAGCGCCTGGGCCTGCCCGCCAAGCAGCCCATCCGGCTGCCGCAACTGCCCATAATTCCCCTGGGTGTGGACTGTGACCGGTTCGTTGCGGTTCCGGAACAGCGCCGGTCCTGGCGCAGCCGTCTGGGCATCGCCGCACAGGATGTGGTGGTGCTGTTCGTGGGCCGCCTCAGTTTCCATGCCAAGGCGCATCCCATCGCCATGTACAAGGCGCTGCAGGCAGCGCTGCCCGCCCTGCCGGCCGGGGCGCGGCTGCATCTGGTGGAAGCCGGCTGGTACGGCAATGACGCCATCCGCAACGCCTATGTCGCCGCCACGGCGGAACATTGCCCTGATATCGTCTGGCACGCGCTGGACGGGCGGCAGGCGGATGTCCGTGACGGCATCTGGCACGCGGCCGACATCTTCTGTTCCCTGTCCGACAATATCCAGGAAACCTTCGGGCTGACGCCGCTGGAGGCCATGGCCGCCGGCCTGCCCTGCGTGGTGTCCGACTGGAACGGCTACAAGGAAACGGTGCGGCACGGCATCGACGGGATGCGGATACCCACCTGGATGGTGACGGAGGGGCTGGGCCAGGATTTCAGCGACCGCCACGCCATCGGCCTGGATACCTATGACCAGTATTGCGGCAGTTCCTGCCAGTTCGTGGCCGTCGATATCGAGGCCACGACCCAGGCATTCCGCAGCCTGATCGCCGATGCCGACCTGCGCCGCCGGATGGGGGAGGCGGGCCGGGCCCATTGCCGCGAACGCTATGACTGGAAAGTGGTCATCGCCGCCTATCAGGATCTGTTCGCCGAGCTGGCGGGCCGCCGCGCGGCGTTGGGGGAGACGGGCCGCGGCCGGCCCGGATCATGGCCGTTGCGCCCCGATCCCTTCCGGTCGTTCAGCCATTACCCGACGCATCTGATCGGACCCGAAACGATCCTGTCTTCCGTCGACAAGGTGGATGCCGCGGCGCTGGACCTGATCCTGGCTTCGGGCATGGTCACCTATGCACAGCCGGTCCTGAACCCGCGCGCGGAACTGCTGTGGATCCTGGAGCAGGTTGGCGCCGCCGGGTCGATGACGGTGTCCCGGCTGTTGCCCCTGGTTGACCCGGCGCGTCTGGGCCACCACATGCGGGCCCTGGCCTTCCTGGCAAAGTATGGTCTGATCCGGCTCTCCGGCGATCATCTGCCCACAGGATCATGACGAGATGAATGTCCTTTTCGTTCACCAGAATTTCCCTGGTCAGTTCAAACATCTGGCCGCGGCCATGGCGGCTGCCGGCCATTATGTCGTGGGCCTGTGCATCACCGGCCAGCCGGTTACCGGTGTGAATTGCATCACCTACAAGCCGACACGCGGCACGACGGCCAATATTCATCCCTGGGCGGTCGACACCGAGACCAAGATCATCCGCGGCGAGGCCTGCGCCGATGCGGCCGAACGGCTGAAGAAGCAGGGATTCGTCCCCGATGTCATCGTCGGCCACCCCGGCTGGGGCGAGATGATGTTCCTGCGCGACATCTGGCCGGCGGCGCCGCAGCTGCATTTCCTGGAATTCTTCTACAATCCCACCGACACGGATGTGGGCTTCGATCCGGAATTCGCCGTATCGCAATGGCGCACCACGGCGCGGGTCCGGGCCAAGAATGGTTGCGGCCTGATCAACCTGATCGGCATGGATGCGGCCTACAGCCCCACCCACTGGCAGAAATCCAGCTATCCGCAGCAGTTTCAGTCCCTGATCGATGTCATCCATGACGGGATCGACACCGATGCCCTGACGCCGGGCAGCCAGGTGGAGGCGCGTCTGGCCGGCACCGACACGGTGCTGAAGCCGGGGATGGAGATCGTCACCTTCGTCAACCGCAACCTGGAACCCTATCGCGGCTATCACAGCTTCATGCGGGCCCTGCCGCGGCTGCAGGCGCTGCGCCCCGACGCCCATTTCCTGATCGTCGGGGGCGATGGCGTTTCCTATGGTGCGCCGGCGCCGGAAGGCAAGTCCTGGAAGGATATCTACCTGACCGAACAGGGCGACCGCATCGACCGGTCGCGCGTGACCTTCCTGGGCAATGTCAGCTATCCGAACTTTGTCAATCTGCTGCGACTCAGCGCGGTGCATGTCTATCTGACCTACCCGTTCGTGCTGAGCTGGTCGATGCTGGAGGCCATGAGCTGCGGCGCCCTGGTGGTGGGCAGCCGCACGCCCCCCGTGGAAGAGGTGATCGAGCATGGGCGCAACGGCCTGCTGGTCGATTTCTTCGATTATGATGCCATTGCCGACATGGTGGCGGAGGGGCTGGCGCATCCCGACCGTTATCAGGGGATACGCCAGGCGGCGCGCCAGACCATCATCGACCATTATGATCTGCGCCGCCATTGCCTGCCCCGGCAGATGCAGCTGATCGAAGGGCTGCGGCGGTGACCCGGCCCCGCCGGAATAGAGGTTGCCAGACCGACCGCCGCCTCCGTACCCTGGGGTTCGGGTCGTTCAACTGGGTTCATCCGGTGGAAAGGCCGTCCAGGTTCCAGGTGGCACATGCAGCATATCACCGCGACGGCCATTGATATCCGCTTCGTGCCGGAAGAGGATCGGCTGCTGCTGACCTTGCGGTCGGAGGAAGCGGCCATCGATCTGTTTCTGACACGGCGGCTGACGCGCCTGATGCTGGCCGGCATCGTGGAGCTGCTGATGCGCAGCAATCGCGACCTGACGCGCACCCCTGTCGATTTCCGCAATGACGTGCTGCTGTTCGAACATATGGCGGCGGCCAGTTCCTGGGACCGTCAGCGCTCGCCCGACGATACGGCCGACGGCGCCGGCCCCGCCCGGCCGGACGCCGATGCGCCGCCCCGGCCGAAGGCCACGGATCGGCTGCTGGTGACCAAGCTGGACATGAACATCCGCGATGGCGGAATCGGCTTCCTGTTCCATGAAGGTGATGCGCTGAAGGCCGAAATCACCTTCCCCCGCGACAAGGTGCATCAGTTCCTGTCGGTCCTTCTGGAGCGGACGGTGGAGGCACAATGGGACCTGCAGGAGCTGTATTGGTTGCACAAACGCACGCACATTATTATTCCCGAAGGGGTACAGTTGAGTTGATCGGGTTCCGATGGGGAGGGGTTGCAACCATATCAAGATGCACCCTGCACGATGCTCCCCTGTGACTTCAGCGACTCACTGATGTTGATCCACACTATGTCCCGGCGTTACAATGCGGCCGCGTTGGGCTTTAGTGGCCCCGCGCTGGTGAAGGCGCCCTCGATTTGTCAGGCAGGCGATCCCTATGAAAATTCCTGTACCCAACCGCTCCGCCGGCGCCGTGTCGCCCCTGCGCCAGGCGTTGCAGCAAAGTGCGCGCGCCTTTGCCTTCGTCGGGGTGTTCAGTTTCTTCGTCAATCTGCTGACATTGGCGTCGCCGATCTACATGCTGCAGGTCTATGACCGGGTGCTGACGGCGCGCAGCGAGGCGACGCTGCTGTATCTCAGCCTGGTCATCGGCGGGATGATGGTCGTGTCCGCGGCGCTGGAGGTGATCCGGTCGCGTGTGCTGGTCCGCGTCAGCGGCAAGCTGGAACAGAAGCTGGGCGGTCGTGTCTTCGACAGCATCTTCGCCCTGAACCTGCGCAGCCCTGCCGCCAACCGCAGTCAGGCGCTGCGCGACCTGGACAATCTGCGCCAGTTCATCACCTCGCAGGGGCCGTTCGCCTTCTTCGATGCGCCCTGGGCGCCGGTCTTCATCGGCATCGTCTTCGTGCTGCACCCGCTGCTGGGCGTTCTGGCCCTGGGCGGTGCTGCCGTGCTGTTCGCACTGGCCTTTGCCCAGGAAGCGGCCACGAAGAAGCCCCTGTCGGAAGCCAATGGTCATGCGCTGCGGGCCAGTGCCTTTGCCGAGGCCAGCCTGAAGAACAGTGAAGTCCTGGCCGCCATGGGCATGCTGCCCGGCATCCGCAAGCGCTGGCGCGCCAGCCAGGACCGGGCCCTGATGCTGCAGGCGCTGGCGTCGGACAATGCCGGCGCCATCCAGGCCGCCACCAAATTCGTCCGCGTCGCCTTGCAGTCGGCCATCCTGGGTCTTGGCGCCTATCTGGCGCTGGAGGGTGAATTGTCGCCCGGCTCGATGATCGCCAGCTCGATCATCATGGGCCGCGGTCTGGCCCCGGTGGAGCAGGCCATCGGTTCCTGGCGCCAGTTCGTCAGCGCCCGTGGCGCCTATGCCCGCCTGAACGAGCTGCTGCGCAGCTTCGGGGGGCATCAGGAAACCATGTCGCTGCCGGCCCCGGAAGGGCGGCTGGCCGTGGAACGCGTGGTGGCCGTGCCGCCCGGCGGCACCAACCCGACGGTGAAGGGGGTCAGTTTCGCCCTGGAACCCGGCGAGGCGCTGGCCCTGGTCGGTCCCAGTGCTGCCGGCAAGTCGACCCTGGCCCGGCTGCTGGTCGGTGTCTGGGCGCCGCACAGCGGGTCCGTGCGTCTGGACGGCGCCGATGTGTTCGCCTGGGATCACGAGGATCTGGGGCCGCATATCGGCTACCTGCCGCAGGATGTGGAAATTTTCGACGGGTCCATCAAGGACAATATCGCGCGCTTCGGCGATGTCGATCCCGTCAAGGTCGTGGAAGCCGCCCAGCTGGCCGGCGTGCATGAAATGATCCTGCGCCTGCCGCAGGGCTATGACACGGTCATCGGGCCGGGCGGCATCGCCCTGTCGGGTGGTCAGCGCCAGCGTCTGGGCCTGGCCCGCGCCGTCTATGGCAACCCGCGCTTCCTGGTGCTGGACGAACCCAATTCCAATCTCGACAGCGAAGGCGAGGCGGCGTTGGTCCAGGGGCTGGCCAAGCTGAAGGAGCGCAAGGCCACGGTCATCCTCATTTCCCACCGCCCGTCGATCATGAACCATGTCGACAAGATCCTGGTCCTGCGCGACGGTCTGGTGGAGATGTTCGGGCCCAAGCAGGACGTGCTGGCCCGCCTGACCCGTCCGGTTGCCCAGCCGCAGCAGGTTGCCGCGGCAGGTCAACCGGCCCAGATCGCCCCCACGGCGGGCGGCAAGGGCGCCTGATCCCCGGTTGCTGGTTGTACCAAGCAGAAAGTCTTCAAAATGCTCCAACTTCTGACCGGCAAAAAAGCAGGCGGCGTTCCGGCGGTTCCGGCCGAGGGCGGCGCCATCATCATCCCGACGGATGAGATGCCCGTGGTCCGTTCCGGCCTGGCGCTGATCGCCGTCGCCTTCGGCGGCATCCTGCTCTGGTCCTTGCTGGCCCCCATCGCCAAGGGCGTCGTCGCCCCCGGCACCATCGTGGTCGACAGCAACCGCAAGACCATCGCCAACCTGGAAGGCGGCATCGTCGCCGAAATCCTGGTGCGTGACGGTGACCATGTGAAGGCCGGCGACGTGCTGCTGCGCCTGGACGAGGTGACGTCGCAGGCCCAGCGCGATGTGCTTTTCGGCCAGTTCCTGACGGCCAAGGCCATGGAGGCCCGGTTCATCGCGGAACGCGACGGCGCCAAGACCATCAGCTTCCCGGTGGAATTGCAGGGCACCAGCGAGAATGGCCGCTTTGCGGCCATCCGCGCGTCCGAAGAGGAGGTGTTCAAGGCCCGGCGGGACGCCCTGGCCGGCCAGCTTTCCATCTATGAACAGCGCATCAAGCAGCTGGACGAGCAGATGAAGGGGCTGGAGGCGCAGGTCAACGCCAATACCCAGCAGATCGACCTGATCGACAATGAGCTGGAAGGTCTTCAGCAGCTGTTCGAGAAGGGCTATGCCTCCAAGACCCGTCTGCTGCAATTGCAGCGGGAGCGGGCGGAGCTGGACGGTAATCGCGGCAACTACATGTCGGAGATTTCCAAGTCCAAGCAGGCGGTGG
This sequence comes from Niveispirillum sp. FG148, assembly GCF_057809655.1. NCBI lineage: Bacteria > Pseudomonadati > Pseudomonadota > Alphaproteobacteria > Rhodospirillales > Azospirillaceae > Niveispirillum > Niveispirillum sp. FG148. Next base: position 44,044 of record NZ_JBMDKJ010000027.1, read on the forward strand.
GCGAAGCCCGGCTGCAGATCCTGCAGATCCGCAAGAATTTTGAAGAGGATGTGGCCAAGGGGCTGCAGGAAGCCAAGGCCCGCATCTTCGACCTGCAGGACCGTCTGACCAGCGCCAATGACCAGCTGGCCCGGCGCGAGGTGAAGTCTCCGTCGGACGGCTTCATCGTCGGTTCCCGCGTGCATACCGTGGGGGGCATCGTGCGCGCCGGCGACCCGCTGCTGGAACTGGTGCCCGACAAGGACGAACTGATCATCGAGGCGCAGGTATCGCCCATCGATATCGATGTCGTGCAGGTCGGTATGCAGTCGGAAATCCGGTTCTCCGCCCTGTCGCAGCGGCATGTCCCGACCCTGGTGGGGACGGTCCTGGGCGTATCGGCCGATGCCGCGGTCGATCAGCGCGGGGCACGCTACTACGTGGCCCGGGTGCGGGTCGATGAGAAGGAGCTGGTGAAGCTGGACGGGCAGAAGCTGGTACCCGGCATGCCGGCTGAAGTGTTGATGAAGGCGGGCGAGCATTCCATCATCGCCTATCTGATGATGCCGCTGGCGGATGGCTTCTTCCGCGCCTTCAAGGAGATGTAAGTCCTGGTTCCCCTGACACCGACGACGGCAAGCCCGTCCGGCATGATCTGGCGTTTGCAGGCGGCCCCGCGCGACCTTGCGCGGGGCCTTGTCGCCTGTGGCCTGTCACCGAACTGCCTGATCGTGCCCGATGCGACCTGGACGGAGCTGGTGCCCGACGCCGCCTATGTCGAATGCCCGACCTTCTTTCTGGAAGACAAGGGGGGCTTCGTGGCGCTGCTGTCCTTCTTCGTCACCAATGCGCTGAAATTCCGCATCTATGCCCGCGCCGGCATCGGCGAGGCGGAAGGGCTGCTGATGGCCTATCCGCGTCTGGACGATGCCACGCTGCTGATGCTGCGCCGCTTCGACCGGCGATCGGCTGAGCAGATGCAGCTGCTCTGGCGACGGCTGGAGGAATTCCTGGGCCGGATCGCCGATGGCTCGCTGCTGGACGAGCCGGATGATTTCGACGGGCCGGCCGGGCCGATCGTCAACCCGCGCGCCTGATGCCAATGCCGGAAAGTTCCGACCTGTGGTCGGCACTTTCCGGCCCCTCAAACGCCGGGCGGCCCGCATCCGCGGGCCTTGGCTTCGCGGGCACGAGCCCGCGCGGCCGCCGTCGCGGCCGATACCAGGGCCAGAAGTCAGAACTTTCCGGCCCTGGTATGATACCATCGGTCATGAATTATGGCCCTTGGCCTTATCGATGTTCCACCGCCGGCCGGCCACCATGCCAGGCCAGCGTCAGCATCACGGCCAGCCAGGGGATGAATTCCGAGAAGATGCGGATTTCATCGATATTGCCGACCAGCAGCATGCCGCCCAGATAGGGGAGGAAGGCCCAGCCCATCCAGGCGAAGGGCTGGCGTCCCAAGGCCACCAGGGCACGCGGCGCCAGCAGCCAGAGGAAGCCGAACGCCCCCAGGCAGGCATAGACCCCGCCTTCCCAGATGCGCAGGTTCCGCCAGAGACGCAGCACCCCCGGCTCATGGTAGAAGGAAACGGCCCCGCCCTGAAAACCGTGCAGGTGCCAGACCAGGGCCTTGACCGCCACCGCGCCCACAAACAGCAGGGCGGCCCGCCCGATGATGGCGGGTGTGAGGCCCGACAGGCGCCAGAACCCATCACCCTTGCTGCCACCCCAATGGTAAAGCGCGTAGAACAGTGCCGACAGGGCCGCCGTCTCCCGATTCCAGGCCCCGATCAGCGTCACGACCAGCAGCGATTTGAAGCGATCGCTGACAATGCAATAAAGCGCCAGCGACATGACGGCCAGGGAGACGATGTCGTAGGAAAACCAGAACCGGTGCCGTGGGCTGATGATGAAGGTGTAGAAGGCCTGCCAGATGAACAGCCCATAGGCCAGCCAGGCCGCAGCACGGCTGCCCGTCAGGGTCACGGCCGTCAGCGGAATGGCGATGCTGGCGATCAGGAAGGCCAATGCCTCGATCCCCATGAACATCATGGTGACCTTGGCGGAATCGGCGGGAATTCCCGCGATCCCGGCCAGCCAGCCGACAATGTCCGCCACCATCACCCGCCCGCCGATCGGCAGCGCCACCGTGCCATTCAGCCAGTCCGCCGCCGGAATGGTCAGCATGGGTGTGGCCCGGTGCAGATAGATGAACGACCCCCAGACCAGGACGCCGATGATCAGAAGTTCCGGGGTGACACCCCGCTGCTTCAAGCCAGCCCAGGTCGTTGCGACAGCCGCCATCACGCGCCTTCCCGATAATCCGTCAGGCCGTGAAGGTGCCGCTGCCGGGCTGGGCGCGCAACAGCGAAAACCGCCCGGTCATCTTATCCCGATCAGCGGGGCGTGACGGTCGGCAACCGGTCGATCGGCTCCAGGGTGATGCGGCGGAAGAAGGTTTCCGCCCCTTCCGACTGGAACTGGATATGGCCCTGGGTCAGGGGCTGCCAGTCACCGTTCGGGTCCTGTACGCTGATCCGGTCCAGCACCATGACCGGCACGCCATTGACCACATGCACGGCCCGTTCGCCCAGCACGTAAAGGTCCAGCACATTCCATTGGCCGACGGGCTTTTCGGCGTCGCTGGCGGCTTCCACGTTCCAGGCCGGGGCCTCGACCGTCACGCGGCGTCCGCCCGGCATGAAGCGGCGCTGCGGATCGATCAGGGAACGGTCGCGGCCGGCCTGGGTCACCGGCTTCACGAAGGTGCCGACGGGTACCACCATGCCGGTTGATCCGCGCATGATCTCGAACTCCACGGCCGGCATCCAGGTGCCATAGACGGAACCGGGCGCGCCGAAGGAATGGTAGAGCAGGCCGTTATTTTCCGGCAGATCCAGGCGCGGGGCATGGCGCCTGCCGCTCCATTTGAATTCCAGGCGCAGGTGATAGTTCCCGTAAATGCCGCGATGGACGATGGAGCCCCAGGTGCGGCCGTCCACGCGCAAGGCCGGCCCGCCATCCTCCGTCACCATGCTGAACATCGGATCGCCACCGGGCCGCGTCCCGATGGGGGTTTCCGTCTTGTTCACATAGGTGATGGCAGGATCGGCATAGCCCAGCCAGATGTCCCAGTCGGTGAGGTCATGGTCGTTCAACAGGGAGAGGGCGGGGCCGGTGGGGGTGGGGATATCGGTCAGGGTCAGGGTCTGCGGCCGATAGACGGGGTCGCCGGCCAGGATCGCCGCCAGCGTCGGATCAGGGGCATCGGCGTTGGCTGTCGCAGGGAGGGTTGCCAATATCAGTAGGGCAAGGATGGCACGGACAAGGCGGCGCATGATTTTCCCTGATTTTTGATAGCGCTGTCAGCGCCACACACTATGACGCAAACACAGGTTCGATGGAAGCTGGCTGTCAACACGGAAAAGATGTTATTTGCCTATATCCATGAACGAAAAATAAGCTAAGAATTCATTGGTTATGTCACAGCTTTGCATTGAAGTCTGGAAGGGTCCAATGAATGCAGAAGCCATTATGATGCTGTTGAAACTTGTTCCCCGCACTGCGGCAGTCAGGAGGGCGAATGATGGCGTCATAGAGATCCGTAACATCAGAATGATGATACGGACGCGTTTCGGTGTCGAGTACAAGGTAAAACGTCTGTATGACGTAGCAAATGGTGTTCTGTACGGAGAAATAGACGTCAAGGAACCTGCCCGTATGGAGGAGATCGTCATAGCCCTGGATGCTATCGAGTCAGCCAGAATGGCTTTGATGCAGCCAGAATGTGGCGATTCGTTCCAACTGTACTGGAACAAGGATAAGATATATTTGGGTTGATCGGCGAGAGCAGCTTCACCCACCCCTAGCCCAACAGCCCCCGCAGCCGGTACAGCGCGTCGAGCGCCTGACGCGGGGTCAGCTCATCCGGGTTGATGGCGCGCAGCTCATCCTCCACGACGGATGGTTCCGGTTCCGCAACGGTCTGTCGCGGGGCCGGCTTGGCGGCCATGGCGGCGAACAGGGGAAGGTCGTCGGCCAGGCGGCTGGCGGCACTGGCCTGATCACCCTTTTCCAGGATCTGCAACACTTGTTCCGCCCGCGAAATGACAGCGGGCGGCAATCCCGCCAGCCGCGCCACATGGATGCCATAGGAGCGGTCGGCGGAACCCGCCGCCACCTCATGCAGGAAGATGACGTCGCCCTTCCATTCCTTGATACGCATCGTGTGGCAGGACAGGTCGGGCAGCTTGGCCGACAGGGCCGTCAGCTCGTGATAATGCGTGGCGAACAGGCCGCGGCAGCGCGCCATCTCGTGCAGATGTTCGACGCAGGCCCAGGCGATGGACAGACCGTCAAAGGTGGCGGTGCCGCGCCCGATCTCGTCCAGGATGACCAGCGATTGGCGCGTGGCCTGGTTCAGGATGGTGGCCGTCTCCACCATCTCCACCATGAAGGTGGAACGGCCGCGGGCCAGATCGTCGGCCGCACCCACGCGGCTGAACAGCTTGTCCACCGTGCCGATGCGGGCGGTGCGGGCGGGCACGAAGCTGCCCATCTGCGCCAGCACCGCGATCAGGGCGTTCTGGCGCAGGAAGGTCGATTTACCGGCCATGTTGGGACCGGTCAGCAGCCACAGGCGCTGTCCCGGCGACAGGTCGCAATCATTGGCCACGAACTGCCCGCCGCCATTTTCGGCCAGGGCCTGCTCCACCACCGGATGGCGCCCGCCCCGGATGTCAAAGGACAGGTCGCGGGCCATTTCCGGCCGGCACCAGCCGCCATCGACGGCCAGATCGGCCAGGGAAGCCGTCACATCCAGCGTGGCCAGCGCGCGGGCCGTGCTGGCGATGAAGTCGGCCTGGCCCACCACGGCCTTGACCAGCAGGTCGAAAATCTCCAGCTCCAGTGCCAGCGCCCGGTCGCCAGCCTCCGCCACCTTGCGCTCCAGGTCGGACAGGGCGACCGTGGTGAAGCGCACGGCGCCGGCCATGGTCTGGCGATGGATGAAATCGGCCCGATGCTTTTCCGACAGCAGCTTGTCGGCGTGGGTGGCCGTCACCTCGATATAATAGCCCAGCACGTTGTTGTGCCGGATCTTCAGCGAAGCGATGCCCGTGGCATCGACATATTGCGCCTGCAGCCCGGCAATATGCCGGCGGCTGTCATCGCGCAGCGCCCGCAGCTCGTCCAAGGCTGCCGAGTAACCCGGGGCGACAAAGCCGCCGTCGCGGGCCAGCAAAGGCAGGTCCGGCCCCAGCGCCTGCGACAGCAGGGCCACCAGCGCCTCGTGATCGGCGCGCGGACCGCCCGTCAGCCCCTCGGCAATGCGGGCCAGGCCCGCCGGCAGGGGGACATCGATACCGCCCGTGCCATAGGCCAGCCGGCCGCGCAGGGTGATGGCGCGTTCCAGCGCATCGCGCACGGCGGCCAGATCGCGTGGGCTGCCCCGGTCCAGGGTCAGGCGCGACAGAGAGCGTTCGACGTCCGGCGTGCGGCGCAGTTCCTCGCGCAGGTCGATGCGCAAGGGCGCTTCCCCGGCCAGATAGGCCACCATGTCCAGCCGCCGGTCGATGCGGGCCGGATCGGTCAGCGGGGCCGACAGGCGGCCGGCCAGCAGCCGCGCCCCGGCCCCGGTGACGGTGCGGTCGATGGCGGCCAGCAGGCTGCCCCGGCGTTCCCCCGTCAGGGTGCGGGTCAGTTCCAGATTGCGCCGCGTGGCCGGGTCGATCTCCATCACCTGACCCGCCCCCTGGCGGCGGGGAATGTCGAAGCGGGGCAGGCGGCCCTTCTGCGTCAGTTCGACATAATCGACCAGGGCCCCGGCGGCCGCCACCTCCGCCCGGCCAAAGGCGCCGAACGCGTCCAGCGTGCCGACATTGTAGAGCGCCAGCAGGCGCTTGCGCCCATTCTCGCTGTCGAATCTGGCATTGGGCTGTATCGTCAGGCGCGCCCGCCATTCATCCCACAGCGGCGATAGCTCTTCGGCGCCGGCCAGCCGCTCGGGCAGCAGCAATTCCCCCGGCGACAGCCGGGCCAGCAGCGAGGGCAGGGCGGCGCGGTCGGCCGGCGCCAGCGTCAGTTCGCCCGTCGACAGGTCCAGCCAGGCCAGCCCCGCCTCGCCCCCGGCTTCGGCCAGGGCGGCCAGGTAATTGTTGGATTTGGCATCCAGCAAGCCATCCTCGGTGATGGTGCCGGGGGTGACCACGCGCACGACCTCCCGCCGGACCACGGATTTGCTGCCGCGCTTCTTGGCTTCGGCCGGGTCTTCGGTCTGTTCGCAGATGGCAACGCGGAAACCATTGCGAATCAGCCGCGACAGATATTGTTCATGGGAATGGACGGGCACGCCGCACATGGGGATTTCTTCGCCCAGATGCTGGCCGCGCTTGGTCAGGGTGATATCCAGCGAGGCGGCGGCGGCAACGGCGTCGTCAAAGAACAGCTCGTAGAAATCGCCCATCCGGTAGAACAGCAGGGAGCCTGGATGCTGGCGCTTGATCTCCAGATATTGCGCCATCATGGGGGAGATAGCGGCGCTGGCGGGGCTGTCGGTGCGGCTGGGGCTGGTCACGGGCGGACAATCATCGGGCTGCCGGAAGGGGCCGCCACCCTACCATCCTGCCGCCTCCGGCTGCCAGCACCTAGCCGCCTCCGGCTTCAGACCGTCAGCGTGGCGCCGGCAAAGCCGACCAGCTCTTCCTCGTGCAACTCTTCAGCCGGGCGCAGCAGCGGTGTGCTGGGCCGGCGCAGGCAGGTGCCGCTGGTCCCGCACAGCAGCATGTCGATGCGGTCGGGATGGTTGGACAGGGGCAGGAATACCTGATCCAGCCGCAGGTTCCCCCGCTTGGTATCCAACGTGGCAGAGGTGACGATGGGCTGGATTTCCCGGGCCGCCCGGTCCATCCAGTGCTGCCAGAGCTGACCCAGCCGCTGTGGCCAGGCCCGGCGCAGGGTGCTGCCCGTCAGCGGCCGGCCGAACAGCCCGTCCAGGCCCGTGCCGACCAGGCGATAGCGGTAATCCCCGTCGGCCACGTCCAGCAGCATGATCCAGGGCAGCAGCGGCTGCACATCGGCGGGGTTCAGGTCATGCCGGCAGGGGGCGGCGCGGTCGGGCCCGCGTTGCCGCCGCCAGTATTCGACAAGGTCGCGCAGCCGCCCATCCAGGGCCGGAATATCCAGCCCTGTCGGTTCGCCGCTGAATTCCGCAGCCCCGCCCAATCTCATTCCCCCACCCGTGGCCGGCGTCGTCGCCGGTGGACGGGATCATGCGCCGACAGATGTAAAGAATTCGCTACTTCACCCCCAGCAGCGGCCCCAGCACCCGCACCCGCCGGGCCAGTTCGTAGGTGGCAAAGCAACCCGCCACCGTCAGACCGATGATCAGCGTGGACTCGATCGCCACCGGCAGCGACAGGGCCTTCAGATGATGGCCGATGATGACGATCAGGGTCTGGTGGATGATGTAGAAGGGGAAGACCCCCACCGACAGATAACGCAGCAAGGGTGAGGAATGGTTGAGATGGCGGCGGGCAAAGCCCAGCACGGCCAGGATCATGGTCCATTGTTGCACCGCATAGGCCGTGCGGCTGGCCATGCGCAGCATGTCGTCGGGCATCGGCGCCCCGTCCCGCCAGTAGGTCCAGCCATACCAGGCATAGAAGGCCCAGGCGGTCAGACCCAGGGCCAGGGTGGTGAAGCGCCGCGTCGACAGAAGATCGAACAGGGCCGCATTGCGGGCGATGGCATATCCAAAAAGGAACATGCCCAGGCTGACGGCGTGATTGTACCAGTCCCAGGTCAGGTTGTGGGTGACGGGAAAGCTGGTCAGCATGGTGATGCGCAACCCCGCCAACAGCAGGATGGGCAGGACCAGCAGCGCCGGGCCCTGTACCCACCGCCCCTCGCCCAGCCGGATCAGCGCCCGGTCGCCGCCCAGCGCCAGCAGGCCAGCCAGCAGGCCCGTATAGACCAGCAGATAGGCCACGAACCACATATGGTTCCAGGTGGGCAGGGTCAGGCAATCCGTGCCGCGGCAGAAGCTCTGGTCGAAGGACAGGTAGCGGGTCCAGAAGGCCCAATAGCCGTCGGCGTAATTGATCTTCTCCACCACCTCGTAATAAGGCTGGGGCACGACCAGGACCGCCATGACGAACAGCAGTGGGATGCCCAGGCGCGGCAGACGCGACCGGACCAGTTCTCCCGGCCCCATCCGGTCGGCCATGAAGCGGGTGGCGACCCCGGAGATGAGGAACAGCAGCGACAGTCGCCAGGGATTGCTGAGCAGCATCAGCGGCTCTATCGCGTGCCCCACATGCTGGCTCTTCACATGCCAGTCCCAGGTCACATAGAACATGCCGACATGGTAAAGGATCAGCAGGGCAAAGGCGCCGACCCGCACCCAGTCCAGAAAGGGCAGGCGCTGCGGCGGATGGGCGGATAGGGACGATGCGGACATGGGGACGATGGCTCCCTGATGGATGGTGTCATGTCCCGGTGATGGCGTGCGATGGTGGACCGGGCAACAGGCAGGGGACGGGGCGGTTCATGGATGTGACGTCGGTACGGGCGGCTGGGACGGGCGGAAAAGGGTCTGGGACGAACGGCATTTCGTCCCGGCGTGGTCCGTTTCTGCTCGCCTTCCTGCTGATTCTGGTCGGCAACTCCGTCAATGTCATGACCATCCTGCAGGATGCGGCGCGCGATGGCCGACCCGTTGATCCGATCTGGCCGATCATGACGGAGGGCACATCGGGCATTGCCATGATGATGGTCATCTTCATTCCGGCCCTCGCCCTGGCCCGCGCCCCCATCCAGGCCCCATGGGCTCGGCAGATCCTGACGCATGGGGTGGCGCTGCTGATCTATTCCTGCCTGCATGTCGTGGGCATGTCGATCACCCGCCAGATCGCAGCGGGGCTTCTGGGGCTGGATTATACGTTCCCGGTCACGGTTGATGTCCTGGCATACGAGTTCCGCAAGGATGCCGTGTCCTATTTTGTCACATTGATGATCTTCCTGGCCCTGGGGCACGGGCGGGGGATGGCGGCTGCGGCCCCGTCGCCGCTGCCATCCCCCGCAGTCGGGACAGCGGGCGCGCTTGCCACAACGCCCTTGCCAGCCGAGCCCCCAGCCCCACCGTCGGTCGCCGGGATCACGCCGACCCCGGCCCGGTTCGACATCCGCGACGGGGCCATTGTGCATCGCGTGCCCGTGGCCGAGATCATCGCCGTGCGCGCCGCCGCCAACTATGTGGAATTCCTGCTGACCGACGGCCGCCGCCCGCTGATGCGCGCCACCCTGACGCAACTGGCCGGTGACCTGGCCCCCCACGGCATCCTGCGCACCCACCGGTCCTGGCTGGTCAATGCCCTGCATGTGAAGGCCGTGGCCCCGGAAGGGTCGGGCGACCATGAGCTGACGCTCAGCGACGGCACCACGGCCCCCCTGTCCCGCCGCTTCCCCGCCGCGCTGGTCAGTTTGCGGGGGTAGGGGAGTCAGCGGCCCCTTACACGCCCCATCAGCGCCGCCACCCCGGCTTCCACCATGTCCAGCACCTCTGCGAAGCCCTGGGCACCGCCATAATAGGGGTCGGGCACATCGCGGTCGGTGTGCGGGGGCGGGGCGAAGCGGGTGAACAGGGCCAGTTCGGCACTGCTGTCGGCCGGGGCCAACCGGCGCATGATCTCCAGATGCCCGCGATCCATGGCCAGGATCAGGTCGAACCGGTCGAAATCCGCTACCACCAGTTTGCGGGCGCGCAAGGGTGACAGGTCATAGCCACGGGCGCGGGCGGCCTGGATGGTGCGCGGGTCGGGCGGTTCCCCGATATGGTAGCCATGGGTACCGACACTGTCGACCAACACCCGGCCTTCCAGCCCGGCCGCTGCAACCCTGTGTCGCATCACCCCGTCCGCCGTGGGCGAACGACAGATATTGCCGGTGCAGACGAACAGGACGGAGCGCATGGGGCTGGCCTTGGCTGGGTTGTGCTGGTGCTTTTATCCCTCTTGCCCGTGCCGCCGTCCACATATCCCATCCGCGTCCATGGTGGTGTAAAGGTCTTGCATGCGAATGCGAGTGAAGATAGGAATCGCTCGCATTATTAATCGCACCGGATTTTCCACGCCATGACCCCCACCCCCCGTTCCGCCAGCCTGGCCGAGGCCATTTTCGCCGGCACTTCCCTGGCCGCCCTGGCCTATGGCGCGCCCGCTATTGCCCAGGAAACCCCAGCCCCGGCCAAGAAACAGGATGACGCGGTCCAGTTGCCGACCCTGGCGGTGCAGGGGCAGCAGGCCGGGCCTGCGGGGGAACAGGGGTTCAAGCGCGATCTGCTGGACAGCCCGAAATTCACCGCCCCGCTGCTGGATACGCCGCGTTCCATCACCATCGTGCCGCAGGAACTGTTGCAGAGCATGGTGGCGACGACGCTGACCGATGCGCTGCGCACCGTGCCCGGCATCACCTTCGGCGCCGGTGAAGGCGGCAATCCCGTGGGCGACCGGCCCTTCCTGCGCGGCTATGATTCGCAGAGCAGCACCTTCATCGACGGCATGCGCGATATCGGCGCCCAGTCGCGCGAAGTGTTCAATCTGGAGACCATTGAGGTCACCAAGGGCCCCAGCGGCGCCTATGTCGGGCGCGGCGGCGCCGGCGGCAGCCTGAACCTGACCAACAAGGCGCCCAGGGCCGAGGATTTCTCCGCCGCGACGGTCGGCGTCGGCACGGCGAGCTACAAGCGCGTCACGGCCGATGTGAACAAGCAGATCGATGACGGCACGGCCGTCCGCATCAATGGTGTGTGGCATGATGCCGATGTGGCGGGCCGTGATCTGGTGGAAAACAAGCGCTGGGGCGTGGCGCCCTCCATCGCCTTTGGCCTGAACAGCGATACCCGCGCCACCATCAGCTATTACCACCTGGAAACCGACGACGTGCCCGATCCGGGCATCCCCTATAACAATCCGGTGTTCCGGGCCCGCAGCGACGGCCGCGCCCGCGTGCTGCAAACGGGTGACGGGTCGCCCGTGGATGTCGACCGTTCCACCTTCTACGGTCTGGCCAACCGCGATTTCCGCCGCGACACGGCCGATATCGGCACGGTGAAGCTGGAACATGATTTCAAGGGCGGGCTCAGCCTGCGCAATGTCACCCGCTATGCCCAGACGGGCCAGGATTATATCCTGACGCAACCTGACGACAGCCAGGGCAATATCTATTACGGCTTGGTCTATCGCCGGCAGAACAGCCGCGCGACGGAAGTGGACACTATTGCCAACCAGACCGACCTGTATGGCAGCTTCAGCTTTGCCGGCCTGACCCACAATTTCTCCACCGGCCTGGAATTCAGCCGCGAGAAGGGGGAGAATGACGGCTATACCCTGACCCTGCCGACGGGTGCCACCTCCTGCTCCGCCGCGGCCATTGCCGCCTATTACTGCACGGATCTCTACAATCCCAATCCCTATGATCCGTGGGCCGGCGTGATGACGCGCAACAACAATCCCAGCAATTCGCGCAACATCACCAAGTCGGCTTATCTGAATGACACGACCGACCTGACCACCGATCTGCAAGTGAATCTGGGCCTGCGTCTGGACCTTTATGACGCCAAATTCACCAGCACGGCCAGCACGGCGGGCGTGCGCAGCACCTTCAAGCGCCAGGATGACCTGTTCAATTATCAGGTCGGCCTGAACTATAAGCCGACGCGCGATGGCAGCGTCTATGCCTCCTACGCCACCTCCTCCACCCCCGTCGGCAATGCCTTGGTGCAGGGCAGCGACATTTCGGCCCTGAACAGCGTGCTGAATGCCAGCCTGCGGCCGGAAAAGAACAAGACGTTCGAGGTCGGGACCAAGTGGAACCTGTTCGGTGAGGCGCTGATGGCTACCGCCGCCATCTTCCGCACCGAAACCACCAACAGCCGCATCACCCAGGCCGACGGCACGGCCGCCATGGTCGGTGAAAAGCGGGTGCAGGGCGTGGAGCTGGGCCTGGCCGGCAAGATCACCCCGGAATGGCAGGTGTTCGGCGGCTATACCTATCTGGATGGCAAGCTGATCAAGGCCGGCGGCAGTGCCGCCGCCTTTGGTCTGGCCGACGGGGCCAAGTACCCGAACACGCCGGAAAATGCCGTGTCACTGTGGACCACCTATGACGTGCTGCCGGAACTGACGGTCGGCGGCGGCGCCTTCTATGTTGACAAGGTCTGGGGCAGCACCACCACCAGCCGCACCACCACCCCGCCCAAGTGGGTTCCCTCCTACTGGCGGTTCGATGCCACGGCATCCTATGCCTTCACGCCCGACATGAGCCTGCAGGTCAATGTCCAGAACCTGACGGACAAGGTCTATTACAACCAGGCCTATCCGACGCATTTCGCCGCCATCGCGCCGGGCCGGTCGGGCACGGTGACCCTGAACGCGAAGTTCTGATGGACGCCCAACGCCTGAATGCCATGAGTGCCGCCGAGATGGCGGCGGCGCTCTCCGGCCCGCCCGAACAGGCCGCATCCTTGGTGGCGGTCGCGGCCCAAGCCGGGCTGGCGGAGGCGCAGGTCGTCTATGGGCAGATGCTGCTGGATGGCCGCGGGGTCGCGGCCGATCCGGCGCTGGGGCTGGCCTGGTTTACCCAGGCCGCCCATCAGGGCCATGTGATGGCCATGAACATGGTCGGCCGCTGTTATGAGAATGGCTGGGGTACGGCACCCGATCAGGCGCTGGCCACGCAATGGTTCGCCCAGGCCGCGCGCGCCGGGCTGGACTGGGGCATGTATAACTATGCCTCCTCCCTGATCCTGGGGCGGGGAGTGGGTATGGACCGGGCGGCCGCCCTGGACTGGCTGCGCAAGGCCGCGGCGCTGGGCCATGCGAAGTCGATGAATTTCATCGGCAGCTTTTATGAAGATGGCTGGGTCGTGTCCGCCGACCGGGCACAGGCCCGGCATTGGTACCAGGCATCGGCCGAGGGTGGGGATTTCCGCGGGCAGTTCAATCTGGCCCGGTTCCTGGCCGAAGAAGGGGAGATGCAGGGGGCCCTGGCCCTGCTGACCCGTTCCGCGGCAGCGTCCACGCCGGCCTTCCGGGCCAAGATGGCGGCGTTCCTGGCGCGGTCGCCGTTCGCGGAACTGCAGGCGTTTGCGGCTGGGCTGGGGGGGTGAACAAGTTTGCCGTCTATTCGCCTGACAATAGGGAAGGAACGATTTTACTGCTGCACCCCTTGCCGGACCCGCCGCTGCCATGGCAGGTTCGCGGGATTACGACGCAAACGCCACTATCGTCTTAAGGTGCACGCTGCCATGCTGGACTAATCGGACAACATGCCTGACACCTTCCTCATATCTGGGCTGATCCTCAGACACGCCTAATTGAGCGGCGAGCCTCCATGGCTGCGGTTGATCGTGTTCTCTGCTTGCTTGGCTATCAGAGCGTGCAATCGGAGGATATTAGTTCCGACGCAATTCAATACTTTTAGATTATTTCGGATCAGGTAAAACTGCTTTTACAATTCCAGCATGGGTAATTTTTCCATCTTTCCTGATGGTGTGGATGTCAGCGCTAATTACACCCCCGCTGCGTAGAACTGAAAACAGATTGCCAATTTGATCGCCGTTAAACAGCAAAAGCTCCGTTGCTTCGGCTCTAAACTCTTCACCTGTTTCTGAGTGTTTTACATCTACCTGGAAAACACCCAACTCCGCCCTTTGTATTTCTATTACCTCAAACTCACCACTTAAGGTGCCGTATATATTACCTACATTTTGCTTAGTCAGTATTTTTCTTGCCTAGTCCTTTGTTATGTCAACGCCAAGTATTTTGGCTTCATCAACTTGGGTTACAGATCGCAATAATGCATCCTGACCAATCTTTGATTGAGCCAGTATGGCAATGGCCTGAGTATTTTGATCTGAAAGAGTTGTTATTAGTTTAATTCTCTCAGTTTCTGCCTGTGATTTGGCAATTTCGAGATCAGATTTTATTCTTTCAGAAAAGACAGTGCTTCCGAAATAGCAAACGGAAAAAATTAGCGCCAAACTAACAGCAGTTAGCGCAATGTGCTTAGATTCCATTTTGCCAACCATAGCAGAAACCACGGCGAGCACCTGATCTTTTGTATCGGTAGAATAAACTCTGCCGTTCTTCATAACAATAATATCAAGTTCTGTCAAGCGCCTATCTTGATAAGAAAGGCGCTTCGAAAAAGCCCCATATTTTAAATACGAGTAAACTCTATTTATCCCGCGCTGATACTCAAGAAAAGACTCCATCAAATTTGTTCTAATTGACGTAGAACTATCCTCGTGCGGAAGGCGTAGTATTTCGCTCATCCATGAAGATGTGTCAATTTTACTAATTCCGAGGTCAAATGATAATGGGTGATGAGAGATTTCGGACAAAGCTCGCCAAGCATCATCTTCATTCCTTATTATCAGAACGCCATTTTGAATATCCATTGACGGTATCCCAAAAAGATTGCCTTATTAAAGGATTGCACATTATGTTGCATAGGCCAATCTAAGAGATTTTATATCTCACCTAGCGCTTCGTCGGACGAGCGGCGTTTGCGCCACAATCCCGCATGTTCGTCCATGTCCATCAGCCATCGCCCCCGTGACACCATGACCGATCCCACGCTGCGCCGCCTGCTGGCGGGTCTGCGCCCCGATGCCGGCATCTTCATCCTGACCGGGGCCGGCATCAGTCGGGAATCCGGTCTGCTGACCTTTCGTGACGGCGACGGGCTGTGGGAGAAGGAGCGGATCGAGGATGTAGCCACGCCGGAAGCCTTCGCCCGCGACCCGGCCCGTGTCCAGGGTTTCTACAATGCCCGCCGCCGCGCCGTGCTGGACCCCGCCGTGCAGCCCAATGCGGCGCACGCTGCCCTGGTCCGGCTGGAGCGGGAATGGCAGGGGCCGTTCCATCTGGTCACCCAGAATGTTGATGATCTGCATGAACGGGCCGGCTCCGCCCGGCTGCTGCACATGCATGGGGAACTGCTGAAAATCCGCTGTGCTGCCTGCGCGCGGATCGGCACCTTTGCCGGTGACTTGGACGTCGATAATCGCTGCCCCGATTGCGGCGGTCACGGCACCCTGCGCCCGCATATCGTCTGGTTCGGGGAGATGCCGCTGTTCATGGACGAGATTGCCGACGCGCTGGGCGATTGCGACCTGTTCATCGCCATCGGCACCTCCGGCCAGGTCTATCCCGCCGCCGGCTTTTCGGCAGAGGCGCGGCGGGCCGGGGCCATGGTGCTGGAGATCAATCTGGAGGCCACGGGCGGCCGCTTCGATGCCGGGCTTTACGGGCCCGCCACCCAGACCGTGCCCGCCCTGGTCGATCTGCTGCTGGGAATGAACCGATGAATGACATAAATATTGCCCTGGCCGACCCGACGGCGCCCGATGCCCGCGCCCTGATCGCGGCGCTGGACCATTACCTGATCGGGCTTTACCAGCCGGAGGATAACCATCTGCTGGACCCCGAACAGCTGAAGGCGCCGGATATCCGCTTCCTGCTGGCCCGTGCCGATGGTGTGGCCGTGGGCTGCGGCGCGCTGCGCCTGTTCCCCGGCGAGGGCTATGCCGAGATCAAGCGCATGTATGTCGATCCCGCCCACCGCGGCCGGGGCATCGCCAGGCGCATCATCGCGGCGCTGGAGGATCTGGCGCGGGCCGAGGGTCTGTCGCTGCTGAAGCTGGAAACCGGGCATTTGCAGGTGGAGGCGGTGGCGCTCTATCACCGGCTGGGCTTCACCAGATGCGGGGCGTTTGCCGATTATCCCTGCGGCGGCGATGCCAGCCTGTTCATGGAAAAGCGGGTGTGAGACCAGCGGCTTGCGCCCCTGACGGTCAGCCCGTCAGGAAGCTGAGGATCAGCACATCTTCGATGATGGGCTTGCCGATGATGCTGTTGGACAGTTCGCGCACATGGGTCTTCAAGGCGGTCAGGTCGGTGGGGTCGGACGAGCGGCTCAGCCGGTCATATTCCGGCAGATCCTCCGTCAGCAGCCCGATGATGCGCGGCTTGTAGGCCAGGACCAGGCCATTCTCCTCCACGATCTTTTCAGTCTTGCGCACGACCAGCCGCAGCGAAATGCGGATGAAGGCGAATTTCTCCTTGCCCGGCAGCAGCAGCGGCGGCAGGTCGACGAAGCGCAGCTTGGGATCGTCGGCGGGGCTGCCTTCCGCCTGCGCCTGGCCCGTCGCCGACAGGGCGAGCAGACCCGCCCCCAGCCGCAGCATTTCCCGCCTGTCCCAATTCCGCCCCCGCATCGCGGTGCCCCTTCGCCCAACCTGAAATCGACCCGCAGTAGACCGCGTCCCGGCCCCGCAGTGCAAGCTGTCACACCTGACCATGCGGTCAGCACATGCCAGCTGCATTCAATACCACACTGATGCGTCCATTAATTCATTTGACCATCAGACGGACAGGGCGCAGGCTCCCGGCAAATAAGTGGACTGCTTAGTGCACTAATCTTTGCCCTGTGGAAATCACGCCATGAATCGCAAGATCGCCCTGACCCTTGCTCTTCCCCTGCTGCTGGGCGGCGCCTATGGCGGCTGGCACTGGTGGTCGGTGGCCCGTTTCACCGAAACGACCGACAACGCCTATATCGAAGCGGACATCACCATGATCAGCCCGCGGGTGGAAGGCTTTGTCGCCAGTGTCGATGTGGTGGAAAATCAGATGGTGGCGGCCGGCGATGTGCTGCTGCGCCTGGATGACAAGGATCTGCGTGCCAAGGCCGATCAGGCCCGCGCCCGGCTGTCCGCGGCCCAGGCCGCCATCGACAATATTGACAGCCGCCTGACCCTGGAAGGTGCCCTGATCCGCCAGGCGGAGGCGAGTGTGGCCGCCGCCCAGGCCGAACAGCGCCGCGCCGGGGCCGATGCCCAGCGCTATACGGCCCTGGCCGGCCGTGAATTCGCCAGCCAGCAGAAACTGTCCACCACCCAGGCCGATGCCCAGAAGGCCGGTGCCGCCCTGTCCAAGGCGCAGGCGGCGCTGACGGCGGAACGCGACCAGGTGGCGGTGCTGTCCACCGAACGGGCCAAGGCCGAAGCCACCCTGGCAGAGGCGAAGGCGTCGCTGGCCCTGGCGGAGAACGACCTGGACAAGACCATCCTGCGGGCCCCGGTGGCGGGCATCATCGGCAATTCCGGCGCGCGGGTGGGCCAGTTCGTGAAGGCCGGCGCGCAGCTGATGGCGCTGGTGCCGGTACAGGACGCCTATGTCACGGCCAATTTCAAGGAAACCCAGATCGGCCGCCTGCGCGTGGGCCAGCCGGTGGAACTGTCCATCGACGCCTATCCGGGCCTGGTGGTGGAAGGCCGGATCGACAGCCTGTCGCCGGCATCGGGTGCGCAGTTCAGCCTGCTGCCGCCGGAAAACGCCACGGGCAATTTCACCAAGATCGTGCAGCGCGTGCCGGTCCGCGTGGCCCTGCCCAAGTCCGGGCCCATGGCCGGCCGCCTGCGCCCCGGCCTGTCGGTGGAAGCCCGGGTCGATACCCGCCATGACGGGCGCGACCTGATCGGGCTGGCCCCGGCCGACATCGCCGCTTCCCAGGTCGCGAGCCGGCCATGACCAGCATCACCCTGTCCGACACGGGCGACCACGCCCCCGCCGCCCCACCGCCGGCCGCCACGGACCGGATCAGCACGCGGACGCTGGTGGGGTTCGTGGCCATGGTCTTCGGCATGTTCATGGCCATTCTGGACATCCAGATCGTGGCCAGCAGCCTGCGCCAGATCCAGTCCGGCGTGGCGGCCAGTGCCGACGAGATCGTCTGGGTCCAGACCAGCTATCTGATCGCCGAAGTGGTGATGATCCCGCTGTCCGGATATCTGACCCGGCTGCTGTCGACGCGGGTGCTGTTCACGGTGGCGGCGCTGGGCTTCACCTTCATGAGCTTTCTGTGCGCCCAATCCTCCAGCCTGGATGAGCTGGTGCTGTGGCGCACGATCCAGGGCTTCATCGGCGGCGGCATGATCCCCACGGTCTTTGCCACCAGCTTCACGGCGTTTCCTCCTTCCAAGCGCGCACCGGTCACGGTTGTGATCGGACTGGTCGCGACATTGGGGCCGACCGTGGGGCCGACGCTGGGCGGCTACCTGACGGAGCAGTTCTCCTGGCACTGGCTGTTCCTGATCAACCTGCTGCCCGGTCTGGCCGTGGCGACCATTGTCTGGAACTGCATCGATATCGATCGGCCCAACCCGTCGCTGCTGAAGGGCATCGACCTGCCGGGGATCGCGCTGATGGCCTTGTTCCTGGGCAGCCTGGATTATGTGATCGAGGAAGGGGCGCGCAACCAGTGGTTCGAGGATGATGCCATCCGCGATTTCGCGATCATCGCCGTCCTGGCCGGTACGGGCTTTTTCTGGCGGGTGCTGACCTACGCCCAGCCCATCGTCAACCTGCGGTCCCTGCGCAATGTCAATTTCGCCCTGGGCTCCCTTTATGGCTTCGTCATCGGCATCGGGCTTTATGGGTCGGTCTATATGCTGCCGCTTTACCTGGGGCAGGTGCGCGGGCTGAACGCGCAGCAGATCGGGGCGACCATGGTGGTGACGGGCATCTGCCAGTTCCTGTCCTCGCCCATTGCCGGGGTGCTGACCTCCAAGATGGATGTGCGCAAGGTGCTGGCCATCGGCTTTGCCCTGCTGGCCGTCAGCTTCTATATCTCCACACCCGTCACCGCCGACTGGCAGTTCGATGAATTGCTGCTGCCGCAGATGCTGCGCGGGGCGGGGCTGATGTTCTGCATCATCCCCATCACGACGCTGGCCATGGGCACGCTGCCGCCCGAACAGGTGCCCAATGCGGCGGGCCTGTTCAACCTGATGCGCAATCTGGGCGGGGCCTTCGGTCTGGCCGGGATCAATACCCTGATCACCGAACGCCAGGCCCTGCATGGCCGCGTGCTGTATGACTGGATCGACCCGACAAGGGCGGAAGTGCAGGGGTTCCTGGACAATGTCGCGGCCCGGATGGCGGCGGCGGGGCATGGCGACGGGGCCAATGCGGCGCTGGGCGTGCTGTCGGGGACCATCCAGAAGCAGGCGGTGGTGATGACCTTCGCCGACCTCTTCCTGGTCATGGGTGTGTTGTTTACAATCGCGTTGCTGACCCTGCCCTTCGTCAAGCGCCCGGTGCTGCGCGGCGGACCGGTGGGCGAGGCGCACTGAAGAGGGAATGCAAGACCATGCCGGACGATGCACGCCGGATCGATGGGGAGACCAGGCGTCGGGGCGCCGGGCGGCCGCTGGACCTGGGCAAGCGCAACGCCATCCTGGATGCGGCCGAACAGGTCTTTGCCGAGGAAGGCTATGCCGCCAGCCTGGACCGGGTCGCCGACGCCGCCTGTGTCTCCAAACAGACCATCTACAAGCATTTCAGCGCCAAGGACGGCCTGTTCGACGCCATGATCCTGCGCCGGGCGGAGCGGATGACCGAACCGCTGACCATGGCCGATGCCAGCCAGCCCGTGCCAGAGGTGCTGCGGGCGCTGGGCCTGCGTTTCCTGGAACTGATGGCCAGCAACCAGCTGCATTGCCTGCTGCGCATCATCCTGTCGGCCGGAGCCGACAATGAACTGGCCGCCCATTTCTACCGCACGGGCCCGGCCGCCTCCCTGGGTCGCATCGCTGCCTATCTGCAGCGCTGTCACGCCGAAGGAAGGCTGGATATTTCCGATGCGCTGCTGGCGGCCGAACAATTCTATGGCCTGCTGAACGGCCATACACAGCTGCGCGGCCTGCTGGGCGTGCAGCCGCCGATGGGGGACGCGGAAATGGCCAGGCGCGTCGACGGTGCGGTGCGGGTGTTCCTGGCCGCCTATGGGCGGTAAGGGGCCCGCGCCCTTATACTGATCTGCATTGATCAGAACCCGCGGTTCAGATCAATGCAGCCCTCAGGCGCCGCTTGCCGCCATCCGGCGACTTGGCTTCACGCGACCATGGGGTCGCGGGCGCTCAATGCGCCAACCAAGCTACGATGAGTTTCACTCACCGCAGCTTGGTATTATGCCGTGCGGCGCAGGGTCGGGCTCTGTTCGGGCTGGATCAGGTCGGCCAGCTGGGCCGCCAGGGTGCGGCCCTTGTCGGTCAGGGTGATGATCTTGCGCCGACGCTCGCGCGGGTCCTCCTCGGCCTGCACTAGATCATGGCCCTCCTTGCCGAAGCTGTGCCACTTCGACAAGGCGGCCACATTGCGCGAGGCCGAGGATTGCGCGATGCCCAGGCGTTCGGACAGGTCGCGGATCGACAGCCCTTCATTCTGCGCGATGGTCAGGAATGACAGCGCATATTGAATGGGCAGGTCGGGATCCAGCGTCCGCAACGCTTCCAGCACGCGGACCAGCGGGTCCAGCTTCTCAGGATGCCAGGCGGCGGATCCTGGATTGGTAGTCATCATGGTCACGGCCATCGATGGTGGGTCCCCTGGCCACCGGGCGCCAGCGGCCCGGGGTATAAATCAGATGCAGACGGCCGACCCAGATCAGGGTTTCGCCATTCTCGCGGCGGACTTCAATTCCGCGCAGACCAACGGCGTCCCGGTCAGCCCAGTGCGCAAGCTCAAAGAATAATTTGGGGCCGCGCCCCAATGACATGAAGAAGCTCATCACTGCCCTCGATTGTTCGGAAAATCATTTGTTCGTTGAGGGGGATTTGTCGGGTGAACAGTACGTTGCCACGACGGGCAAAGCCGCCGCAGTTGGTACCGTTGCCGGTACGGGGGAAATGGGCATTCATCGAAGGTCACTCCTCTGGTTGGATGGTTGCGGGACAGGTTCAGCCAACTTTATCGCCGACGGACGGGAAGGTTGCAATGAATAATCTGTCCCGATATTCCGTGAATTCCGAGATCGGATGAATGCGGACCGAAAAAGGCCGGCGAGCGGGGCCGGTGGTCCGGCTCCGGACATCCTGGAGATCGAATTCCCGCAGCAGCACGGCCGGCAGGTCGCCGGCAATGGCGGGCTTGGTCAACAGCCGGCGGACCAGCCGGCCAAGGATCGACAAGGGGCGCATGGGCGTTTTCCCGGCTGGAAGTTGCGATACGTGCAATCATTCCGATATCGGATATGATCCGTCAACATGCGGATTCGGCCGGGCAGGGGTGCGCTGTGGGCACCGCAGGGAATGTGGCCTACACAGAACGTCGCTTGTCGATGCTTAATTGTTGACGCTAATATAGCAACTTGAAAGGAGGGTGAGCGAGATGAAGCGATCTGTGCATCGGCACATAATTAAAGTAGCCGCCGACTGGGCCGGCCCCGCACTAATCGCTTTAGTGGTGGCTGCGGCGCTGGCCTTCATTGCTATATTCGTCAGCATGTCGTTGGCGGCCCTTTTGTGTATGTTTGTTTTCGTTTACGCAACGATACGCCTGCGTCAAATCAGTGGCGGCTAATTCCCGAGGTCCAGGCTTTCTTGTAGTGGACCGGCTTTTGGGTTCTTAACTTCAATAACATTGTACTCCTTGACGACCCACTGACCTTCTTCATATGATTCTTTTATTTCGAGTATGATGTCGAAGTGTAGATTGTCGTTTAGGGAAACGTTCAGCCTTCCGGAAAGGAAAAGCTGAAGAAACTCGACATCTTTTATATATGCGCCAATATCTCCCCTTGTGGGAGTTCTTAATTTCCATTTCCGATTTTTCATTTCCAACCATGGACTAAGAAGCTTTGCAGTGGATTCTTCGTGCGTCACTCGATGTTTGATCTGTTCTTCATGCGATTTTCCTGATCCTGATCTTTCTTCAAATGATTCTCTGGGGATAATATGGGTCGGTCGAGATCCAAATGAATTGGTGATGCCAACTCCTGATATCGCTTCATCTTTGCTTAATGCCTGAAATGTCTCTCTCTTGTATTGCTTGAAAACGCGCTCATCTAGCGCCTTTTCTATTCTCTTATCGATCTTTTCTAAACTTTCTTCTGAAATATCAGATCCATCCTCTCCATGAATTCTATCTAGAATCTTTTCAGAATAATATGGAACAATTACGGAGCTAAATATAAAAATTGAAGCTACCCGTATAGCTCTCCATATACGGACTTTAGCGTCGGTGTCTTCTGTGCTTATCTTTACTCTATTATTTAGTCCAAGGCTACTGTCGCTTCCGCTTACCATCTCCACCCTTATGGGAATGTTTGGCTCCACAAGGAATGCGGCTTCTTTTACAATACGAGAAAAGCAAAGCGCTAGGCGCGATACAGTTTCAAGGTCAGCGCGTTTACCTTCATAGAGTTCAAGATATAATGAGATTGCGCAATCGTCCATGTGCCCGCCCCAAGCGCTGAAGATAGAATTTAATCTAAAATGAATTATGTGAATGTAACGTGCAAATGGATTTTTACTCATTATGGGGTGTGATCTAAAATGGCACTTTATAATGAGGAAACTCTTTTCATCTCCCCCTCAGATCAGATCCCCCAGATCCAGCGTGCCCTTGTAGCCGGTGATCTTGATGAGGAAATCGTCATAGCCCAGGCCGGTGCTCAGCGTCGGGCCGCCGGCGATCAGGTAGCTGTCATTGCCCCAGATGAAAATCCCGGCCGTGCCGGTCTTGTAAAGGGCGGCCCCGCGGGCGAACAGCTGGTTCACGGCAACCGCGAAGGAGGTGCCGGTCAGCACCTGGCTCTCGGCGATGGCGGTGACGAAGAAGGGCAGGTCGATGCGGTCGGCCAGTTCCGTGCCCTTGGCGCCGCCCAGATCCAGGTCGCGGATCCAGTCGCTATTCCCCGCTGTCATGGGCATGGTCGTATCGCGCGCGTCCACGGCGCTGGTGAACTGGAACAGGTCGCGCCCGGCGCCGCCCCACAATTCGTCCAGCCCGGCGCTGCCGACCAGCGTGTCGTCGCCGGCCCCGCCAAAGAGCGTGTCATTGCCGCCGGCACCGTTCAGCATGTCCTTGCCACCACCGCCGGTGATGATATTGGCCAGGACATTGCCATTGCCGGTGAAGCCGCCGCTGCCGCTATAGGTCAGCTTCTCCACTTCCACGGGAAGGGAATAGGAGGCCAGCGCCGTCCGCACCTCGTCATTGCCGCCGCGGGCCTTTTCCGTGACGGTGTCATACCGGGTGTCGACAATATAGACATCGTCGCCCAGCCCGCCGACCAGCGTATCATTGCCGACCCCGCCATCCAGCGTGTCATTGCCGGTCCCGCCCGTGATCAGGTTGGCCATGCCATTGCCGGTGCCGGCGAAATCCTCCGCGCCGATATAGGTCAGCCGTTCGACATGGGCCGTCAGGGCATAGCTGGCGATGCTGGCCCGCACCTCGTCCGTGCCATTGCCCAGCGCTTCGGTCACGATATCGCCGTCGCTGTCGACAATATAGATATCGTTGCCGCTGCCGCCGATCAGGGTGTCGTTGCCGCCGCCGCCATCCAGCCGGTCATTGCCTTCCCCGCCATCCAGCGTGTCGTCGCCTTCCAGGCCATAGAGGCTGTCATCCCCGGAATAGCCCAGCAGCTCGTTGGCCAGCCCATTGCCGGTGCCGGCGGCATTGCCGGGGTTCAGCAGCACCAGATTCTCGACATTGTCGGTCAGGCTGTAGGCGGCGAGGCGGCTATAGACGGTGTCATTGCCCTCGTCTTCATTCTCCACCACCTGATCGCCGCGGGAATCCACCTCGAAATGGTCGGCCCCGGCCCCGCCGCTCATGACATCGTCGCCCGACCCGCCCCGCAGCAGGTCGGAGCCGCCGCCGCCGGCCAGCGTGTCATTGCCGCCGGCCCCCAGCAGCACGTCCGCGCGGTCGCTGCCGGTGATGACGTCATTGCCCGGCCCGCCATCGATCAGGCTGGACAGGGTGGTGGCGGCCGTCAGCACATCATCGCGGGTGGTGCTGGTGCGCGTGTCGAACGCGCTGCGCGGGCGATAGATCAGGATCTCGGACGTGCTGGCGCGGGCATACAGGTCGAAGCTGGCGCTGGTCAGCGCGATCGATCCGGTCTTGCCGGTATCGATGCGGGCCAGGGTACGGGTGGTGTCGCTGGCTTCCGCCACGATGAAGCTGAGGGTCGTCGTGGTCACCTTGGTGCCGGTGGAGGACCCGGTCCAGTTCATCCGGATCTCGTCCCCGGCCTTCAACCCCTCCATCCAGGCGCTGGTTTCCGTGCCGTCATAGGCGCCGGCCAGCAGCCAGTCATCGCCGTCGGCGCGGGAATTGGTCAATTCATAGCGGATGGCCGTCAGCACACGGGAAATCCCGCCCGGATCGGCGCTGTAGAAGGAGTAGTTGGCGCCGTCGGCGGCACTGTCGACGGCCTTGATGAAGGCAAGTTCGTTCTTCGCGCCCACGGCCAGGCCCAGATTGGCCCGCGCGATAGCAACGATTTCGGCGCCGGTCAGCTTTCCAGCGACAGCGCCCGCCTTCGACATTTGTGTCTGCCAGTCGGCCATACCGGTTTCCTTGGCCTGTCCCCTTTTGGGCTGGATACGATGTCAGACTACGCTGTTTGCGGCCCCGCCGCCAGCCGTTCGCGCCAACACCCCCGTGCGGCCGGGCCGACGGGGGCAGATGGAGCCAGCGGAGCGGGCAAATCCTTACTTGGCGGCGATGGTGACCGTCACCGTGTCGGCGTAATCGCCGGCAATGTACTGGTCAGAGGCGGCGACCGAGACCTTCAGGTCCGACTTCTTGCCGAACTGGGCGGTGGCGCGGTCGACAACGGCCTGGCTGGTCAGGCCACCGGTGAAGCTGTCATAGTTGACGCTGTAATCGATGGTGAAATTGCCGCTCTTCAGCTTGCCGGCGTTCGCGGAGGCCAGCGTGATGCGGTAGCCGGAGCCGGAATTGCAGGTTTCGGTGACCGAACCGACCGTCTTGTTGGTCTCGCCGGTCTTCAGCGACAGGGACTGGCCCAGGTCCTGGACCGCGATGGTGCAGGACAGCGCCACATTGCCCTTCAGCTGGATGGTGCCGGAAGCATTCTGGGCGAAGGCGGGGGCGGCAACGGCGGCGGCGATCAGGGCGGCGGCGGCGGCCTTGGCGAAGAACTTGGTCATGTCGGTCTCCATCGGTTCGTTGGTTCGCGGCGTTGTCGCCGTCATGGGAACCTAGGATTGCAGCCCACATGCCAACGGTTACGGCACGCCTGAAAGTTGAGGGATTCTGCGGTCCTTTTGACTGTGTTTATAGGCGGTTTACATACGAATATATGTGGATCATTGAAATATGCATGACGCATTATGCAAAAACTGCACTATGCAACGATCTGGGCTGGGGGTGATGCAACCTAACCTTTCGGTTAGGATGTCGACGCCGGCGCCCGTGCCCGACAAAATCACGCGGCCGGTTTCCGCCACTTGTCATCCCGACGAATCCCGGTCATTCCATCTGTAACGGACAACAAACACAGGTGAGGCAATTCATCATGTCGTGCGAGAAGCTTTGGCGCCGCCGTCTGGCCGGGGCCGTCGGGGCGCTGGCCCTGCTGACCGGCGCCGCGTCTGCGGAGACCACCTTGATCCATGCCGGCACATTGCTGGCGGTACCGGGGCAGAAGCCGCTGTCCCAGCAGACGCTGGTGGTGACGGATGGCAAGGTGACGGCGGTGAAGGCCGGATATCTGGATGCGGCCGCCGCCGGTGCGCCGACCGACGCGAAGACCATCGATCTGAAGAACAGCTTCGTCCTGCCCGGCCTGATCGATTGCCATGTGCATCTGACGGGCGAGCTGACCCCGCGCTCGATCCTGGCCGAGGTGCAGGACGGGCCGGAGGATACGGCGCTTTCCGGCGTGCCCTTTGCCAACCGCACACTGATGGCGGGCTTCACCACGGTCCGCGACCTGGGCGCGTCGGCCCGCACGGGCTTTGCCCTGCGCGATGCCATCAATCAGGGGAAGGTGGAAGGACCGACCATCCTGGCGGCGGGGGAAATGATCTCCATCACCGCCGGCCATGGTGATGTCAACGGCTTCAACGAGGATGTGACCCACGCGCTCAGGTCGGAAAATGTCTGCAACGGCGCCGATGATTGCCGGCGCGCCGTGCGCGAACAGATCCGCAAGGGTGCGGACGTCATCAAGCTGGCCACCACGGGCGGCGTGCTGTCCAACATTGCGGCCGGCACGGGCCAGCAGATGTTCGATGACGAGGCCAAGGCCATCATTGATACGGCGCACATGATGGGCAAGAAGGTGGCCAGCCACGCCCACGCGGCCGGCGGCATCAACCTGGCCCTGCGCAGCGGCGTGGATTCGGTCGAACATGGGTCCTATCTGGATGCCGACAGCCTGAAGCTGTTCAAGCAGACGGGCGCCTATCTGGTGCCGACCCTGCTGGCCGGCCATACCGTGTCGACCATGGCGCGCAACAACACCACCCTGACGGCCGCCCAAGCCGGCAAGGCCATGGATGTGTCCGAACGCATGAAGGGCTCCTTCGGCCAGGCCGTCAAGGCGGGCATCAAGGTCGCCTTCGGCACCGACAGCGGCGTCAGCCGCCATGGCGACAACGCCCTGGAATTCAAGCTGATGGTCGATGCCGGCATGCCGGCGGCCGACGCCATCAAGACGGCCACGGTCAACGCGGCCGACCTGCTGGACCGCGGGTCGCGCATCGGCAGCCTGGAACCCGGCAAGGATGCCGACATCATCGCCACGGCCAAAAGCCCCATCGACGATGTGACGGAATTGCAGCGCGTGCAGTTCGTCATGCGCCAGGGCGTGACGCACAAGCAGGCCGGCCAGCCCGTGGTCTTCGTGCCCAAGGGCTGAGGATCAGGGGAGGTGTCGGGGGGGGGGGCATGCTCCCCCCCGATGGCCCTATCCCACCCACAGGCCCGTATCGGACACCTGGATGGTGCGGTTTTCCTCGTGCCCGTGGGCCAGATAATGGATCAACGGATTGACCCCGGCCGCGGCCACATCGGAGTAGGTGGCCAGATAGGCAGAACTGTCGAACCAGGCCGATGGATCGCGTCCCTCCCGCCCGCCATATTGCAGGTAATGCATGAAGGCATTGTCGATCTGCCCCCGTGACAGGGCGCTGGCGACGTCGGGATTATGGGCCAGATAGTAGCTGGTGTTGAACAGGGCGCTGGGGTCGCGCCCTTCCTTCATGCCATAGCGCAGGAAATGTTCCAGCCCGTCGACAAAGGCGCCGGCATCCACGGCCGCGGCCACATCGCCATTATTGGCCAGATAGTAGCTCTCGTCGAACAAAGCCAGGTCGAACCCGGCCGTGGGGAAGGCGATACGCCCTTCCGCCTTGCCAAAGAGGGTGTAATGGGCAAGGCCCGACTTGTAGATGCCCTGGGCCACCGCAGAGGCGACGTCGGGATTGACGGCCAGATAGTAATTTTCGCTGAACAGGCCGCCGTCGAAATCGCGGTCGGCGTCGGGTGCGCGCATCTCGGCACGGCCATTCAGCAGGAAATGCTGGAAGCCGCTGCGGAAGATGCCGGCATTCACGGCCGCCGCGATGTCGGGATTGTGGGCCAGATACCAGGCATTGTCGAAAGTGGCATTGTCGATGCGCCCTTCCGCCTGGCCGAAGGCGGTGTAATGCGCGGCGCCGCTGGCAAGGATGCCGGCCTTCACGGCGGCGGCCACATCGGGATTGGCAGCCAGATAGGCCGCCTCGTTGAAGCCGGTGGCCGATCCCGTGACGGCCGTGACACCGTGAACGCTGCCCAGCATGACCAGCCGGTCGGAAAGCTGCAGGAATTCCACCCCCGTCAGCGTATCGGTGCCCAGCGCGCCGGCCTTGTCGGTGACGGTGACGGTGCCATCGGCGGCCGTGGTGATGGTGACATTGGCGAAGGTGGCATCGAAGCGGGCGATGTCGGTACCGGCCCCGCCGATCACGCTGTCATTGCCGACGCCGCCGACCAGCCGGTCGTCGCCGTCACCGCCGCTGACCGTGTCGTTGCCGCCATCACCGAACAGCAGGTCGCTGCCCCCCAGGCTGCCGACGAAATCATTGCCGCCGCCGCCATGCAGCGTGTCGTCATCGGCGCCCAGCGTGAAGCTTTGCGCGCTGTTGTCGCCGACGACATAGTTGGACCCGGCCCCACCCGTGACCGTCACCGTCCCCGTCACCACGGCGAAATCGACATTGTCGAGCTGTAAGGGCGCGCCGGCCGGCAGGCCGCGGGCATCAATGATCAGGGCCTCGGGCTGACTGGCCGTGGTGCCGCCGCTGATCACAATGGGCGTGCCGGGCAGGGTGCTGCCGGACAGGGTGGGCGTGACGGTCTGGACCACCAATGTCTGGCTGGTTTTCAGGCTGCTGGTGAACTGGCTGATGGCGGCCGTGACCAGGGCGATGGCGTCAGTGCCCGTCGTGACGGTACCCGCCGCGCCGGACAGGACGCTGGCGCCCTGGCTGCTGGTCTGGGCGCTGGTCGGGCCGCTGACCGTCAGGCCGGCGCCCGACGGCAGCGTGGCCTGCAGGCTGGTCCCGGCGCTGCCGGTGACCAGGGGGACGACGGCCGGCGTGGTGACCGTTCCGGGAACCGGATTGACGGTGACGGTGGTCGTCGGCCGCCCGCTGCTGTCGGTCCCGGTCTGTGTCGTCACCGTTGCCCCGCCGATCACCACGGGGGGAGAGGTCGGCGGCGACACGGGCGGCGACACGGGCGGGGAGACCGGTGGCGATACCGGCGGAGAGACCGGCGGTGAAACCGGTGGGGAGACCGGCGGCGATACGGGGGGCGACACGGGCGGGGACACCGGTGGCGATACCGGTGGTGAGACGGGGGGCGAAACGGGTGGGGATACCGGGGGAGAGACCGGCGGCGATACCGGCGGGGAAACGGGGGGTGAAACCGGTGGCGACACCGGTGGCGACACGGGCGGGGACGTGACGGTCACGCTGAAATCCGCCTGGCTGTGGTTGCCGGCCGTGTCTGTGGCGCGCACGGTCAGGGTGGCCGTGCCGGCGGACAGGGCCGCGCGGTCGGCCACCGTCACCACGCCGCTGGCGGCATCAATGGCGAAGGCGCTGCCGGGATTGCTGGTCAGGCTATAGGCGATGGTGCCCACCGCGTCCGTGGAACTAGCCGTGATGCCGACGGTGGCGCCGTTGCTGGCCGTCGTATCGATGCTGTTGGCGCTGTTGTTGCTGTCCGTGGGGGTGGCGGGCGCGGTGGCGTCGGCCGTCACCGTGACATTGATCTGGTCGCTGTCGCTGGCGCTGGCCAGATCGGTGGTGGTGACGGTGATGGTGCCCGTGCCGGCGCTGGTGCCATGGAAGGACAGGTTGGCCAGGGCTGCATTCACCTCTGCCACCGATCCGGCGATGGTCAGCGACGCGCTGTTCGACCCGGTGACGGTGCCGCCGCCGCTGGCCGACAGGGTGCCGTTGCTGGCCGACAACTGCACGGTCAGGGTGTCGCCGCTGTCGCTGTCGGCCACGCTGACCAGATTGGACCCGCTGAGCGCGATTGACTGGCCGTTTTCCACCGACAGGCTGGCGGGCGCCGTGCCGGTTGGGGCCGTATTGCTTGGTGCGGTGATGGTGACCTGGAAGCTGTCGGCATCGCTCAGGCTGCCATCGCTGCTGGTGACGCTGATCGTGGCCGATCCCGTGCTGGCTGCCGTCAGGCGCAGGCTGGCCAGCGTGCTGGTCACATCGGTGGGCGTGCCGGTGATGGTGACGGTCGCCGTGCCGGAATTGCTGACGCTGGCCGATCCGCTGGCCGTGACGGCCAGGGTGCCGTTGTCGGTGCCGACGCTGGTGGTGATGGACGTGCCATTGTCCGTCACGCTGACGGCATTGCCACCGCTGAAGGTGAAGGCCGTGCCGCGGGTGGCACCGGTAACCGTGCTGGAGGGCACGGCATTGACCGGGGCCGTGTTGGTGGGCGCCGTGACGGAATAGGAGAAGGTGCTGCTGGCCGTGCCCCCCTGGCCGTCGCTGGTCGACATGGTGATGGTGGCCACGCCGGGATCGGTGCCGGTGAAGCTCAGCGTGTCGATGGCGGCGTTCAGGTCGGTCTGGCTGGAGCCGCTGAAGGTGACCGACCCGCTGGAATTCTGCGTGAAGGTGACGGTCCCCAGGGTGGCGTTGCTGCCCGACAGCGTGCCGGCGCTGGCCGTGAAGGTCACCGACAGGGTGTTGGTGGCGTCAGCGTCGCTGACATTCACCCCGGTCACCACTGTCGCCACATCCTCCGTCGCCGACAGGGTGGAGGAGGGGACGGTGTTGACAGGGCTGTTATTGGCGGCCGCCGCGACCGACACAGTGATCGTATCGCTGTCGCTGCCGCCCAGCCCGTCGCTGCTGCTGACGGCGATGCTGGTGCTGCCCGCCGTCGCCGGCGTGTAGGTGACGGCGGCCAGGGCCGTATTCACCGCCGACACCGTGCCCGTCAGCACCAGCGTGCCCGTCCCCGAACCGGTGCCCGTGCCCGAGGTGAAGCGGCCGTTGCTGGTGGTCAGCGTTACGGTCATGGACGACACGTCGCTGTCGGAAATCGAAATCAGGTTGGAACCCGACAGGGCCAGCGCCGTGCCCACCTGGGCGGCCACGCTGGCGGGCAGGGTGTTGATGGGGGCCTGGTTGGCGGCTACGGAGATGTTGAAGGTATCGACATCCGACAGATTGCCGCTGTCGGTTGTTTCCATGCGGATGGTGGCCGTGCCCGCAGCCGATACGGTGAAGGTCAGGCTGTCCAGCACCGTGCGCAGGTTGGCGGCGACGCTGCCGGAACTGGCCGACAGGGTCACCGTGCCCGTGCCGTTATTGCTGACCGTGACCCCGCTGATGCCCGTGACCGACAGCGTGCCGCTGCTGGCGGTCAGCACGACGCTCATGGAATTGTCCTGGGTCGTGTCGGCAATGGACAGGCCCGTGATGGCGCGGGCCAGACCTTGCGTGGCGGAAAGCGTCGTGGTGGGGACGGTATTGACGGGGGCGACGTTCTGATCGGGCGGAACCAGGGCCATGTCTTGCTCACCGGAAAATGGATTTTGACGATGAATGGGGGCTGGGGAAGGGGCGCGCCCCTGCCTCAGCCCGTGCCGAAATTGCTGTCCGTCAGGCTGGTGACACCGACCAGGGTCAATGTCGCCGTACTGTCGATGGTGATGATGGTGTTGCCGCCGCTGATCGCGATGGACAGGCTGGCATCGCCGCGCGCGATGCCGCCCTTGATGGTCAGGATATCATCCGCCGTGAAGCCGCTGATCGTGTCATTGCCGTCCCCGGTCGCCCAGCGGATGACATTGGCGCCGTCGCCGATATCGATCGTGTCATTGCCTTCGCCGCCATCGATGAAGTCATCGCCGCCACCGGCATTGATCGTGTCATTGCCGGCGCGACCCAGGATGCCGTCCCCATCGACGGTGCCGTTGATGGCTTCACCCAGGATGGTGCCATAAATGTACTGGCCACTGGTCGACAGGGTCGTGGCCACGCTTTCGATGGCGACACGCACGAACTGGTCGCCGAACTGCAACGCTTCGATCCCGGTCAGCGTATCGGTGCCATCATTGCCGTTGCTGGTATTATTATCGGTCACCGTGAAGGTGCCGCCCGCCGCGGTGATCGAATAGTCGGCGAAATTGCCGCCATAGACCGCGACATCCACGCCGGACGCGTTGGCGCCGCCATCGATCGTGTCGTTGCCGGCCCCACCCTGGATGACATCGGCCCCGCTGCCGCCGCTCAACAGGTCATTGCCAGCCCGGCCGTCGATATAATCGTTGCCGGTGCTGCCGCTGACCGTGTCGCCCAGCACCTCTGTGCCGATATAGGTGCGGTTGTCGCTGGAGACATAGGTGGTCAGACGGGCATAGCTGTCATTGAAGCTCAAGGCTTCGACATCCGTCACCTGAAGGGTGGTGCTGCCCACCGTCACCTGGAAGCTGGTGCCGGACACCAGGCTGATCGACGCATCCGACAGGTTGGCATTGATGCGCACCGTATCGTCGCCGCTGCCGCCGTCGATGGTGTCATTGCCGCCCTGGCTGTCGAAATAGTCGGCCACGCTGCCGCTGCTGCCGGTCAGGCTGTCGGCGAACTGCGTGCCCTGGATATAGGCGGTCAGCCCGTCGCCGGCCAGGATGGTCTGGGCGGCAACGCGGACGAAGCCATCGTTGAAGCTGAGACCCTCCACATTGGTCAGGGTGTCGGTGCCCTCGCTGCCGCCGACGCTGTTATTGTCGGTGACCGTCACGGTGCCGCCAGCGCGGGTGATGGTGTAATCGGCCATGTTGCCGTCGAACCGGGCAATGTCGATAAATACCGTGCCGCCGCTGCCCGTGCCGTCGGCCCCGCCATCGATCACATCATTGCCGGACCCGCCGAACAGGTAATCGCCGCCGGACCCGCCGGCCAGCGTGTCATTGCCGGCCCCGCCATCGACATTGTCATTGCCCGTGCCCGCCAGACTGGACAGGTCATCGGCGAATTGCGTGCCGTTGATGGACCGGTTTCCGTCCGTGCCCGCATAGGTGACGGGTGTCAGGCGGATATATTGGTCGGTGAAGGACAGCGCCTCGATATTGGTCAGCGTGTAGACATTGCCGCCGCTGGCATAGGTCCAGCCGCCGCCACCGCTGGACAGGCTGGCCGCGTTATAGGTGAGGTCCAGCGACACCGTGTCGGTGCCGGCCCCGCCATCGATACTGTCCGCGCCGGCGCCGGGGCGGAAGAAGTCCGACCCGGTGGTCCCGGTCAGGCTGTCATTGAAGCGCGTGCCTTCAACAGAACGTGACCCGTCCTGATTGGTGCTGGTCTGCACCGTGACGCGGACGAAACCGTCATCCTTGAAGCTCAGCGCCTCGATCCCGGTCAGCGTATCGGTGCCCTCGTCGCCATCGGCGGTATTATTGTCGGTCACCGTGACGGTGTCACCGGACCGGGTGATGGTGTAATCGCTGAAATTGCCGGCATAGCGGGCGACATCGGCCAGGCTGTTGCCGCTGCCATCGCTGCCGTCGGCGCCGCCATCAATGATGTCGTTGCCGGCCCCGCCTTCGATATAATCGCCGCCGGCCCCGCCCACCATGCTGTCGGCGCCCTTGTTGCCGCGCAGGTAATCATTGCCGGTGCCGCCGGTCAGGGTTTCGGCGAAATCGGTGCCGTCGAGGAACCTGTTGCCGTTGGCATCGATGGATTCGAACGCCGCCAGCCGCACATAGCCGTCGGTGAAGCCCACGCTTTCGATGTTGGTCAGGACCGATGTGACGCTGCCGACGGTGACATTCACATTGGCGCCGCTGCGGGTGATGGTGGCGTTGGCGATCGCGGTGTTGAAGAAGACATTGTCCTCTCCCGCCCCTCCATCAATCGTGTCCGCCCCGCCGACACTGCTGAAACTGTCGCGGTTGGCCGTTCCCGACATGTTGTCGGCGAACAGCGTGCCTTCGACATAGGTGGAGCCGTCCTGGTTGGTATTGCTCTGCGGCACCAGCCGGACAAAGCCCATATCCTTGAAGCTCAGCGCCTCGATCCCCGTCAGGGTATCGGTGCCGTCATCCCCGTCCGTGCCCGGCTGGTTGTCGGTGACCGTGAAGGTCAGGACATTGCCGACCAGGGCGGAACTGATCGTGTAGCTGGCGAAATTGCCGTCGTATCGGGCCGTGTCGATCAGCACGCCGTTATTCTGGCCCGTGCCGTCGGCCCCGCCCTGGATGGTGTCGTTGCCCTGACCGCCCAGGAAATAATCGCCGCCGGCCCCGCCGATCAGCAGGTCATTGCCGTCCCGCCCATTCAGGTAGTCATTGCCCTGACCGCCCGTGATGCTGTCGCCAAAGGCATCGGTGCCATCAAAGGAGGTGCCGGCCGGTCCCGTGAAGCTGGCCACCGTCAGGCGGACATAGGCGTCGGTGAAGGACAGCCCCTCGACATCGACCAGCCGGTCGCTGCCATAGGTACTGGTGGACAGGGTCATGCTGCCATCACCGTTGCGGATGATGCTATAGCCTGCCGCCCGCGTCTGGTTCAGGACGACAGCGTCGTCACCGGCCCCACCGTCCAGCGTGTCATTGCCGGCCCCGCCATTCAGCTGATCCTGGCCGTCGCCGCCCAGCAGACTGTCATTGCCGCCACCGCCGACCAGATTGTCATTGCCGCCCAGGCCGCTGATCGTGTCGTCGCCATCGCCACCCGCCAGATATTCGGCATTGGTCGTGCCGGCCAGGGTCAGGTTGCTGGAAGAGGTGATGTCCGAACCCGAAACCCGCAGGTTCGCCGCATCCACCGCCGTGCCCAACTCGATCGTCAGGTCGGCCCCGGCGATGCTGTCCAGCCCGATATGCAGGCGGGTGACGCCATTGACGATTTCCGCCTGTATCCCGCCCGACAGCAAGGACGCGCCATTCCCGCTGCCGACACCCGTGCCGGTGAAGGTCAGACCCTCCACACTGATCCGGTCGCCGGGGCCGAAATCGGCGATGCGGTCGATGCCCTGGGCCAGCAGGCCCGTGCCATTGGCCGGGTCGCGGGCCAGATACAGGAACGTGTCGTTGCCGCCGCCGCCCGACAGGCTGTCATTGCCGCCCAGGCCGACGATGGTTTCGGCACCCAACCCACCCTGGATCGTGTCGGCGAACTGGCTGCCCCGCACCTCGATCCGTTCGATCTGGCTCAGGCTGTCGGTGGCATTGCCCACCTGGACGAAGCTGCCGGAAATACGCAGCACCACGCCGCCCGAGGCACCCTCGGACAGGTCGTAACTGGCCGTGTCCTCACCCGATCCGCCCACCAGCGTATCGGACCCCACCCCGCCGGCCAGCGTGTCGTCACCGTCGCCACCCGCCAGGCTGTCATTGCCCTCACCGCCCCGCAGCAGGTCGTTGCCGGCCCCGCCGGACAGGCTGTCGGCCCCGCCCAGGCCCGACAAAAGGTCGGCCAGGGCGCTGCCCGTGATCGTGTCGGCAAAGCTGGTGCCGGTGACGCCGATCCCTTCGAAATTCAGCAGCGTGTCCGTGCCGCCGCGCCCATCGACCAGACTGCCGCTGCTGCCCGTGGTGATGGCGGCGGCGGAGAAACTGATGCCGTTGGTCATGCCCAGATCATCGAAGCGATAGGCGACAAGATCATTGCCCGCCCCGCCATCGATGCTGTCATTGCCAGCATTGCCGACCAGCGTGTCATTGCCACCCAGCCCCAGGATCGTGTCACTGCCGGCTCCGCCGCTCAGGCTGTCATTGCCTGTCGTGCCGGACAGGGACTGCGGCAGGGCACTGCGCAGGATCAGCCCGCTGCTGCCGGTCACCGCCAGATCACCGGCGCTCAGCGTCAGGCCCGACAGGGTGATGACCGTATCGGCCCCCGCCACTGTGTCCAGCCCGATGGAGATCAGCGTATTGCCGCCGCTGGTCGCCACCCGCACATCGCCTGACAGCAGCCCCGTGGTGGGGCCGGCGGCCGGTGTGGTCAGGCTGACCCCGTCGATGCGCAGCAGGTCTGGGCCGGAGAAATCGGTGATGATGTCGTTGCCGGGGCTGCTGCCATAATGCATGCCGATGACGAATATGTCCGCGCCGTCGCCGCCGGTCAGGATGTCGTTGCCGACACCACCCGACAAAGTGTCGTTGCCGGCCCCGCCATTCAGCAGGTCAGCACCATATTCGCCGATCAGAAGATCATTGCCGGCCCCACCATTCAGGGTGTTGCCACTGGGATCAGCCCACCAGGACCAGCTGTTCTCGGTGCCCGCCACCAGGGTGTCATTGCCGTCGCCGCCATCGATGATGTCGCTGTCCATGCCCCCGGTCAGGGTATCATCGCCGTTGCCGCCGCTGATCGTATCAGCCCCGCCGCCGGCCTGGATGAAATCGTTGCCGTTGCCCCCGTTCAGGCTGTCATCGCCGAACCCGCCGCTCAGGCTGTCATTGCCGTCACCGCCATACAGCGTGTCATTGCCGCCACCGCCCAGCAGGCTGTCATTGCCTGCACCGCCATCCACCAGATCATTGCCATAGCCGGCATCGATCCTGTCATTTCCGTCCAGGCCGGAAACCGTGTCATGGCCGGACAGAAGCTTGATCACGTCATTGCCCGTGCCGCCGGTCAGGGACTGTGATGCCGCCCGGCCGCTGGCCAGGAAGACCCCATCGCCCTCCAGGACGAAATCGCTCACCTGATAGCTGCCGGAAATATCCACCGCCCACAGGTTGGCACCGCCGGGCGATGATCGAAAATGCAACCGGGTCATCCCGTTGCCCAGCGTTTCCACCTGCACGCCCGTGCCGGTAGCGCTATAGGGGGTGATGGGGGGGAAGCCGTTTCCGAACTCTTCATCCTTCGGATAGACGATCACGTCCTCCGCGCTGAAGTCGGCGATGGTGTCGATGCCACCTGACCCGTCAGACATGGTCGTAAAGACGTCGACGCCGGCACCGCCAGACATCAGGTCATTGCCGTTGCCGCCCCTGATTGTATCGTTGCCGGCACCCCCCAGCAGGGTGGCGCTGCGATGAGGGGACATATAAGAGGTGCCGTCGGACACATTGGCGCTGACCTGATCGTCGCCGTCGCCGCCGTCGATCAGGTCGCTGCCGACCGCTCCATCCAGGACGTCATTGCCGGCACCACCCATGATGGTGTCGTTTCCATTGCTGCCCTTGATGCTGTCATTGCCGGCCCCGCCGTCCAGGCTGCTGCCACCCCAGCCTTCGATGGTGTCATCCCCGGCGCCGCCCAGGATAGTGCCTCTGCTGCTGACGCTGAAGACATCGTCGTTACCGTCGCCGGCATCGATAAAGTCCACACCGCCCCAGTTGGAAATACTGTCATTGCCGGCGCCGGCATAGATCGTGTCATTGTTGGAGCCGCCAGACAGCGTGTCGTTGCCGTCCCCACCGTCCAGCCAGTTGTTCCCCCCGTCACCGCCATCCAGAAAGTCATTGCCGGCATTGCCATACAGCGTGTCATTGCCATAGCCACCATACAGCGTGTCATTGCCGCCACCCCCGGCGATGGCATCGTCGCCATTGGTACCGGATCGCAGATCATTGCCATCGCCCAGACTTTGCGCCGGCGCGATATTATCGGCGGTCAGGCTGGTGGCGGTGACGTTCGACAGGCGCAGAAGGGTGATGACCTCCGTTCCGGTTCCCGTGCCGTCGCTGTCCAGGCGCAGCACCGTGTCCGCGCCATCCTGCACGAAGCTGAGATAGCCGAGAGCCAACGGATCGCCGCCACTATATCCGGTGACACCGGCCATGGCCTGACTGAACAGGATGACGTCGCCCGACGCACCCGCCGTGAAGTCGGTGACGACAATGCCGCTGGCATACCGGTTCAGGGTGATCTGGTCGCGGCCGGCGCCGCCGATGATTGTGGCGGCCTGGCTGGGCAGGACGAAGACATCATCGCCATCCCCGCCCAGCAGCGTGTCGTCAGCGCCATAGCCGACCAGCGTATCGTTGCCCGCCCCGCCCGACAGGACATCGGCACCGTCGTTTCCCGGGACGGAGGTGGGATCGGCCCACAGCGCATAAATCAGGTCGTCGCCATCGCCCCCATCCACGGTGTCGGCAGCCAGGTCGCCGGAAAGCGTGTCGTTGCCAGCACCGCCGATGATGTTGTCATTGCCGCTGCTGCCGACAATCGTGTCGTTGCCGGCGCCACCATCAAGGGTGACCGTTCCGCTGTCGCTATTCAGCAGCGTGTCGTTGCCGTCACCGCCAAGCAGGGTGGCCCCGCCGCTACCGCTATATTGCAGCGTATCATTGCCGCTGCCGCCATCCAGCAGGTCGGCGCCGTTATAGCTGTTCAGCCAGTCATTTCCGTCGCCGCCCAGCAAGGTGTCGGGCTGGCTGTTGCCGGCACTGTCATAAAGCTGGTCGTTGCCGTCGCCGCCAAGAAGGCTGTCAGAGCCCTCACCGCCCGAAATCCAGTCATTGCCTTCCAGACCCAGGATCGTGTCGTTCCCCGCACCGCCCGTCAGGCTGTCATTGCCCGTGGTCCCGGTCAGGGACATACCGGTGGCGTTTATTTCGGGTGTGAAATTGGCGCTGGTCAGGCTGCTGGCGGTGACGCCCTGCAACCGCATCAGGGTGATGGGGGTCTGGCTTCCGCTGGACCCGTCGCGGTCATAGATCACCAGCGTGTCGGACCCGGTCTGCAGCAGTTGCAGATAGCCCTGCGCGGTCAGGCTGCCGCCGCCGAAATCCGCGATGCCGGAGACCAGGGCGCTGACATCGATCACGTCGCCGCCGGACCCGGCCGTGAAGTCGGTGATGACGGCGATGCCGGACCGGGGGAAGGCGCTGTCATAGGTGGCGAGATAGGTGTCGCGGCCCGCACCGCCGGTGATGGTGGCCGCCGCGGGGACCAGCCGGATCACATCATTGCCGTCGCCGGCATCGATGGTTTCGCCATAGCCGGAACTGTGGATCGTATCGTTGCCGGCCCCGCCCTCCAGCAGTCCGACACCGCCCGCCAGCAGGGTATCGTTGCCGGCCCCGCCCTGCAAAGTGCCGGCCCCGTCAAGGTAATCGTCGCCCGATCCGCCCTGCAAAAGATCGCTGCCGCCCAGGCCCGACATGAAATCGTCGCCATCGCCGCCGATCAGGATGTCATTGCCGCTGCCGCCACGCAGACTGTCAAAGCCGGCCCCGCCATCAAGCGTGCCATTGCCGGTCAGGTAATCGTTCCCTGATCCACCCTGCAGCAGGTCGGCGCCGTCCCCGCCCCACAATTGGTCATTGCCGTCCCCGCCGATCAGCGTGTCGTTACCAGCCTCGCCGTAAAGAATGTCGTTGCCCGACCCGCCATCCAGGCTGTCATTGCCATAGCTGCCCGACAGTGTGTCATTGCCGTCCAGCCCCAGGATCGTGTCGTTGCCAAGCCAGCCTGTCAGGTTATCCGCCCCCGTCGTCCCGGTCAGCGATACACCCGTTGCGGCTGTGCCGCCCGTGGGGCTGTATGGGGGGCTGAAATTGTCGGTGGTCAGGC
>NZ_JBMDKJ010000028.1:0-82837 GCF_057809655.1 Niveispirillum sp. FG148
AGACCCACCACATCCCGCAACGCAACAACTATTTTCAATCAACCGCTCTTTCCCCCTACGCCAATCCCAACTGTCGCAACTCGGCCAGGCTCAGCGCCGCGCCGGGTTCGCCAGCATTGCCGACACCAGATCGACCAGATTCTGCACGAACCCGTCGGGCCCGACATCCCGTTTGCGGTACTTGGAGCGCTTCACATACCAATCCTGTAGCATAGGCTTGATCAGGCTGGCCGCCATGATCGGATCCAAGGCCCGAAACGAGCCATCAGCCACACCATCGGCAATGACATCATGCAGAAGCGATTCTGTTCGCAGTTCGCTCGCCACCGCCATGTCCCGACCCTGTTTGCCGAACGCCTTTGCCTCCATGAAGGCAAAGACAAACCAGGGGCCCATGGCTTCGGTCAGATAGACATGACGCGCCATGAGGTCACGCAATCGCGCAGCAGGCGTATCCGCCCTGCTGGCCACCAGCGCCATATCGACGGCATCAACGACCTGGCCCAGAATCATCAGCAGCAAGGTGTCCTTGCTGTCGAAATAGCTGTAAAGCGCACCCATCGACAGGCCCGACTGTTCCGACAGATCCCGCAACGACATGGAATGGAAGCCCTTGCGGTTGGCGACGGCCAGGGTCGTTTCCACGATCCTGATCAGGTTGGCCACTGCCGTTTCGGCCTTGCGTACCCGGATCGTGGATTGGTGACGGTCCAGAATGCGCCGACACAGTGCCTCCATCGACACATCATATTCCGCCAGGAATGCACGATAGCTTTCCATATCCGTTCCCCTTCCCTTCCGCCCGCATAGCATGAACGGCCCTTGTCCGCGAAGGGCAAACAGGTTATAGAGCGAGCGTTCGCTCTTTTTCTGGAGGATTTGGGATGGACTTCGTTCTGCCCTCGGCGTTGGAGGATTACCGCCACCGTATCCGAGACTTCGTGGACACCGAAATCCTGCCGGTCGAAGCCGACCGCGCCAATTGGGACGAGCATGAAAATGTCGCTGAGGGGCCCTTGGCGGACCTGCGTGCAAAGGCCAAGGCTGCTGGCCTTTGGACTTTGCAGTTGCCGCGCGAGGCTGGAGGTCAGGGTCTCCCCTTCATCGGGCTGGCCGCTTGCTATGAAGAGATGAACAGGTCCATTTTCGGCCCCGCCTGTTTCAATGCCGCGGCGCCGGACGATGGGAATATGCGACTACTGAGCCAGGTGGGCACGCCGGACCAGAAACGCCGCTGGCTGGAGCCGATCGTGGAAGGCCGGGTGCGGTCGGCCTTCGCCATGACGGAACCCCATCCAGGCGGTGGGTCCGACCCTTCCATGATCCGGACCAGAGCAGAACACAAGAACGGGCGCTGGGTCATCCATGGCCACAAATGGTTCATCACCGGCGCCGGCATCGCCCAGCATTTCATCCTTATCGCGCGTACCTCCGACGATCAGCGCAAGGGCCTGACGGCTTTCCTGTTCGACCGTGACCAGCCCGGCTGGCGCATCGAGCGCCGCATCCCCATCATGGGACCGGAAGAACATGGCGGTCATTGCGAGCTGATCTTCGACGGGTTGGAGATCGCCGATGAAAATGTGCTGATGAATGTCGGCGACGGTTTGAAGGCGACCCAGATCCGCCTGGGGCCGGCACGTCTGACCCATTGCATGCGCTGGACCGGCCTGGCCAAGCGCTGTCTGGAAATTGCCGGTGCCTATGTAAAGGAGCGCCACAGCTTCGGCATGCCACTGGCAGAGCACGAAGGCGTGCAGTGGATGCTGGGCGAAACGGCCATGCAGATCGAGATATCCCGGCTGTTGACCATGCGCGCGGCGGCCGCGCTGGACCGCGGACATTTCGCACGAAAGGAGGTGTCGATGGCGAAGGTTCAGGTGGCCGACACCCTGTCGCGCGCCGCCGATACCGCCATCCAGCTTTGCGGGGCACGCGGTTATTCCCGCGATACGGTGCTGGAATGGATTTACCGCTATGCCCGTCAGGCACGGCTGGTCGATGGCGCGTCGGAGGTCCACAAGATGGTGTTGAGCCGATCCTACCTGCAGGAAGGGGACGGGTTCTGGGGGTGGGCATGAACGCCCCCTTCTCTGCCGATCAGCTGGAAATCCTGTCACGCTGGATCGCGGCAGAAGCGGGGGCCCGGCAGGTCGGGCTGGCCAATATCCGGCGTCTGTCGGGTGGCGCCATCTCTGTCAATCTGGCGATCGACCTGCATATTGAGGGCGGCGCCTTCGATGGAGAGCATGAAGTCGTCTTCCGATCCGGTGCCGCCACCGGCGTGTCCGCCAGCCTGGGCAAGGCCGAGGAAGCGGCCGTGCTGCGTGCGGCCTTCACCGCCGGGGTGACGGTACCGGAACCGCTGTTCGTGGAAGGGTCCGGCCGATTGCTGGGCCCCCCCTTCTATATCATGCGTCGGGCACAGGGCACAGCGGCCGGCCACCGGTTGGTCAAGGGACCGGTTCCGCCTGACCTCGCCCGCACGCTGGGCCGGCAACTGGGGCGCGTGCACACCATCCGACCGGGCACGACCGATCTGGCCTTCCTGTCCCGCCCAGCGCCCGACATCATGGGGAGTTGCCTGAACACCTACCGCGACTGGCTGGGAGAGCAGGCAGCGAGCGATCCGGTCCTCGCCTACGGCCTGCGTTGGCTGGACCGGCACCGACCCGCCACGACCGCCCTGGTCCTGTCCCATCGCGATTATCGCACCGGCAATTACATGGTCGATGAGGGAAAGCTGACCGCCATCATCGATTGGGAATTCGCCGGCTGGTCGGATGCGATGGAGGATATCGGCTGGTTCTGTGCCGCCTGCTGGCGCTTCGGCAAACGGGAACGCGAGGCCGGCGGCATCGGGGATCGGGCTGATTTCTACGCAGGCTATGAGGAGATGTCGGGCCGCAGCATTGACCATGCCGCCGTGGGCTGGTGGGAGGTGATGGCGCACCTGCGCTGGGCCGCCGTGGCCGTACAGCAGGCTAAGCGCCATTTGTCAGGCACAGAGCCGTCGCTGGAACTGGCCCTGACCGGTCGGATGCTGACCGAAATCGAATATGACATGCTGCGCGAGATCGAGCAGAGGGAGGCGGCCCGATGAGCGGCGATTTGCCCGAAATCGACAATCTTCTGGAAACGGCACTGACCACACTGCGCAGCGAGTTGCTGCCCCAGCTTCCCGATCAGGCCCGATATACCGGCCTGATGGTCGCAAATGCCCTTTCCATCGCCCTGCGTGAGCTGCGGGGGGGAATGGAGCGGGCCGCGATGGCGGATGCAATCCGCGATCTGATTGGCAGCAACGATGTCACCGCCCTGTGCAACGCCATAGAGGCTGGCGCTTTCGATGAGACCAGCCGTGACATCGCTCTGCGCCAGGCGCTGATGATCATCACCCGCGCCCGGCTGTCCATCAACAATCCCAAGATGCTGGGGTGACGTTCCCCATCGTTGGTCGATTGACGTTGTCCGTCGCCGGCCATATCATGACCAATGACTCATAAATCATAAATAGCGGCAAAGGGCCGCCAGCAGAACAGCGGAGGATACTGCCCATGTCCGTGATCCAGAACCAGCCGCCCCATCCCGCCATCGAGCCCTCTCCCCCGCCGCCGCCATTGCGGGGAGATCCGATCACGGGTGACCGTTATACCAGCCGGGCCTTCATGGAGCTGGAATGGAACCGGATGTGGACACGGATATGGCATATCGGCGGTTGGGCCGCCGACCTGCCGGAAGCGGGCGATTACATCACCCACGAAATCGGGCGTGAAAGCATCTTGATGGTGCGGCAGGAGGATGGCTCGGTCGCCGCCTTCTACAATGTCTGTCCGCACCGGGGAAACCGGCTTGTCCACGGGGACCTTGGTCACGCCAAGCTGTTCACCTGCTCCTACCATTCCTGGCAGTTTGACCGGTCGGGAAGCACCTGTCGCGTTCAGGACCCCGACGATTTCCCGCAAGGAAACCCCTGTGGAAAGGTCGGGTTGTCGCCGGTTCGCTGCGAGGTCTGGGGCGGCTTCGTCTGGGTCAACATGGATCCCGATGCGCCGCCGCTGCGGCAATTCCTGGACCCGGTGGCCCCGCAGTTCGAGAAGTACAGCATGAGCAGCCAGGTGCGCGTGCTTTATCTGACGGCGGAGGTGAACTGCAACTGGAAGATCATCCATGATAATTTCAACGAAAGTTATCATTTGCCGACCCTGCATCCCGAACTGTCGAGCTTCATCGAGGACGCCTATCAGGACACGATGTTCGACCTCTATGCATCGGGGCATAACCGGATGCGGATGAAGGGGGGGATGCCGTCACTGCGGGCGCAGAGCGTGACGGATGTGGCCCAGCCGTTGGATGATATTCTGCGCGCCTGGGACCTGGACCCGGCCGATTTTCAGGGCCATGCCCGCGACGCCCGCCAAGCCCTGCAACAGCAGAAGCGGCGGCTGGGCAAGGAACGCGGCTTCGCGCATTATGATCTTCTGGATGATGATCAACTGACCGATTATCACCATTACACCCTGTTCCCCAATGTCTCCCTGACCATGAGCGCGGACGGGTTCCAGTTGCTGCGCCCGCAGCCGCACCCGACTGATCCGGAAAAGTGCCTGTTCGACCATTGGTTCATGGTGCCGCTGGTACCGGGGCAGACCCAGACCATGACCCCCGTGGGACCACGCCCCCTGGCCGAAGCCGAACATGAGGTCT
The DNA here is from genome assembly GCF_057809655.1 of Niveispirillum sp. FG148. Taxonomy (NCBI): domain Bacteria; kingdom Pseudomonadati; phylum Pseudomonadota; class Alphaproteobacteria; order Rhodospirillales; family Azospirillaceae; genus Niveispirillum; species Niveispirillum sp. FG148. The sequence goes on from NZ_JBMDKJ010000028.1 coordinate 4,708, forward strand.
TCCGGCACGGGGAGCAGAGCCTGGGCTTTGTCGCCGATCAGGACCTGTCCATCGCCGTGGGGCAGCAGTTGGGTCTGCGGTCGCGCGGCTTCAAGGATGCCTATCTGACAGGGCAGGAAGCGCGCGTTCGTCGCTTCCACGAAATGATCAACGATTATCTGGAGGGCCGGCGCTGACCCTCACGCCTCCACCGTCGCCGTTGATCGGGAGCGGCGACGGTGGGCGGGTTTGGCTTCCGGCTCCGGGCTAGCGGCCGGCGGCGCAGTCATGGGGCCAGCTTTGAGCCCGTTGGCGACAAAGCGCAGATAGGTGTCCAGGATTTCGGGCGACAGGGGCTGTATCTTGCCGTCCACGGCACAAAACCGCATCAGCAGATAGGATCTAGCACCCATCAGCATGCTGGCCACCTGTTCAAGCTCCGCATCGCTGTACAGCGGTGGCTCCTGATCTTTCAGGCTGCGCCGCAGGGAGCGGACATAGCGTTCGATCAGCATGTCAATATGGGCGCGGAAGGCGGTGGGCGCGAACAGCTCCGCCTCCATCATCAGGCGGTACATGTAGGGGTGGGCAACCAGATAGGCGAAGTTTGCCTCCAACCCCCGCCGTTCCACCTCCAGAAGCGAGGTGGCATTGCGCACCGCATCGCTGATCTTGTCCAGCATGCGGGCGCCAAGCGTAGGCAGCAGCAGATCGAACAGTTCCTGCTGCGATTTGAAGTGCAGGTAGAAGGTGCCGTGCGCCACTTTCGCCTTGGCGGTCACACGCGCAATGGAGCAGCCGGAATAGCCATAGCGGCCCACGATCTTAGCCGCCGCCTCGATCAGGGCCAGTCGCGTGGCTTCGTTCTTTTCCACCTTTTCGGCAGACGGCTTCCGTTTCCGGACCTGTGCGTTTGCCCCCACCCCTGAATACTCCTTGACCATGAGCGGCCCCCGGACCAGCACCGGCGCCACATGCTTTCCATTGCCGATGATAGCAACGGATGGGGCGCTGGTTCAACCGGGGGCCACTACGCCACGGCCTTAATCATCCGGGGCAATCACAACAGACAGCCCCTTCAAAGCTGCCTTGACCTTGATCTGACAGGAAAGCCGCGACCAGGGCAGATAATCGGGAAGATCAACCAGTAAAGCCATTTCGTCCGCGCCGGCGGGCGGCAACTGCCCCTCTACCGCGTTCAGAATATGGATGTGGCAGGTGCCACAAGCCATATTGCCCCCACATAGCCCTGCCACCGGCAACCCTGCATCACGCAGGGCCACCATCAGACTGTCTCCATCGGCCGCGTCCAGATCGCACTGCTGGCCGTCGCGGTCGGTAACCCGGATCATGGTCATGGCGATTCCACTTATTGACTTATGATTCATTGATCATAATCATGTTGGGCGCCCGGTCGTCAAGAGCCCTTAGGCGCGGCCTTGCGCAACCCGGAGGGGAATCGAGATGGAAGATGTCATCATCGTGGAAAGATCGGGCGGCGTGGCCCAGGTCCGTTTCAACCGGCCGGACGCGCTGAACGCGCTGAACATGGCGCTGGCCCGCACACTTGACCGGACACTGGCCGGATTGGAGACGGACAGCACCGTGCGCAGCATCATTCTGACCGGTGCCGGACGCGCCTTCATGGCAGGCGGCGACGTGCGGGAGTTTGTGGAAACCCTGGATCAGACGCCTGCCGATCGTCGGGCCTATTTCAACCGGCTGATCGATCATGCCCACGGGGCAGTGCAGCGCATATGGCGCATGCCAAAGCCGGTTATCGCCGCCATCAATGGCCCTGTGGCGGGTTTTGGCATCGGCTTGGCGGCAGCCTGCGATTTCTCCATAGCAACCGAAGGGGCGGCCTTTTCCCTGGCCTATTGCCATCTGGGAGCGACGCCGGATGGCGGGGCAACAATGATCCTGCCGCAGCTGTGCGGTCTGAAACGCGCCAGTGAGCTGGTAATGCTGGGAGATCGCTTCAGCGCCAACGAAGCCCATCAATTGGGCATCGTCAATCAGGTGGTGGCTACCGACATGCTGCCATCAACGACCGATGCCCTGTCGCAGCGCCTGGCCGCCGGTCCGCTTGGCGCCCATGCCGCCGCCAAGGCTCTGTTGCGCGGCCCGCTGACCGCCGCCTTCATGGCCCAGCTCCTGATGGAAAAGGATCAGTTCGCCACACGGGCCGACAGCGCGGAATTCGCCGAGGGGCTAAGCGCCTTCGCAGCAAAGCGACGCCCGGATTTCACCGCGACCCGGACTTGACAAGCCGCTGCGCGAGCAGCATTGTGACTGACGGATCAGCATTCATTATTCTGATCCCCAAGGTCGGGCGCGCCGACCCAAATGATCCACATAATCGGGAGGAAGAGATGCCGTTCACGGGACCGGTGGAGGACCGTCTGGCCATCCGCGAGTTAAACGAAACCTACGCGGACGCCGTCAATCAGCACAATGCCGAAGACTGGGCTTCGACCTGGGCCGAGGACAGTTTCTGGTGCCTGCCCCATGTGCCGGGCATGGAGAAGCTGTCAGGCAAACAGACAATTGTCGATGCCTGGGTCGCGGCAATGAAACACTATCCCGACATCGTCTTTCTGGTGCTTCCCGGCTTCATCAAGGTCGATGGCGATCAGGCGACGGCGCGCATGTATACGGCTGAATCCTACACCGACAGCGAAGGCGTCGCCCGCCGCACCCATGGCCAGTATGACGATATTCTGGTGAAGATCGACGGGCGCTGGGCTTTCAAATCCCGCACCTTTTCCGTCCGCTACTGGGTCTGACGGGGGACATCATGGGACGTCTTGAAGGCAAGGGCGCCATCGTCATTGGCGCCGCCAATCGTGACAATATGGGTCAGGTGATTGCCCGCCGCTTCGCCGCCGAAGGTGCAACCGTGGTGGTGGCGGGGCGCAAGCGGGATGAGTTGGAGCGGCTGGCCGATGAAATCGGGGGCCATGCCACGATCTGCGACATTACCGACCGGGCACAGGTTTTCGCTCTGGCCGATTTCGCCAGGGAAAAGCTGGGCCATGTCGATATCGCCCTGAACGCCACGGGCTGGGGCCTGCTGAAACCCTTCCTGGAGACGACCGAGGAAGAGTTCGACCAGATGAGCGCGCTTCAGTTCAAGGGGCCGTTCATGTTCTATCAGGCGGTGATCGGCGCCATGGATCGCGGCGGGTCGATCATTCAGATCAGTTCCGCCACCGCCACCATCATGTTGAACGATCACGCCACCTATATGGGCGCCAAGGCCGGGACCGATCATATCATCCGCGTCGTCGCGCATGAGTTCGGCGGCCAGGGCATTCGCGCCAACTCCATTTCCCCCGGCCTGACCGCAACGCCGATGACGGAAGGGCATATGGCAATCCCCGGCCTGACCGAGGCATTCCTGCCCGAATATCCGTTGGGCCGGATCGGCACATCCGACGACATCGCCGCCGCCGCCGTCTGGCTGGCCTCCGACGAATGCTTCATGACGGGGGCGAATTTGCAGGTGAATGGCGGCCTGACCCTGCGCCGGAACCCGACGCGGGAGGAAGTGGCGGCGTCAATAGCGCGGGCGGCAGGGGGTTAGAGTTTATCAGGCGCTTCCAGAAGCACCTGATAAACTCTAAGCTTTTGGTTTGTCGTGTGATTCACGCTTCAAATGATTCCATTTGAAGCGATCACACTCTAATCCCCCTGCCCCGCCACTTTCCGCCTGCGAGGCGGCGCCAGCGGCACCACCTCCGCTGCCGGAAACACCATGGCAGCGTCCGCTGGCGACGGCGGTTTCACGCCCAAGCCCTCTGCGACAAAGCGCAGATAAGTTTCCGTCAGTTCCGGCGTCAGCGGCTTCAGGCTGTTGCCCTGCACGCAGAACCGCGTCAGCAGATAATAGCGCGCACCCAGCAGCATGGAGATGACGGCATCCAACTGATCCTCGCTGAAGGCCGGCTGGCTTTGTGCCGCCATCGATCGCCGCAGCGATTTCTTGTAGGGCTTTGCCAGTTCCTCAAAATATTGCCGGTAGGCCACGGGGGCATAGAGTTCCGCCTCCGAGGTGACACGGTGCAAATAGGGGTGCTGCACCAGATAATCGAAATTCGCCGTCAGCCCGCGCTGCTCCAGTTCGATCAGGCTTTTGCTGTCACGCACCGCCTTGCCGATCACGTCCAGCATCTCCGCACCCAACGCCGGCAGCAACTGGTCGAACAGATCCTGCTGCGATTTGAAATGAAGATAGAATGTGCCATGCGCAACCTTCGCCCGCGCCGCGACGCGGGCGATGGAACAGCCAGCATACCCATATTTGCCGATGACACGCGCGGCGGCGTTCAGCAGACGGGTACGCGTCTCCTCATTCTTCTGCTGTTGGGCCTGCGACCGTCGGCGACGGCCGGACGGCTTTTCATTTTCCTCGGCTCCGTCGATGACGGGAGCGACTTTCTGCTTCCTGGGCGGCACGGCTTCACCCTGATTGCTGTCGGGAAGGCGGCGGATCAACGCCAATGCTGATTGATGACTCTATAATCATTTAGTCACAATCCAGGCCGCGTCGCAATCCGCCCTTTTCAAGCCACGCAACCTGCGACCCAAAATCCGGCCGACACGGGGAACTGTCGTTGACGGGCCGAAGATGCAACGCTACAATGACTAGTGAATCAAAAATCATTGTTGGGAGGTTTGGGGCCTTGACCCCTATGCCGCACACCGACCGGGCCGACCACGGCCCACCCGCGCGGCACGCCTTGCCCTGCCCGACATCACAGGGGGGATTTCATGCAGATCAGCCGAGACCAGATGCTGCGCGCCTACCGGCAGATGGTAACGATCCGGGAATTTGAGGAACGAATCCATGTCGATATCCAGCGCGGCGGCATCGCCGGCTTCACCCATCTTTATGCCGGCCAGGAAGCCGTCGCCGTCGGGGTGTGCGAACACCTGACGGAACGGGACAAGATCATCAGCACCCATCGCGGCCACGGTCATTGCATCGCCAAAGGCTGTGACGTCATCGGGATGATGAAGGAAATCTACGGCCGACAAGACGGGTTGTGCAAGGGCAAGGGTGGTTCCATGCACATCGCCGATCTGGACAAGGGCATGCTGGGTGCCAATGGCATTGTCGGCGGCGGACCGCCCATCGCGGTTGGCGCCGCCATCACGGCCAAGGTGCTGAAGACCGGCGGCGTGGCCGTTTCTTTCAGCGGCGATGGCGCCAGCAACCAGGGCACCGTGTTCGAGGCGATGAACATGGCCGTGGTGCTGAAGGTGCCGAAGATTTTCGTGCTGGAGAATAACGGTTACAGCGAACATACCGGTTTCAGCTATGCAGTGGGCAGCCGGGACATGGTGCGCCGCACCGAAGGCTTCGGCATGCCTGTGTTCAAGGCCGACGGCTATGATTTCTTCTCCGTCTATGAGGCGATGCGTCAGGCGACGGAACTGTCGCGCAACGGGGGCGGGCCATGCGCCGTCTATGCCGAATGCACCCGCTTCTTCGGGCATTTTGAAGGCGACCCGCAGCTTTACCGCGCCAAGGACGAGGTGGCGCGCCTTCGCGCGGAAAATGACAGCCTGAAAATCCTCCGCCAGCGGGTGACGGAAGCCGGATTGCTGCCCGGCAGTGACTTGGATCAGGTCGAAGGCGAGGTCCGCGACCTGATAGACCGCGCCGTCCGGGAGGCTGTGGCTGCCCCGGCCCCCACCGCCGCCGACGTTCTGACCGACGTCTATATCAGCTATTGAGCGGGAGCCTGACCCATGCCCAAGATTTCCATGCGCCAGGCGATCAATGACGCCCTGCATCTTGAAATGGAACGCGACCCCCGCGTCATCGTGCTGGGGGAAGATGTGTCCGGCGGGGCCGGCGGCACCTCTGGCGAGCGTGAAGCGGCTGGCGGCGTCTTTGGTCTGACCAAGGGGCTGCTGCCCCGGTTCGGCGAGGATCGCGTGATCGACACGCCGATTTCCGAAAGCTGCATCGTCGGCGCCGCCAATGGCGCGGCCCTGACCGGCCTGCGCCCGGTAGCCGAGATCATGTTTGCCGACTTTGTCGGCGTCTGCCTGGACCAGTTGCTGAACCAGGCGGCCAAGTTCCGCTACATGTTCGGCGGCAAGGCACGCACGCCCCTGGTCATTCGCATGACCTGCGGTGGGGGCATGAACGCGGCGGCTCAGCATTCACAGACCATCTACCCCATGCTGACCAGCATTCCGGGCTTGAAGGTGGTGATCCCGTCCAATGCCTATGACGCCAAGGGCCTGCTGCTCACCGCCATCCGCGATGACGATCCGGTGATCTTCTTCGAGCACAAGTCGCTTTACATGGACGAATGCGAGGTGCCAGACGGGGATTACACGATCCCGTTTGGCGAGGCGGCCATGGTGCGCGAGGGCGAGCATGTCACCGTCGTGGCCCTGGCACGCATGGTGCCACTGGCCATCGGTGTCGTCGACAAGCTGGCCGCGGAGGGGATCACCTGTGACCTGATCGACCCGCGCACCACCAGCCCGCTGGACGAGGAAACCATCCTGGAAAGCGTGCGGGCCACGGGCCGGCTGGTGGTGGTGGATGAAAGCCCGCCGCGCTGTTCCGTGGCCGCCGATATCGCGGCCCTGGCGGCGGAGAAGGCCTTCCACCACCTGAAGGCCCCCATCATCCAGGTCACCGCCCCCCATACACCCGTGCCCTTCGCACGGGAACTGGAAGCGGCCTATCTGCCATCGCCGGAGAAGATTGAAGCGGCGATCCGCAAAGTACTTTCCGGCCGTTGACACAGGGGTAAAGACGCGATGAACGCCATCACCCCGATCATCATGCCCAAATGGGGCCTGGAAATGTCGGAAGGGACGATTTCCAACTGGCACGTAGCGGAGGGGCAAGCCCTTTCCCGTGGCGTGGAAATCGTCGATATCGAAACCGCCAAGATCGTCAACACGCTGGAATCCGATCTGGAAGGCACGGTGCGGCGGCTGGTGGCACCCGTAGGGCAGACCCTGCCCGTGGGGGCCCTGATTGCCATTGTCGCCGATGCCAGCGTGACCGAAGCAGATATTGACCGCTTCATCCGGGGCGATGTCGCGCCAGCATCGGTGGAACCATCTCCACCCGCCGCGGCCCCGGAAACCGTAGTGGGCAAGGCTGCGCCGGCGGCGATTGCCGATGCCGAATTGGAGCGCCGGAACGAGGCGGCGTCCGCCACCCCCATCGCCCGCCGCATTGCCAACTGGCATGGCCTGGACCTGTCGCGAGTAACGGGTACGGGGCGCAACGGCCGCATCAACCAGGAAGATGTGGAAGCCTATATCGCCGCCCATCCGCCGGCAGAGGCACCCGTCCCAACCACGAAAGCGGCGCCGGCGGCCATCGACAATGGATCGGTCCATGCCACCTCCCATGCCATCCGGCTGGCCAATCGACTGGGCGTTGATCTTCGGCATATGGCCGGCACGGGCCGGCATGGCCGTGTGAATGTGGAGGATGTGGAGCGCCACGCCGACGCGCGGGGGCTGCTGCCGCCCGCAGCAGCCCCCGCGGTTACCCCCCCCGCCGGGCCGGCGGCGCGTAAACTGGCGGCGGATCTGGGTATCCCGCTATCCAGCGTGACACCGACAGGGTCAAAGGGGCATGCGACGAAGGAAGATGTGCGGGCCGCCGCCTCTACCCTGGCATCGCCTCCCGTCCCCCCTCTTGACGGGGATCTGGCGCCGCACAGCGCCATGCGGCGCACCATCGCCACCGCCCTGACCGCCGCCAAGCGCGACGTGCCGCATTTCTATCTGACGGCCGACATCCTGATGGATGATCTGCTGACCTTGCGGTCACAGTTGAACGGACTGCCGGGACAGAAAATATCGGTCAATGACTTCATCATCCGCGCCTCTGCCCTGGCCCTGGTCGATGTGCCCGACGTGAATGTGCAGTTCACATCGGAAGGGATGCGCCGGTTCGGTCAAGCCAATATCGCCGTCGCCGTGGCGATCGAAGGCGGGCTGGTGACCCCCGTGCTGCGCAACGCGGGATCAAAATCCCTGCGGACCATCGCGGCGGAGGCTGCCTCCCTGGCAAGCCGGGCCCGCGACCGTCGCCTGGTGTCGCAGGACCTTTGCGATGGCACCTTTGCCGTCTCCAACCTGGGCATGTTCGGCATCCGGCATTTCCAGGCCATCATCGCCCCGCCTCAGGCCGCCATCCTGGCTGTGGGCGCCACCCGGCGGGAGGCGCAGGAAGCCAGCGACGGCGCCGTCCGCTTCCGGTCGGTGATGTCGGTGACACTGTCCTGCGACCACCGGGCCATTGACGGCGCAGCAGGTGCCCGTTTCCTGGCCGCGCTGCGCCAGCATCTGGAACAGCCGCTGGGATTGCTGAGTTGACGGAGAGACCATCCATGGCCGATCTGGACATCCTGCTGGCCAAGCAGGCACTGCACGAACTGAACATGGCCTATAACCGGGCCGTGGATCGCGCAGACGAGGCGCTGTTGCGCAGCGTCTGGCACCCGGAAGCCACCGTCGATTTCGGCTATTTCGCCGGGTCGGCGGCGGAATTCTGCAGGCTGGCCGTGGGGGCGACGGGCGGGCTGGCCCGGTCGTTCCACATGGCGGGCAATGAGTGGTTCGATATCCGCGGCGATCGGGCCGTGGGAGAAATCTACAGCCTGACGCTGGCGGCCGCGGCGGACGCCGACACGGACAGTGTCCTGTATGGCCGCTATCTGGACCGATATCAGCGTCGGGACGGCGTATGGAAATTCAGCCATCGCCATTATCTGATGGACTGGAATGCCAGCCCGCCGCGCAGCGTGTCCTGGGACCAGGGCGTGTTCGCCTTGATGAAGCATCGGGGCGGGCACGCGCCATCCGACGCCGTCTATGCGCTGTGGAATTCTTAAATCAGGGTGATCTCCAAATGACCTGGGTGAGGTCGCCCTGAAGCCTATTCCGTCTTCCCCACCCGATGGCAGGGAAGACGGAAGACTTTCCCTACCGCGCCAGGATCGTCACCGCGGAAACGCCCGGCGCCCCGTAGACGTGGGTATAGCCGGTGCGCACCGGTCTGGATACCTGCCGTGCCCCGGCATCACCGCGCAGTTGCAATACCGTCTCATAGACCTGACGCAACCCCGATGCGCCGATGGGTTCACCATTGGCCAGGCAGCCGCCATCGGTATTGACGGGCAACCTGCCATCCAGCCGGGTCAACCCGTCGCGCAGCCATTTCTCCTGCTCGCCATCGCGGCAGAAGCCATTCTCCGCCATATGCATGATCTCCGCCCCGCTTTCAGTGTCCTGAAGCTGGGCGATATCGATATCCTCCGGCCCGATGCCGGCCATGGCGAAGGCCCCCCGGGCGGCGATGGGTGTCGCGCCCTCCCCCTCCTCCACGGACAGGCTGGGGCTGAACACTTCAAACGATCCGGCACCGCGCGTGCGCATGGCCGCTGCCTTCAGCCAGACCGGATGACCTGTCAACTGCGCCGCCTTTTTCGGGCTGGCCAGGACCAGGGCAACCGCCCCTTCGCCAGGTGAGCAGAACATGTACTGGCGCAACGGGTCGCTGATCATCGCCGACTGCGCGATCTCATTGTATGACAGTGCCCGGCGGCGCCAGGCATTGGGGTTCAAGGCGCCATTGGCAAAGGCCTTTTCCGCCACCCGGATCAGGGCGTCGTCGGTGATGCCGTAGAGCGCCATATAGCGCTGGATCTTCATGGCAAAGAACTGGGTGGTCAGAGCGAACCCCACCTCCCCATACCATTCGGGCAGGCCCCAGTCGGCCGGGCGCACCCGAAACGATCCCTGTTCATGCTTGTCGAAGCCGACGACCAGACCCAGGTCATACTGGCCCGATCGGATGGCCCCGTAAGCGGAGATCAGAGCGGAACCGCCGGTAGCGCAGCCATTGGCGACATTGATGAATTGCAGGCCCGTCAGACCCAATTCCTCCACCATTGTGTCGGCATTACCGCCATCCTGGCTGCCGCCATAGGCGAACTGCACGTCGCCCCAGCCGATGCCCGCATCGGCAAGCGCCTGGCGCACGGCAAAAGCCCCCTGTTCCAAACCCGTGCGGTCCGGCGTCCGTCCGAAAGGGTGGATTCCGATCCCGACAATCGCCACATCCGACATGACCCCTGCCTCCCCTTTTCTTGCTCTCACGCCACAGGGCGGAACGCGTACATCAGCAATTCTTGCCCCTGTTCATCCTGGAACAGGGGGCGGATGGTCAGGCGCATGGGCATGCCGATGCGCAAATCCTCCAGCGCACAATCGACCAGCCGCGTTTCCACCCGCACCTGCCCCGACAGTTCGACATAGCCCAGGGCGAAAGGTTGGAATTCCGCCTTCGTTTCCCGTCCCAGATAGGGGGGCTGTTTGGGCAGAAAACGCTGCACGGTCCAACTCCACAGCGCCCCTTCGCGCGCCAGTTCGACCGGTTTTTCCCCCGGTCTTCCCATGAAGGGAAAGCGGATGCGCCCGCGCGCATCCATCCCGCCGATCAGGGCGGGATTATCGCTGGGCCAGGTAAAGACATTGTCGGCAAGCGGTCTGCCTTCCATCACCATGATGGTCCCTCCGTTGTTTGGCCGCTTCTGGGATGGGTCAACGCAATCGTCGCGTGGATACGTTGACTTTTGATTCACCAGTCATGATAATGGCGGGAAGACTGGGTGCTTGTCAATTGCACAGGGGGCCACGGCCCTGACCCGCAACAATCATTTCCACAAAGGGGGGAGGACATCTAATGGACCTTCGGCTGACCGGGCGCAAGGCGCTGATCACCGGTTCCACGCGCGGCATCGGCCGCCGCATTGCAGAGGCGCTGGCGCGGGAGAGCTGCGACATCGCAATCGGCGCCCGCAAGGCGGCGGAAGTGGATGCCGCCATCGCCGACCTGTCGGGCCTGGGAGTTAAGGTGGTCGGGGCGGCCATGGATGCCGCCGACGCCGACTCCGTCAAGGACTGGGTCACCAGCATGGGGACGGCTCTGGGGGGGATTGATATCCTGGTGCCCAATGTCTCCGCCGGCGGCAGTATGAACGGGGAACAGAGCTGGCACGATGCCTATCAGATCGATGTGCTGGGCACGCTGCGCGCCATTGACGCGGCCTTGCCAGCGCTGGAAGCGTCGGGCCAGGGGGCCATCACCATCACCGGCACCACGGCGGCCGTGGAAACCTTCATGGCTCCCATGGCCTATAACGCCATGAAGGGCGCCTTGATCGTGCATGCCAAGCAACTGTCCCAGACATTGCTGCCGCGCGGCATCCGGGTCAATGTCGTCTCCCCCGGACCCATCGAGTTTCCCGGCGGCGCCTGGGAGGGGATCAAAGCCGGCGCACCCGAGCTTTACGCTGCGGCCGTTGCCGCCCAGCCGTCGGGCCGCCTGGGCACGCCGGAAGAGGTGGCTTCCTGCGTGGCCTTCCTGTCCAGTCCGGCGGCAAGCTGGGTCACCGGCGTCAACCTGGTGGTTGACGGCGGCTATACCAAGCGCGTTCAGTTGTGATGACCCGCGGAGGAACCGACATGTCCAGCAGGATCGACGTCTATCTGGTGGCCGGCGGCAAATATCACGACATCAATTTCGCCCGACTGGAGCTGCTGAAGCTGCTGGCCGAGCATGAGGATATCCGGGTCGAGGTGGGCCCTGATTACAGCCGCATTGCCGAGATCGAGGCGGCGGATGTGCTGATCACCTATACCTGCGATGTGGTGCCGACGGCTGAGCAGCAGGCGGGGCTGCGCCGGTTCCTGGCCAAGGGCGGCAAATGGTTCGCCCTGCACGGCACCAACTCGGTGATCAAGTTTCTCGACGATGGTCACATCGACTGCCCCGACCTGGATATCGACCTGTCGGACATGCTCGGCAGCCAGTTCCGGGCGCACCCGCCCATCTGCCGCTATGAAATCCAGGTGACGGACAGCACCCATCCCCTGACGCGCGGCCTGAAAAATTTCTGGGTGGAGGATGAACTGTATCTGGGCAGTGTCAGCCCCGGCAACCACACCCTGCTGCACACACGCTGGGGCGGGAACTGTGCCCCCTTCGTGCAGGAAGAATGGCCAGAGGCGGACCACCCCGTGATGTATCTGCGCGACCATGGACCAGGAAAGGTTCTGTATCTTGTGTTGGGCCATTGCCGGGGCAAGCACGATCTGCGCCCGTTGATGGAGGAATATCCCCATAATGAGCGCTGTTCCTGGCAAAGCCCCGTCTTCTATGAGTTGCTTCGCCGCGGTATCCGGTGGAGCATGGAACGGGGTGCCGTGGACGGGGCGGCGTTTTAGCCCCCCCTATCCCTTCAAGCCCACCAGGACGCGTCCGCCTTCAACCCTCACCGGGTAACAGGTCAAGGGGCGGTAACCAGTACCGCCAAGGGCGCGGCCGGTCGTCAAATCAAAGCGGGCGCCGTGCAGCGGGCAGGAAATGCTGTTCTGCCGCAGGCGCCCGCCATCCAGCGGGGATTCTGCATGCGGGCAGCGGTTGCGCACGGCAAAAAAGCCGCCTGGCGCATTGCAGAGCAGAACCTCCTGCCCGCCCAGCGCGAACAGGCGCATCTGACCAACGGGCAGATCGTCAGCAGACAGCAGCTCATGATAGGTCACATCGGCAGCGGAGATTTCAGCGGACATCACACCATCCTGCACGAAAGCGGCACGGAACAAGCGTTTATGAGTATGATGATGTTTGATTCTTGAATCATCAGTCAATATAAAAATTCTTCATCAGCGCTTGCACCCGTTGACGAACCCGCCAGCCCACTCTAGTCTGATTTCTGACTCACCAATCATAACAATAATCCGGAGGAAGACCATGTTGGGGATCGACCTCATGCGCGACCCGGCCATCCAGGTATTCCGGGAAGAGGTGCGCCGCTTCTGCGGCACCCATCTGCCCGACGATATCCGTGACAAGGTCCTGGCAGGCCAGCATCTTGATAAGTCCGACTATGTCCGCTGGCAGAAGATCCTGTTCGACAAGGGCTGGATTGTCGGTCATTGGCCCCGTCGATATGGCGGCCAGGACTGGACACCGTTGCAGCGCGCCATTTTCGACGATGAAACCAGCAAGGCCGGCGCCCCCTGGCTGACGCCATTCGGCGTCTGCTATGCCGGTCCAGTGATCTACACCTTCGGCAGCGAGAAGCAGAAGGACCGGTTCCTGCCCGGTATCCGCAGCACCGACACATGGTGGTGCCAGGGCTATTCCGAGCCGGGCGCCGGGTCGGACCTTGCCAACATCAAGACCCGTGCCGTGCGCGACGGCGACCATTATGTCGTCAGCGGCCAGAAGACCTGGACCACCATGGCGCAATGGGCCGACATGATGTTCGCCCTGGTCCGCACCGGCAATGACGGCAAGCCGCAGAACGGCATCTCCTTTCTGCTGATCGACATGAAGACGCCCGGCGTCACGGTCCGCCCCATCATCAGCATCGATAAATGCCACCATCTGAACGAGGTGTTCCTGGACGATGTCCGGGTACCGGTCGAGAATCTGGTGGGGGAGGAAGGACGTGGCTGGACTTACGCGAAATTCCTGCTGAACAACGAACGACTGCTGGGGGCGGAGTTGGGCAAATCCACCCGCCTGCTGCACCAGTTGCGCCGGACCCTGGCCGATCTCCGTGATGGCGGCCGGCCGCTGTCCGACGATCCGCACTGGCGGCGCCGGCTGGGCGACCTGCGCGCCCGCCTTCTGGCTCTGGAAGCTGTCTGCAACGAGTATCTGGCGGCGGCGGCGGCCGGATCCTCACCGGGGCTGGAGGTTTCCGCCCTGAAGATCATGGGATCAGAGCTGATCCAGGGGATCACCGGGGCCATGATCGATGCGCTGGCCGTCAAAGGGCTGGTCTATCAGACAGCGGGGCTGGAGCCAGGCTGGCAAGCGCCGCTGGTGGGTGTGCCGGGCGCGCCGGGCATGATCCGCGAACATCTGCATGACCGCGCCACCACGATCTATGGCGGGGCCAACGAAATCCAACGCAACATCCTGGCAAAGGCCGTTCTTGGCCTCTAGGGAGCATCATGTCGGCATTCACCCAAGAAGACCGAAGCCTGCTGGCCGACAGCATCAACCGGTTCGTTGATGATGCCTACGGTTCGGAAAGGCGCAGCGCCATCCTGAAATCCGAGGAGGGTTTCGGACAGAGCGAATGGGCAACCTACGCGGAGCTGGGTTGGCTGGGCATTGCCATTGCCGAGGAATGGGGCGGGTCCGGTGGCGGGCTGGCGGAATTGGCTGTGTTGATGCGGGCCGCCGGGCGCGGCCTGCTGATGGAACCGCTGTTGCCCAGCCTGGTTCTGGCAGCCGGCGCCCTGGCCGAAGGCGGCAGCGGCGAACAACGCCGCACCTGGCTGCCCGCCATCGCCGAAGGCCGTGCCATCCTGGCCTTTGCTCAGGACAATCCCGCACAGGACGAGTCGCCCGTAATCGCAGTGCCTGTCGGGGACGGCTATCATCTGTCCGGGCAGCGGGGCTTCGTCCTTTATGGCGCAGCCGCCGACCGCATCATCGTGAAGGCGGAACTGTCGGGGCAGACGGCGCTGTTCCTGCTCCACCCCACGGCGCCAGGCGTCACCCTGGCGAATGCGCGCAGCGTTGATGACCGGCCTGTCTCCGATCTGAGCCTGGAAAAAGTCTTTGTGCCGTCTGCGGACCGGTTGCCGGGGGGGGATGGTCCGCTGTTGGAGCGGTTGAACCAGATGGCGACCCTGGCCGTCTGCGCCGAGACGGTGGGGGCCATCGAGGCGGCGAACCGCCTGACCCTGGATTACCTGAAGACCCGCACCCAGTTCGGCACCACCATCGGCAGTTTCCAGGTGCCCCAGCACCGGATGGTGGATATGGCGCTGGCGGCGCAGGAAGCCGCCGCCATCACCTGGGCCGCCATTGGCGCCGCCAGCGTCGGCTGCCCCGATGCTCCGGTTCTGACCGCCGCCGCCAAGGCGCGCAGCGCCGCCGCCTCCCGCCTGATCGGTGAACAATCCATACAGTTGCATGGTGGTATCGGCATGACAGAGGAGTATGTCATCGGGCATTACTATCGGCGCCTGATGCTGCTGGAGACATTGTTTGGTGGGGCCGGCTGGCATCTGGATCGGTTGGGCGCCTGGACGGCTGCCGACTTGGACGGAGGATGTGCCTGATGTCGCCGGCTCTGGCCTCTACTCAAAGCGACTGGACCGCGCAGCCACTGGCGGTCCTGGCCCGCCATCATGCCGACCGGGCCCCGGACTGCGTCGCCTTTCTCAACCAGGATCAACATCCCGGTACCTATGCCACGCTGCTGACGGATGCGGAGGCCCTGGCGGTCGGCCTATGGGATCTGGGGCTGCGGCCCGGCGATGTCGTCAGCTTCCAGTTGCCCAACTGGATGGAAGCCGTGCTGATCGATGTCGCCGCCGGATTGCTGGGCCTGGTCTGCAACCCCATCGTGCCCATCTATCGCGGGGCGGAGGTGGGGTTGATCCTGGCCGACTGCAAAAGC
This sequence comes from Niveispirillum sp. FG148, assembly GCF_057809655.1. Classification (NCBI taxonomy): domain Bacteria; kingdom Pseudomonadati; phylum Pseudomonadota; class Alphaproteobacteria; order Rhodospirillales; family Azospirillaceae; genus Niveispirillum; species Niveispirillum sp. FG148. The sequence continues at coordinate 20,178 of NZ_JBMDKJ010000028.1, forward strand.
CGGCTGATCTTCATTCCCGACACCTATCGCGGCTTCGATTACGCCGCCATGCTGGCTGGGCTGCGCCCGTCCCTGCCCGATCTTCGCCATGTCGTGCATGTACGTGCGGCGGGGACAGCCCTGACCCTGGACGCGCTGATGCAGGCAGGACAGGGGCGGCGGATCGACTGGCCGACCATTTCCCCCAACGCTTTGAAGCTGGTGATGTATACCTCTGGCACCACGGGGCGGCCGAAGGCCGTGATGCATGACCATCGCAGCATCGCCCGTGTCTCCCACATCTATATGGGTTACTGGGGGCTGGAACCGGGCGACCTGATGCTGATGCCATCGCCTGTCACGCACATCACCGGCTATTCCAACGGTATCGAACTACCCTTCACCGATGGCACGCGTACCCTGTTCATGGAGCGCTGGAACGCAGAGGAAGCAGTTGCGCTGATCGACCGGCACGGGGTGAACATCACCATCGGTGCGACGCCCTTTTTGCAGGAACTGCTGGACGCAGCGGAAAGCGCAGGATCGCGCCTGCCCAGCCTGAAAATCTTCGCCTGTGGTGGAGCCGCCGTGCCGCCGGACCTGATCCGCCGCGCCAATGCCCTGTTTGAACGCGGTCGTGCCTTCCGCGTCTATGGCAGCACCGAAGCGCCGCTGATCACCCAGGGCTGCATGGGCGCGGATGAGCTGGAGATGGCAGCAACCACCGATGGCAAAGTCATCGACTACGAGATCCGCATCGTCGATGAGAGCGGCCAGCCCCTGGACCAGGGTCAGGATGGCGAAATCCTGGTGCGCGGTCCGTCGCTGTTCATGGGCTATGCCGATGCTGACCAGACGCGGGAGGCGATGGATGATGAAGGCTATTTCCGCACCGGCGATATCGGCCACCTGACGCCCGCCGGCGCCATCGTCATCACCGGCCGCAAGAAGGACCTGATCATCCGGGGCGGGGAGAACCTGTCGGCCAAGGATATCGAGGATGTGCTGCACCGGCATCCGGCCGTGCAGGAGGTGGCTGCCGTTTCCATGCCGCATGCCCGGCTGGGCGAGACCGTGTGTGTCTATGTGGTGCCGCAGCCGGGTGAAAAGCCCGACCTGGACAGCATCACCCGGCATGTGGCCGCCGCCGGGCTGGCGCGGCAGAAATTCCCCGAACGGGTGGAACTGGTCGGTGACCTGCCCCGCACGGCATCGGGCAAGGTGCGCAAGGACATCTTGCGCCAACGCATCGCGGCACAGATCGCGCAGGAACAGGGAGGCGAGAATGGCAAGGCTTGAGGGCAAGGTGGCCCTGGTGACCGGCGGTACAGCCGGGATCGGCGCTGCGGCGGTGCGGCGCCTGACAGCGGACGGGGCCAAGGTGATCTTCACGGGGTCCAATGCCGCTGCCGCCGAAGCCGTCTGCCAGGAAACAGGTGCCCATTTCCACGCCCATGACGTCACAGATGAGGCCGCCTGGCCCACCCTGATGCAGGCCATTGCCGACCGTTTCGGGCGGCTGGATATCGCCTTTGCCAATGCCGGGATCGAGACGGGCGACGGCAGTATCGAAACCATCGGTATCGCCGCCTGGAACCGCATCATGGCCGTGAATGTCACCGGCACCATGCTGACCTGCCAACATGCGATTGCCGCCATGAAGGCCAATCCCGGCGGGTCTGGTGGCTCGATCATCATCAATTCCTCGATCAACGGGCTGGTGGGCCTGCCGGCCAACATCGCCTATACGACGTCGAAGGGGGCGGTTCGTCTGCTGGCGAAATCGGTCGCGGTGCATTGCGCCCGCACGAAAACCAATATCCGCTGCAACTCCATCCACCCCGGCATCATCGACACACCGATCATCCGCCGCGCCGTGGCCGACACGCCCGATCCCGACGCGTCGCTGGCCTATCTGGGCAACATCTCTCCCCTGGGCCGCCTGGGCCGGGTGGAGGAAGTGGCGGCCCTGGTCAGCTTCCTGGCCAGTGCGGAATCGTCGCTGATCAACGGGGCCGAACTGGTGGCCGATGGCGGCACCACGGCGGGGCTGGTCGGGGTCTGACAAACGCAAAGTCCAACAAATCAAACAGGTTCAGGGAGGTTGCCGTGCCAGATGATCTTTCGTCCCAACCCAAACCCGGCGAGGCCCGCTGTCCCGGCACGTCGTGGAACGATCTGATGGATACGGACACGCGGCCTGTGCCCGACTTCCTGCGCCAGGAAAATTACCAATATATGGGCAGCGAACCGCTGAAGGCCGAACGCTACACAAGTCCGGACTTCTTCCGGCGCGAACTGGACAGGATGTGGCCCCGCGTCTGGCAATTCGCGGCGCGGGAAGAGGATATCCCCCAGCCCGGCGACTTCGCGCTTTATGAAAATGCCGGCCGCTCCTATCTGGTCACCCGTCAGCCGGACGGTTCCGTCCGCGCCTTCCACAATGTCTGCCTGCATCGCGGACGCAAGCTGCGGCTGGAAAGCGGATCGGCCAGCGAATTCAAATGCCCGTTCCACGGCTTTGCCTGGAACACCAATGGCAGCCTGAAGAACATCCCCTGCCGTTGGGATTTCCCGCACCTGAAGGATGAGAAGATGGCCCTGCCGGAGGCGCAGGTCGGCCGCTGGGCCGGTTACATCTTCATCCGCGAGGCAGCCGAGGGCCCCAGCCTGGAGGAATATCTGGCGCCCCTGCCCGACTTCTTCAAACGCTGGCGGCATGAGGAATGCACAACGGTCATCTGGGTCGGCAAGGTGGTGAATGCCAACTGGAAGGCCGTGGCCGAGGCCTTCATGGAAGCCTGGCACACGATCGAGACGCACCCCCAGATCCTGCCGTTCACGGGCGACGCCAACACCCAGTACAGCACCTATGGCGACCATGTGAACGCGGCCCTGACGCCGTTTGCCGTCATCTCCCCCCACATCGATCCGGCCGGCAAGGAACAGCAATGGATCGTCGATGAATTCCTGAAATATAACGGCCGGGCCGGCGGGACGGAAATGTCGGTGCAGGTGCCGGACGGCATGACCGCCCGGCGCGCCATGGCCGCCGCGAACCGCGAGAAGTACCAGGCCGACAGCGGCTATGATCACAGCCATGTGACTGATGCCGAGTTGCTGGATGCCTTCGTCTATAATGTCTTCCCGAACTTCGCCCCCTGGGGCGGGTTCATGCCCAACATCGTCTATCGCTGGCGCCCCTGGCCGGATCAGGACAAGACATTGATGGAGGTTCGCATCCTGGTTCGCCTGCCCGCCGATGCACCGAGGCCGCCGCCGGTGGAAATGAATTTCCTGGGACCGGACCAGCCCTGGACCGACGCCAAGGAACTGGGCGTGCTGGGTGATGTGTTCCAGCAGGACATGGAAAACCTGCCTTTTGTCCAGGAAGGGCTGAAATGCTCCAAGAATGGCGAGGTGCAGTTGGGCAATTACCAGGAAATCCGCGTGCGGCACCTGCATGTCACGCTGGACAAGTATCTGGCGGACTGAGGCCGTCGGCGAAGCAGGACAGGCCCGGCTGCCATGGCCGGGTCAATCCTGCAATGGCGTGAGCCCATTCCGACCCCGCCTACGGATTAAATTGCCAAACGCTGTCACCACAGCGCCTGCGGGAGGTCATCATGCCCACCCATCCACCTCCCATCCGCGACTGGTCACTGGCCAATGATCCGGATGCTGCGATCTGTCCTTTCCACGCCGCTGCCAAGTTGCATGACGGACCGGACATTTTCTTCCTGCCGGGCGAAGCGCATGTCCGCGCGGCCGGGCTGGGCGGCAACTGGGTGGTCACGCGCCACGCACTTCAGGAAGAAATCCTGCTGGATCCAATAAGGTTCTCCAGCCATCTGTCCATCGGTTTCTCCCGATTGGTCGGGGATAGCTGGCCATTGGTGCCGCTGGAACTGGACCCGCCGGAACATGGGCTTTATCGCAAGGTACTTGCACCCTGGTTCGGGCCCGGCAAAGCACGGGACCTGTCGGGGGAAATCCGGTGCCTGGCCGTCGACCTGATCGAAGGGTTCCGCCGCCAGGGCAGCGTGGAGTTCGTTACCGGCTTTGCCCAGCCCTATCCCGTCACCGTCTTCCTGCTGCTGATGGGTCTGTCCCCGGACAGGATGGCGACTTTCATCGCCTGGGAGGATGACCTGCTGCGGGGCGCCGATATGCAGGTACGCGGTGCCGCGGCAGCGTCGATCAAGGCGTTCCTGCTGGACCTTATCGAACAGCGGCGGGGCGCACCGGGCGACGACATCGTCTCCTACCTGATTTCCTATCAGTTGGATGGGGCGCCCATCCCCGAAGAATGGCTGCTCGGCCTGTGCTTCATGCTGTTTGCGGGCGGCCTGGATACTGTGACCTCCGTGCTGGGTTTCGTCTTTCGTGAGCTGGCGCGGCGGCCGGAACTGCAGGCGGCGCTTCGCGCTGATCCGGGTACCGTACCGGCCGCCGCGGACGAATTCATCCGGGCCTTCGGTGTGGTAAACACCTTCCGTTACGCCACATGCGACATGGACTTTCACGGGGTAGCGATTGCCAAGGGCGACCTGATTCAGTTGCCTTTGGGTCTGGCGTCCCGCGATGGCCGGATGCATGCCGATCCCCATGTGATCGACTTTGGCCGCGCCACGAAGCGTTCCCTCAGCTTTTCAACAGGCCCGCATACCTGCGCCGGCATGCATCTGGCCCGCACGGAAATCCGCATCGCCCTGGAAGAATGGATCGCGCGCGTGCCGGAATGGCATATCAGCGATAGCAGTCAGATCCGAACGGCCACGGAAAGCGTCTGGGCGCTGCATCGGCTGCCCTTGGCGTGGGGCCCGCACCTGCGGTAGCGGGGGCCAACGGGTCATCCGCAGCGCCGGACCCCTCGGCCCCCTGTCATCTCCCCTGCCCCTTCATTCCTGCGCCCGTGCCACGGCGGCCGTTACGGCGGCGCTGTTGTAATAATAGGGTTTGATCGCAGCCACCCGTCCGTCATCGGCGAAATGGAACACTTCCACCAGTTCCAGGGGTTCGCCGACCGGCGGCACCAGTTCCAGCAGGTAGACGACATGATTGCCCGCCGCCATCTTGTTCGTCACCGCGATGGTCGCCTGTCCCAGCGACGTGCCCAGCACCTTGGCGTACAGTTCCCGCAGGGCGCCCTTGCCGGTATAGGTGCCGGCAAAGGGCAGCGTCTCCGCCTCCGTGATCACCAGATCGTCACTGAGCATGGTTTCAGCCAGGGGCCAGTTCCCCGTTGCCGTGGCCGCGTACAGCGCCTCCGTGGTGGCCAGGTTGCGGGCCGCAATATCAGTCCGGGTCATGTGCTTCCTCCATGATCAGGCCGGTCGTCGGATGGCATCACGCCAACCGACACGGCAATTTTGTGATTTATGATTCGACAGTCATTAGAAGTCACGCCCAACGCCCTGTCAAGGCCGCACCGCAATCCTTTCACCATCCCACACCGGGCCATATCAGATGTCATTTCATGCAGAATTCGGGGGGCGGATTTGAAAGGTGGATTGACGGAGCATGTGGGCATGAATATAGTGATTAATGACTCATGAATCATCTGTTTTGCGGCCCCGAACCGCCAAGCGCTCAACGGGCCTCTCCGGCTCGCGAGTCAATGCCAACAAGCCCACAAAAAAAGACATCCACAGGGAGGATATTCGTCATGGCTTGCGCACCCACCTTGCGTTCCACCCTGCTGGCGGCCGCGGCTCTGGTTCTGACCAGTGCTCCGCCAGCCATGGCCCAGGCCACCGGGGGCGCCGCCGGCACCCAGGTCGATGCGCTGGAAGAGATTATCGTGACGGCACGCCGCCGGTCCGAAACCCTGCAGGAAACGCCACTGGCCGTTACCGCCATCACGCCGACGCAGTTGGAGAGCAAGGCGACGATGAATATCGGCGACCTGATGGGATCAGCCCCCAACGTGCTGATCACGCAGCAGAATTCCGGTGCCGCCGCCGCCAATGTCTCTATCCGCGGCCTGTCCTTCGCGGATGTGGAGAAGTCCTTCGATCCGACGGTGGCCATCGTCGTCGATGGCGTCTTCATCGGCACCAGCACGGGCGCCTTCCTGGATTTCTTCGACATTGACAGCATCGAAGTGCTGCGCGGCCCGCAAGGCACGCTGTTCGGGCGTAACACCATCGGCGGCGTGATCAATATCCGCCGGTCCCGCCCTACCGGGGAAAATGGCGGCAAGCTGGAATTCAGCTATGGCAAGTTCAACACCTGGGCCACGCGCGCCATCCTGAACACCAGCATCGTGCAGGACAAGCTGGCCGCCAAGTTCTTCTATTTCCACAATGAAAGTGACGGCTATTACCGCCATGGCATCACCGGAAAGCGGGTGGGCGGAAATAATAATGAGAATTTCGGTGCCAGCTTCCTGCTGACCCCGACCGAGAATTTTGAAGCGCTGCTGACGCTGGAAAAGCAGGTGCAGGATTTCGATCCCGTCAATTCCAACATCTCCAAGACGGGGGAGGTGTTCTGCGCTTTTGCGCCGGCGCGGGAATGCAATCGCAACACCACGACTGACCTCTACACCGTCTTCAACAGCCCGGCCCATTCCAACTATAAATCACCGGCCGCAACGCTGGAAATGAACCTGGATACCGACGGGATCGACTTCACGTCCGTCACCGGCTACCGCACCTCTGACGAGGCACAGACCCAGGATTTCGACGCCTCTTCGGCTGATCTCTACTATACCAACCGCATCCAGGATTACTGGCAGTTCAGCCAGGAACTGCGTGGCGCCGGCAAAGTGACCGACAATTTCGACTATGTGGTCGGCGGCTTCTACTATCAGAGCAAGTTCGATCTTTTCCAGGCAACCCGCCTCTTCGGCGCCGTCAATCCGGCGGCAGACCAGTACAATACCGGCAAGGCCAAGTCCTATGCCCTGTTCGGTGATTTCAACTGGAAGCTGGCCGATCAGTGGCGCCTGTCGGGCGGCGGCCGCTGGACGCGGGACGAGAAGCAGCAGATCAACAAGGTCGGCACGGCACAATATCCCAATGCCAAATATACGGGCAGCAAATTCACGCCCAAGGTGGTGCTGGATTACCGCCCCGATGACAGCAACATGATCTACACGTCCTGGTCGCGCGGTTACCGGTCGGGTGGCTTCTCCAGCCGTGGTCAGACGCTGGTATCCTCCACCACGCCCTTCGGCCCGGAAACGGTCGACAGCTATGAGGCGGGCTTCAAAAGCTCGCTGTTGCAGAACCGCCTGCAGGTCAATCTGGCCGCCTATCTGTCGGATTATAGCGACCTGCAGCAGAACACGACCATTCCCACCACCGTCGGCACGGGCAACGAAACCATCGTCACAAATGTGGGCAAGGCCAAGATCAAGGGCCTGGAGCTGGATGTCACGGCCCGAGTCACCCACGACTTCAAGGTCACGGCCTCTCTGGGTCTGCAAGACAGCAAGTTCGACGGTTTCATCACCACGGCGCCCAATGCCGCCGGCAAGCTGGTGAAGTTCGATTATTCCGCCGTGAACATGATCTATTCGCCTGATGTCACCGGGTCGCTGACGGCAGAATATACGGTGCCGATGGATATGGGCGATCTGGTGTTGAGCGGCACCTACCGTTACCTGGCGGCTTATGATCAGCAGATATCCCTGGGCGCCACAACGGTGGATGCAGCGGGTAATGTCACGGTGCTGTCCAACGATCCACGCGTGCGGTCGGACAAGCAGAACCTGTTCGACGCGTCAGCGACGATGAAGTTCGACGTGGGTGACAACAAGGCCAAGGTCACGGTCTATGGCCGCAATCTGTTCGATGATCGCGGTCCGAACGCCGCCTTCACCGTCGCCGGCCTCTGGTCCTTCTCCTCCGGGCGCGAGCCGCGGACCTTTGGTATCCAGCTCGGGTACGAGTTCTGATACCACCCCCGGCCTGCTTCCCGGTGGGCCGGGGTGTCTTCTTTTGCGTGGAGCCTGTCAAATGGCCGTCAATCGCCGCATCACCTTGCGCGCCCATCCCGTCGGCAATCCGCTGCCCGGCGATTTCGCCCTGATCGAAGAGCCGGTTCCGGAACCCGGTCCGGGCCAGATGCGGGTGCGCAATCTCTATTTCTCCATGGAACCGGCCATTCGCGGCTGGCTGGATGGCAAGGACAATTATTTCCAGGCCATTCCGCTGGGCGGTGTCATCCGGGGGCCGTCCCTGGGCGTGGTGGAAATGTCCAATCTGGCCGGCTTCAAACCCGGCGACCATGTCTGGGGCCTGACCCACTGGGAGGATTATTCGATCCTGTCGGCCGACACGATCCTGCTGGAACGGCTGGATGTCAGTTGGAACGTGCCCCTGTCGCACTATGTCGGCGCCCTGGGGCCTTCCGGCCTCACGGCCTATGTCGGTCTGCATGATGTGGGGAAGATCAAGGCAGGGGAAACGGTCGTGATCTCCGCCGCTGCCGGTGCCGTGGGCAGTGTCGCGGGACAGATTGCGCGGCTGCGCGGCTGCCGCGTCATCGGGCTGGCCGGATCGGCGGAGAAAGCATCGATCCTGACCGACAGGCTGGGTTTTCATGCCGCCATCAACTATCGCGCCGTCGCCGATCTGGGCGCCGCCATTGCCGATGTCTGCCCCGACGGGGTGGATGTCTATTTCGACAATGTCGGCGGGCGCACCCTGGATGCCCTGCTGCCGCGCATGCGCGAATTCGGGCGCATCATCTGCTGCGGCATGATCGGGGATTACAACAACCAGGCCAACCCCACACCGGTGCATAATCTGTGGCAGGTGGTCGCCAAGCAATTGACCATGCGCGGCTTCCTGCTGTTCTCTCACATGCAGACATTGCCGCAGGCGCGTCACGATCTGCACCAGTGGGCGGCGGATGGAAAGCTGGTGGCGCTGGAGAATGTCACCCGCGGCATTGCCAAGGCTCCCGACAGCTTCTGCCGCCTGATGGCCGGGGAAACGGTGGGGAAAACCGTGCTGGAGGTGGATTGGCCCGCCGCATGACGGGCCAAATCCTTCGGTCTTTCAGCGGCTTGTATAGCCACCATCAATGACCAGTTCCGATCCCACCATGTAGCTGGATGCCGGCGATGCCAGGAACAGCACGCCGGCCGCAATCTCCTCGGGCTTGGCTTGCCGGCCGATGGGATGCATGGCATTGACAGCAGCCGTCGCCTGCTCCACCGACGCCATGGAGCCCAGTTCGACATAGCGGTTGATGATATCCTGGATCATGGCCGTGCCCACGGCACCCGGATGCACCGAATTGACGCGGATCGGATATCCCAGCGCACAGAATTCCAGCGCCGCAGACTTGGTCAGCATCAGCACAGCGGCCTTGGAGGTGCAATAGGCGGCGTTGAACGGCGCCCCGCGCAAGCCGCCAACGGAGGAGATGTTGATGATCGACGCTCCACCTGGGCGGTCCGCCCCCGCCTCCCGCAGCAGGGGCAAGGCCGCCTGCATGCCAAGCAACGTGCCCTCCACATTGACCGACTGACATAGCCGCCATTGTTCCAAACTGGTTTCGGCGATGCTGGCGACCATCGGGATGCCCGCATTATTGACCAGCACGTCCAGACGGCCATGCCGTTGACGGATGTCACGCATCAGGGCGGCCCAGCCATCGGCGTCACGGACATCCAGCACGGCCTTTTCCCCCATCACAGGCGCGGCATCGTCTGGCCAGTGCCGATCTGCCGCCAAGACATGCGCACCCGCACCCGACAGGGCAGCACAGATGGCGCGGCCGATGCCACCCCCGGCCCCGGTCACCAAGGCGACGGCGCCGTTCAGTTCCATTCCCATGATCAATCCCCTATTGCGCGGTCCAGCCACCGTCGACTACCAGTTCCGATCCCGTCATGAAGCTGGCATCGCTGCTGGCCAGGAAGGCGATGGCGGATGCGATCTCTTCCGGTTGGGCCAGGCGCTTCATGGGAGTCATCCCGCCGATGGCATCGATCAGATCCTGCGGCCTGGCGGCCTTGCCCTGATCGACCCAACGCTGCATGCCGACATGCAGCAACGGCGTCTCCACAAAGCCCGGATGGATGGAATTGACGCGGATGGGCCTCTGCGCCTGGGCGAATTCGATGGCGACCGCCTTGGTGAACAGGCGCACGGCCCCCTTACTGGTATTGTAGGCCGATGTCTCCGCAAAGCCGACCAGCCCCATGATGGAAGCGACATTGATCACGCTGGCCCCACCGCGCCGTGCGGCGCCACCGGCTGTCAGCGCGTGGGTGAAGGTGCGCACACCCAGAAAGACACTGTCGACATTGATGCTCATCAGCCGGTGCCAGGCGGCCAGACTGGCCTGGTCCACGGGGCCGACCATGTCGGTCCCCGCATTATTGACCAGGATGTCCAGCGCAGCCCAGTGGTTCTCCACCCAGCCGCGTGCCAGATCCCAATCAGCCTCTGACGCCACATCCAGGCGCAGATAGGTGGCGTCCGCCCCCAGCCGGCCCAGCACCTGCGCCACCAATGGATCATCTGGCGGCGACAGGTCGGTGACGATCACCTTGGCCCCCTCCGCCGCCAGCCGTTCCGCCGTCGCCAGTCCGATCCCGCGCAAAGCACCGGTGACCAGGGCCCGGCTGCCCTTCAAGCCGCGATCGATCATGCTGCCTTCCCCCGCTTCACTGGGCCCACATGCCACCATCGACATAAAGCTCGATCCCCGTGATGTAACGGCTTTCGTCGGAGGCCAGGAACAGCACGGCATTGGCGATATCGTCCGGCTCTCCCATGCGGCCCAGGGGAATGGCGGCCATCAGCGCGTCCTTCACGGCTTCCGCACTGGCAGCCGCCTGCATCATCATGTTGGTCCAGATCATGCCGGGATGGATGGAATTGCAACGGATCTTGTGACTGGCATTTTCAATGGCGATTGTCTTGGTCATGGTCCGGACCCCGCCCTTGGCCGCCGCGTAAGCAGACAGGCCATGGATGCCCAGCGTACCCGCGATGGAAGACAGATTGATGATCGACCCGCCGCCGGACCGGCGCAGCAGCGGCAAGGCCGTCTTCACCCCCAGAAAGGTGCCCACCAGATTGACGTCCAACTGCCGCTGGAATTCCTTGGGCGTCGTATCATCCACGCTTTTGGTCAGATGGATGCCGGCATTGTTGACCAGGATGTCCAGCCGGCCGAAGGCCGCCTCCGTCTCTGCGATGACACGGGCCCAATCTTCTTCCGAAACCACGTCATGGCTGGAATGGATGGCCTGCCCGCCCGCATCGCGGACAGCGGCCGCGCACAGGGCGGCCCCATCGACATCGCGGTCAGTGGCGACAACCCGGGCCCCCTCCGCCGCCAGGCGGCAGGCCGTGGCATAGCCCAGCCCCGGATTGGAAGATGTCCCCGTGATGACCGCCACCTTGCCCTGCAATCGACCCATTTCACCCTCCCGGTATTCGCGCAGGCCAGGACATGGCGAGGGGTATCGTGGCGACCATCGCCATTTGCCCCAGCCAATCCGACCATTGTCACGATTTATGATTCATCAGTCATTATTTTGACAGGCGACCCCCTCCTGTCAAGGACGATCAGGCCCACCTCGGGACAAATATTCAAATTCGCTGAAACATCGCCGAACCCGGCTTGACAAGCGGGTGCGAGATGTCAACCATGACGAATGAATCATAAATCATTGTCGTGATGCCAAGGCAGCGATCCCATCGTGCCCGACCATCGGCAAAATCAGAACATGGGGAGTGAAATGACGACGCTGGCGGAACAGATCAACCGGTCGGTGGAAGCGATGCTCACCTATGTGGAGACGCAGACCACCGACCAGGCGGCGGACATCCTGAAGGTACCGGCGCGCGACTATCTGGACAAGGATCGCTTCGACCGGGAGATCGCGTTGATCTTCAAACGCCTACCCTTGATGCTGGCCTTGTCCATAGAGTTGCCGAACCCCGGTGATTACAAGGCGATGGAGGTGATGGATGTCCCCGTCCTGATCACCCGCGACCGCGACGGTCAGGTGCATGCCATGCTTAATGTCTGCACCCATCGCGGGGCACCGCTGGTCAAGCCGGGACAAGGGTCGGCCAACCGCTTTTCCTGCCCCTATCACGCCTGGACCTTCCACAATGACGGGCGGCTGTTCGCCGTGGCGGAAAAGGCCAAATTCGGGGAGGTCGACAAGGATTGCCACCGCCTGCGTCAGCTTCCCTGCCAGGAAGCGGCAGGCATGATCTTCGTGATCCTGACGCCGGGGCTGACGATCGACGTCAAATCCTATCTGGGCGGGATGCTGGACGATCTGGAAAGCCTGGGCTTCGCCCAATGGCACTATTGCGGAAACCGCGAAATCCACGGCGCCAACTGGAAAATCGCCTATGATGGCTATCTGGAGGGCTACCATTTCGCCGCCGCCCACCCCGATACGGTGCATCCGCGCACCTACTCCAACATCATGCATTTCGACGGGCTGGGGCCGCATCTGCGGATCGGCTTCCCCCAGCGCAGCATTGACAAGTTGCGGACGGTGCCACGGGACGAATGGCACCAACATCAGAATGATGGTTATGATTTCGTGCGGACCCTGTTCCCGAACCTGTCGATCTTCGTGGCACCGGAGATCGCCCAGATCGCCCTGCTGCTGCCCGGACCGGCACCCGGCCAGAACCGCACGATCCTGACCTATGTCACCCCCCGCCCCCCCGCGGACGATGCGGAGCGGGAGAAGATGGCCATGATGGCCAGTTTCTTCGGCGATGTGACGAACCAGGAGGATTATGTGCTGGGCCTGTCCATTCAGAAGGGCCTGGAATCCGGTGCCCTGGACCATGTCACCTTCGGCCGCAACGAACGCGGCAACCAGTATTTCCATCGCTGGGTCGACCATTACCTGAAGGACGATCCGTCGGCCCCGCCGCCCAGCCTCTGATCCGCCATCCGCAGGAATAACAACCATGCCCATCGTCATCATGGCCACATTGGATGTGGACCCGATCCTTCGCGCGCAGTTCCTGACCGACGCCGATCCCTTGATCCAGGAGGCGCTGGCGGAGGATGGATGCGTTGAATATAGCTGGGGTGCGGACCATAAGAATCCGGCCCGCGTGAATGTCTTCGAAGAATGGCGGGACGAAACGGCCCTGCGTGCCCATTTCGCCGCCCCCGCCTACAGCATCATGGTCACCTTGTTGCAAAAGGCCGGCATGACGGCGGCGGAGGCGCGCAAGTACCGTGTCGACCTGATCGAGCCGGTCTACGACCCCCAGGGGCAGGCGCGGGCCGACTTCTTCACAGCCTGATCAGAAGCATCACGCGCCGACAGGGGGCTATGCGGAAAACGCCGTGGAAATTTAACTGAACGCGTATAATATACGCGTTCAGTTAAAGGAAGCACCCATGGCCAGACCAAGCCTTACTGACCAGCAAGTGATCGAAATGCGCGCCAGACTGCTGGCCGAGACCGCCCGACTGATCGGACGGGAGGGCTATGCCGCCTTCTCCATGCGGCGCCTTGCCACCAGCGTGGATATGAGTGCGGGCGCGCTTTACCGGTATTTCCCGACAAAGCGCCATGTGCTGCTCGCCTATTTCGAAGATGCCCTGTCGACGTTGAGCGAGCGGATTGCCGCCACTTCCGCTGCAGAGCCTATCCATCATCTGGCCGTCCGCCGGATGATGGTGGATTACATTCGCTTCTGCAGAGAGGATATCGACCGGTTCCGGCTGCTGTTCCTGGAGAATGACCTGGGCCAGTTCCCGGAACTGATGAACGATACCAACATCACCCTGGCCTACCGTCATATCCGCGATCGCGTTTGCGACGCCATCGAAGCCGGCTACTTCCGTCCGCTTCCCGTGGACCAGGCGACACAAATTCTGTGGGGCGCCGTGCATGGCGTCATCAGCCTGTCTGTGTCGGTGATAGAATTGGATTTCGGCGATGTCGACAAACTGGCGCTGGCTGCGGTTGACAATGCCATCCATGGCCTGACCCCCAGCGTGTCGGAGACTTGACATGCGTATCCGCCAAACCGCCCTTTCCGGTCTTATCGTCATGGCCGTGCTTGCCGCCTGCACGCCGGAGGAAGTGCCGGTCGAAAAGCCACGCCCTGTCCGCACTGTCATCGTCAACCCTGTCGCCGACGGGGAAGAGATGGTGCAGACCGGGGAAATCCAGCCGCGGTATGAAACCGCGCACGGCTTTCGCATCGATGGCCGCATTGCCAACCGTCTGATTGATGTCGGCGCACGGGTGAAGGCAGGCCAAACCATCGCCACGCTGGACGACCGGGATGTACAGAACGAATTGCGGGCAGCCGACGCCGATCTGCGCAGCGCTGCTGCTGCGGAGGATTTGGCCAAAGTCGCCCTGGACCGGCAACAGGCGCTGTTCGCCAAGGATATCGTGGCCAAGGCCCGCGTGGACGAGGCAGACGCCAACTGGCAAAGCGCCCGGTCCCGCCGGGAGGCGGCATCGGCGACCCTGGCCAATGCCCGCAACAAGCTGACCTATACCAGACTGACCGCCGAAAGCGACGGCATCGTGACCAGCATCGGCGCCAATGCCGGTCAGGTGGTCGCCGCCGGTCAGATGGTGGCCACAGTCGCGTCCACCAGCGAGCGGGAAGCCGTGTTCAATGTCGCGGAGAAGCTGGTCCAGGGCGCACCGCATGACATGGGTGTCAAGGTGTCACTGACCGCCAATCCGGCCATCAGCGTCACCGGCACCGTGCGTGAACTGAGCCCGACCGCCGATCCCGTGACGCGCACCTTCCGTGTCCGGGTCAGCCTGCCCGGCGCTCCGGAGGAAATGGCTTTCGGCGCGACAGTAACGGGGCGTGTCGTGCTGCCCGCCGGCCTGCTGATTGCGCTGCCCGCCTCTTCCATCACCAATGAAGGGGACCAACCGGCCGTTTATGTTGTCGACGCACAGACGGGTGCGCTGATCCGCAAGCCCGTGACCGTGGCCCGCTACACCGCGGAAACGGCCTATCTGGCTGCCGGGGTGGACAAGGGCGACGCTGTGGTGACGGCGGGCGTGGCCAAGCTGCGTCCGGGTCAGAAGGTCCTGCTGGAAGGGGCTGCCAAATGAGCCATCATCAGTCGGCCCCCCTACCACCGGGCTTCAACCTGTCAGCCTGGGCGCTGAAGGAACAGCCGCTGGTGATCTTCCTGATGCTGGCTTCCATCCTGGGCGGCGTCTGGAGCTATGTGAACCTGGGTCGGAACGAAGACCCGCCCTTCACCATCAAGACCATGGTGGTCCAGGCCAATTGGCCGGGAGCGTCAGCGACCGACACCGCCAATCTTCTGACCGACAAGCTGGAAGAGAAGCTGGAGGAGACACCGCACCTGGACCGGCTGGACAGCTATAGCCGTGCCGGTGAAGCGGTGATCTTTGTCAATCTGCGTGACGACACGCCCCCGGCCGAGGTGGATGACATCTGGTATCAGGTGCGCAAGAAGGTGGCCGATGTGTCCCCCACGCTGCCGCAGGGGGTCCAGGGTCCGTTCTTCAACGATGAATTCGGGGACACGTTCGGCATCATCTACGGCTTCACCGCCGACGGGTTCAGCATGCGCGAACTGCGCGACCGGGTGGACACTGTCCGCGCCCGCCTGCTGACCACGCCCGATATCGGCAAGGTTCAGTTGATCGGGGTGCAGGAAGAACAGATCATTGTCGAATTCTCCCCCCGGCGGCTGGCCGCTTTGGGGCTGGATGAACAGATGGTGATGCAGGCACTGGCCGCACAGAACGCGGTGGAACCGGCCGGCACCGTGCGTCTGTCGGATGAAAAGGTGGCCTTGCGCGTCAGCGGCGCCTTCGCGTCGGAGGAAACGCTGCGGCAGGTGACCCTGCGCGCCAATGGCCGGTTTGTGCGTCTGGCCGACATCACCACCATTACCCGCATCCCCGCCGATCCACCCGCGCCCCTGTTCCGGGTGAATGGGCAGCCGGCCCTGGGTCTGGCCATCTCCATGGCGCCGACGGGTAACCTTCTGGCCTTTGGCCAGTCCATCAAGGCCCGGATGACCGACATCGCCCAGACACTGCCGCATGGGATTGAGGTGACGCAGGTCGCCGATCAGGCCGTGGTGGTAAAGCAGGCGGTCAACGGCTTTGTGAAGGTGCTGGTGGAAGCCATCGCCATCGTACTGGCCGTGTCCTTCCTGTCCCTGGGCACGCGGGCGGGTCTGGTGGTCACCTTGTCCATTCCCATTGTTCTGGCCCTGACCTTCATCGGTATGGAACTGACCGGTATCGGGCTGCAGCGCATTTCGCTGGGCGCGCTGATCATCGCGCTTGGCCTTCTGGTCGATGACGCCATGATCACGGTGGAGGCCATGGTATCCCGGCTGGAAGACGGATGGGCGCTGCCGCGTGCCGCCACCTTCGCCTATGAAAGCACGGCCTTTCCCATGCTGACCGGCACCCTGGTGATGATCGCGGGGTTCATTCCCGTCGGCTTTGCCGCGTCCAGCGCCGGTGAATATTGCTTCTCCCTGTTCATGGTCGTGCTGATTTCGCTGGTGGCGAGCTGGATCGTCGCGGTGCTGTTCTCCCCCCTGATCGGCACCTGGGTGCTGCCGCGCACCATGGCCCATCAGCACGGGATGCAGGAGGGGCGCATGATGCGCGCTTATGGCAAGGCGCTGGCCTGGTCGCTGAGCCAGCGTGGAGCAACCATCGCGCTGGCCATCGGTGTTTTCATGTTGTCGCTGCTGGGGGCCGGGAAGCTGGAACAGCAATTCTTTCCGCCATCCGACCGACCGGAGCTGCTGGTCAGCCTCACCCTGCCCCAGAACGCCTCACTGGAAGCAACGCAGCGCGAGGCGGAGAAGCTGGAAACGCTGTTGAAGAACGACCCCGAGGTGGACCGTTTCTCCACCTATGTCGGGTCGGGCGCCATCCGTTTCTATCTGCCGATGGATGTGCTGCTGACCAATGACAACATCGCCCAGACGGTGGTGGTAACCAAGGGTCTGGAAGAACGCGACCGGGTGCGCAGCCGTCTGGAAGCCGCCTTCGTCAGGGATTTTCCCGATCTGATCTCGCGGGCCACGCCGCTGGAACTGGGCCCGCCCGTAGGTTGGCCGTTGAAGTACCGCGTCACCGGCCCCGACATCGCCAAAGTTCAGGATATTGCCCAGAAACTCTCTAACGTCCTGGCCAGCAATCCCTTTACCCGCGATATCAACCTGACCGCTGGAGAGCCGCAGAAGCGGATCGAGATTCTGGTTGACCAGACCCAGGCCCGTGCCGTCGGTCTCTCCTCACAACAGGTGGCCAGCACCCTTTCCGCCGTCTTCTCCGGCACCAGCATTACCGCCGTCCGCGATGGCAACCGCCTGGTCGCGGTGGTGGCCCGCGCCGATGCTGCGGAACGCAATGACCTTGCCACCATCGCTAACCTGCAGATCGCCGGGGCCAGCGGGCAACAGGTGCCATTGCGCCAGATCGCCCAATTGCGCTTCGGGGTGGAACAGCCCGTGATCTGGCGGCGTCAGCGTACGCCGATCATCACCGTGCAGTCGGATGTCGCCCCCGGCGTGCAGGCAGCGACGGTGTCTGCCCAGCTCACCACTGCCATTCGGGCACTGTCCGACACGCTGCCGGAAGGATATGCCATTGCCGAGGGCGGCACGATTGAGGAGTCGGGGAAAGGCAACGCCTCGATCATTGCCACCCTGCCGGTCATGCTCATGGTCATGATGGCGTTGCTGATGGTGCAGTTGCGCAGTTTCTCCCGTCTGGCGCTGGCGCTGGCCATGGCCCCCTTCGGGCTGATCGGGATTGTTGCCGCCATGCTGCCGACGGGCATGCCCATGGGATTTGTGGCCCAACTGGGCGTCATCGCCCTGGCGGGCATGATCATCCGTAATGCCGTCATCCTGATCGAGGAAGTGGATGGCAATATCGCCCGTGGCATGCTGATCCCGGATGCGATCACGGCCGCCGCCCGCCACCGTGCCCGCCCCATCGTCCTGACGGCCTGCGCGGCCATCCTGGGCATGGTGCCGATTGCGCATCAGGTGTTCTGGGGGCCCATGGCCTATGCCATCATCGGCGGCCTGACCGCAGCCACCATCCTGACGCTGACCCTGCTGCCCTGCCTGCTGTCGCTGCTGCTGGGATGGGAAAAATCCAGGACAAAGCTGGCCCTGTAGGTTGAATGCTCCAGGGCGGTGACGGGTCTCCGGAGAGCCAGTCACCCGTTCACAAGATTTCAGGGATCTTCTGCCACGGTCCGTTGATGGCAAGGGTAAGGCCCGGTCGCTGGATATTCACGAACAGGGTTGATGCATCGGGAGAAAAGCAGATGCCTGTGAACTCGCCATTCTCCTTGTCCATGTTGGTGGCAAACGGGACCAGATCGCCGCGGCGGGTCAAAATCTGCATGTGATTGCGCACCGGCCGATCACCCACCGGCCGATCCTCACAAAGGATCAGGCCACCCCAGGGGGCAACCGTCAGGTTGTCCCCCGCTTCCATTGCATGCTCGCCCGGGCTTTCATAGAACAGCTCCAGCTCGCCGGGGCTGGCGCGTTCACCGGCCTGTCCTTCCTTGGCGGAAGGGTGGTAGCGCCAGACCTGCCCAACCTGGGCGGCGCCGGCGTCGGTGGTCGTGAAGTAGATTTCAGGTCGGCCATCGGGGGCGCGACCGAAGATGATGCCCTCCCCCCGGCTGAACAGGGCGGCCCCCTTCGCAGCCCCGCGCAGGTTCAGGTCGCCATCGGGTGCGTCGACCCGGTCCAGGTCGATCCAGTCGACGGCCATACGCTGGCCCTGTTTCACCGTGCCGGCGCCCCAGCCGGGTTCGCTGTCCACAGGCCAGTTGCGCAGGTCGGCTGTCCGGTGCCCCCGGATCGCCAGGGCCTGCAACCGCCCCCCCTTCACCAACGCCCCCTTGGCTTCGGGCAGGTAGCGATAGAACAGGCAGCGCGGTTCATCCTGGGTCAGGTAAACAACACCGGTGGCGGGATCGACGGCTGCCGCCTCGTGCATGAACCGGCCCATGGCCTTGATGGGTACAGGGGTGACGGGCGAAGTGGCGGCGGCCGGCACCTCGAACACAAACCCATGATCCTTGCCAGTCAGTTTGCCGGCTTGGTCGGCCCGCTCCTCGCAGGTCAGCCAGCTCCCCCAGGGCGTAGCTCCACCGGCACAGTTCTGGGTGGTGCCGGCCAGCGACAGGTTGGATTGTTCGATCCGGCCGGTCCGCAGATTATAGGTGAAACTGGTGGTGCCGCCCAGCAGCGGGCGGCCATCCGGCGCATGATCATAGATCAAACCGGGGGAAAGGCGTCGCGCCAACCCGTGATCCGGTCCGAAGGCGCCCCGGTCGGTGACCGTCGGGTTCAGTTCATGGTTCCGGACCAACCGGCAGCGGTCCGGGTCCCCCGGGATGGCGAAGGTTGCCATTCCGTCTGGCGCGCCCGGCGTCAGAAACCCATCCGTCATCATCTCGCCGGTGCGGGAGATGATCCGGTAGGAAAAACCCGTGGGCAGGTCCAGCAGGCCCGCCGGGTCCGTTTTCAAAGGCAGAGGGCGTGGAGACGCTGCCCCGCCACGCGCGGCGAAAGCGGCCAGTCCGGCGAAGCCCAGGGAAGCAGCGGTGGCATTCTTCAGCCATTGGCGGCGGGACAGCATGGTGATCACGCTCCACAAGGAAATGTTGCGCAGGAGCGATCGGTCACAAGGACCCGATCAAGGGCATGAGGCTCAGAATTTCGCGCGCATACCCAGGGAGAAGGTCCGCCCGTAATAGTCGTAGCGCGAGAACAGGTCGTCGGCGACGAACTGCCATTGCGCCTCATCGGTGATATTCATCGCCTCGGCCACCAGGGTCAGATTGTCGTTGATCTGCCAGGTGATGTTGCCGTCCAGCGAACCGAAGGCCTTGTCATTGGCATTTTCCAGCCCGTTGGTCCCCACCTGGGCCAGGACATCGCCGCGCCAGCTATAAGACAGACGGATGCCGATGGGCCCCTTTTCATAAAAGCCGGTCAGGTTGAAGCTATGGCGGGCCACATTCTCCAGATCGTCCTTGATGATCTTGGTCCCATCGAAATAGGTGGCCTCCGTATCGGTGAAGGTATAGTTGGCCAGCATGCCCAACCCGTCGAACGGTGCCGGCAGCATGTCAAAGGTCTGCTGATAGGCAATCTCGACGCCGGTGATGCTGGCGTCGCCACCATTGACACGGGCTGACAGCTCATAATCCACCCCGTCCACCACCAGCGTGGATTTGCGGGTAGTCATGAAGGTGCTGATATCCTTGTAGAACACGCCGCCGATCAGGGCGCTGCTGGGCGCGAAATACCATTCCAGCGTGGCGTCATACTGCCACGCCTCGAACGGTTCCAGATTGGGGTTGCCGCCGACCGCCGTGAAGATCTTGTCCGACGAATTCAGGGTCAGGCGCGGGGCAAGGTCGGCCAGAGACGGGCGGGTTATGACCTTGGCGGCCGAGATGCGGCTGACCAGATCGTCCGTCAGGTCGATGGCGACATTCGCGGACGGGAGGATGTCGGTATAGTCCTTCTCGAACCGCACCGGCTCCGCCTTCTTGCCATCATCCGCGTGCCCGGCGGAAACCTGATTGGTGCCCGCTACACGGACACCGGCATTGCCGCGCACCGGCAGGCCCGCGATCTCGCTGTCCAGATCGGCCATGACATAGCCCGACTTGATCTTTTCCGTGATGCGGTAGGAATTGCGCAGGTCGGCGCGGGCCAGCGGCTGGTTGATCAGGGCCGAATCCATCAGCTCAAAGAACTTGTCGCCGCTGGGCACGGCCCATTCACGCGGCAGAATGGCACCGGTTTCACCCAGGAAATCATCGACCAGGAAATCGGTCTCGTAATAGTCGGGACCATAGAAGGTGCCGGTGATGGATTTGCCATTGCGGTCACGCGTGATGGTCAGATCGCGGCGGTCATAGTCGCGCAGCCGGTCGCGGTATTTCACGCCAGCCTTCACCGCCGACACCGGCCCCCATTCCAGTTCTTTCTGCAGGTCGATCTGGGCTGCCTTTTCGGTGTCCAGGCTGTCATTCATGCGCCATTCCAGGCGGCGGCCCGGCAGGGTGGCCGGGCTGGTCAGATCGGCCGTCAGGAAGCGCAGATTATGTACCTGGTCACCGGCCTTGAAATATTCAAAGGCGACATTGCCGACGGGCCCCAGCACGCGGGACCGACGGATCGGGGTCGGGGTGTCGCTGTAGGCGCGGGAATAGGCGACATCACCCTTCAGCATCCAGCCATCCGCGAAGCGGAAGGTGCCATTCAGCCCGGCTTGCAGGTTTTCATGCGCCAGTTCGGACTGTTCGCGGCCGATCTGGCTGGATGCGCCGACCGTGCCGGCCACCAGCACGCCATCGCGAACCACGGCCGTGCCTGGCACCAGCTTGGCCCAGTCGAAATCGGCCGAATAGGTCAGCTCATCATATTTGATGTCGAGATCGGTGTAGGCGACGTCCAGGTTGATGTCGACGTCCGGGGTGGGAAACCACTGAACCGCCCCGGACAGGCCGATACGTTCGCGTTCCTCCTGCTCCAGCGTCGGGCGCGTGCTGGCGGAACGGTAGATGGGGCCGCTGTCAGCCACCTTGTCGCCATTGGTGTCGATACCCGCCAGCAGATAGGACCAGCCGCCATTCATGGCCCGATCCTGGCGCATGGAGCGCTGATCATAGACGGCGGCCAGCAGCACCCCGAAGGTCCGCTCTTCATTGCGCCAACTGGTCAGGCCGGAAAAGCGCGTATCCACCTTGTCCGCCAGTTCCGGGTAGGAGAGGGTGGCGGAAAAGGCGTGCTCGGTATCCTTCAGGTCCAGGGGACGGAAGGTGCGGACATCGACAATGCCGCCGATGGCGCCTTCATCCAGGGCGGCTGTCGGGCTTTTGATCACGTCGACGCGGGACACCAACTCCGACGGCAGGGTGTCGAAACGGAATTGCCGGCCGCTCTGTCCGCTGTCGCGCACATTCTCATTCACCGCAGCACTGCGTCCATTCAGCGTCGTCGTCTGGAAATTCGCCCCCAGGCCGCGCACGCGCACAAACAGCCCCTCGCCCCGGTCGCGTACGATGGAGATACCGGGCACACGCTGCAGCGCCTCCGCGATGTTCTGACTGGGGAACTTGCCGATATCCTCGGCCGAGATGGCGTCCACGATGCTGTCGGCATCGCGCTTAATGTCCAACGCGCGGGTGATGGAACCCTTGAAGCCGGTGACGATCACCTCTTCCAGCACCGGTGCCGACGTGGCGACGGTCTGGGCGGAGGCCGGCAAGGCAGCGGCGGCGGGAATCGTGCCCACGGTCTGCCGCAGCAGCAGCACCGTCTCCCCATCCAACTGGAAATCCAGACCCGTGCCGGCGAGAAGCTGCCGCAGGCCGGCCTGCACCGCAACGGCACCCGTCACGCCCTGGGTGCGTTTGCCCGACAACAGCGCGGGATCGGCCATGATCTGCATGCCTGTCTGGCGCGAAAACTGGTCCAATGCACCGGCCAGATCACCGGCCGGGATGGACAGGCTGGTGGCGACCTTCGCCGGTTGCTGCGCCATTGCAGCGGACAGTGCGGGCGACAGGGTGGCCAAGGACACACCGGCCAGCAGGGCAATTCGAATGGTCTTCACGTCTCTTCCCCCAAAGGAACGCAGGCGCCGTCGTACGGCGCGGGATCTGTGGGAAGACGGGCTTGGAGACCAAAACCGGACAGGACAGTTTGGTGAATGTTTAAAGGCACTTACATGACAGCAGATCAGGCCGTCACCAGTTCCACCGCCCCATCGCGTCGCCGCACCGTAAAACCATGCAGCTTGCCCAGAGAGGCTAACAGCCGGTCCGGCTCTGTCAGTTTGAACCGGCCCGCAACGCGGCGGCTGCCGATGGCCGGATCGGCGATACGGACCGGGACGGGGGCGGTCCGGTTCAGCCGCTCCGTCAGTTGTGACAGCGACAATCCCTGGGTCACCAGCCAGCCCGTCCGGAAATCGCCGGCCTGGGGATCAAAGGGAGCCGGCGGGTTGAGGCGAGCACCTTCAACGCCCGCACGGTCGCCCTTGCGCAGGCGGAAAGCCCGATCACCCACGGTGACAAGGGCGGCCCCTTCGTAAACGGAAATCTCCGTCAGCCCCTCCGCCACGTCCAGGTTCAAGGCACCTGCCTGGGTCTGGATGCGGACGGCGCCACAATCAATGTCGAACGGCGCCCCTCCTCTCGCATCGGCCACGTCGAAGAAGGCCTCTCCCCGCGTCAGCGTGACCCGACGTGCCATCGTGTCGGTGGATGTCAGCAGGTCGGTGCGGCCATTCACGGTCAACTGGCTGCCATCGGCCAGGGAGATGGTCCTTACTGTTCCCACCGGCACGCTCACCCGTGCCAGCGACGCCGTCCCCTCTTCCCGCCAGCGGGCCAGCAGCAGCGGCGTCCCGACGGTGAGGGTGAGCGCGGCGGCGATGCCACCCCGGATCCAGGCGCGTCGTGACGGCTGCGCCACGGCCGGATCGGGTGTGGCGAAACGGGTCATGGCGACCGTCAACGCATCGTCCATCAGGATATCCCGCATGGCGCGCAATTCCTGCTGGTGGACTGGATCGGCCGCCAGCCAAGCCGCCATTTCCGCCTGTTCCACCGGCGAAAGGGCGGGCCCCTCCACCTGACGCAGGGCCCAGTAGGCGCCGCCCCTGGCTTCGTCACGGTTGGCGGGGATAATTGAAGGGTCGCTGCTCATCGCGCGCCCTCCCGCTCCATTTCGCCATTCAGCCATTCCAGCGCCCGCACCACATGTTTCTCGACAGCGGCGGGGCTGAGGCCCAGCGCCTCCGCAATTTCGCGGTGGCTCTGCCCCTTCAGGCGGCGACGGATAAACACTTCACGCCGCAGGGGCGGCATATTCTCCAGGGCGCGGGCAAAGGCATCGACGCGCTGCCGGGCCATGACCGACTGCTCCGCACTGGGGCGGTGACACGCCATCTCCGGTTCCAGAACCTCTGCCCGGTCAACGCCGCGCATGCGGTGGTGATCGGTGATCAGGTTGGCGGCAATGCGCAGACTGAAGGCAAGGCTGTCGGCAACCTTGTTCGACTGCATATAGGCGATGAGGCGTGCCAGGGTCTCCTGGACAATATCTTCCGCCACGAACGGGTCACGCACCCGACGAAAGATGAACCCATACAGCGCCTCGCGCTTCGGCAACTGTTCCGCCCATTCCATCGTGGCAAGCCCGTCCGGTCACATGCATCACCCGTGGCTGTTACAGCAGAATTGTTGCAGCGCAGTGACAGGGGCGTCGGCCATGGCCGGATACAGGTGTCGATAGGGCCTATGATCTCCACCGTGATCAACAGGTCACAATCCCAGCGCCGCGCAAGCACCATCCGATGGCCATCACGGATGAATCTCCGGCAGCACCCGCCCGCCCGCCATTACCGGTTTCGCTTCGATCAGGATGAAGACGATGCGACAGACCTGATCGGGTGACGGGTTGCGCCAGAGATGGTTGGTGGCCCGCTGCACCACGATGTCACCCGCCGACAGGGCCGTCACCGACCTGTCATCCAGTTCCAGTTCCAGATCGCCCGACAGGACGATGCCGTAATCAATCGACCATGACCGGTGCAGCGGAGAGGCCCGACCCGGCAGCATGTCGACGATCCGGATCACCGATCCGCCATGCAGGGTCTTGCCCGCCGGCAGCATGCCATCCGTCCCGTCATTCAGGTCCACCGGCACCGTAGGCGTGGCCCAGACCAGTTGGAAAGCGGCATCGCCGCTGTCAATCAGGCGGGGCGTCAATGTGTCGATGGCGCGGATGACGGACTGGCCCTGATCGTCATGGCCGGTGACGATGCGGCGGAAGGGAGACGTCATGCGAGGCTCCAACGCGATCGAAGCAGCAGAAAAAGGGGCAGCAACCCCACCAGCAGGGCACAGGCCGCAATGATGGGAAAGGCGTCGATGGTTCCGCCCGTCGCTGCTGCCAATGCCGGCACCACCAGGGCGGAAAGGAACTGTCCGATGGCGAAGCTGGACTGCCAGAGCCCCATGCCCCTGCCCCGTACCTGGAACGCCAGGGCCGACATGGCCCAGGTCAGCAGCGTGGGCAGCAGCAGGCCCGCCGCCATCTGGCCCACGAAGGCGGCCGCGATGAACCAGTACGCATCAGTCGAGCGGGCCATGGCCAGGAACGCCACCGCCATCAGCGCGAATTCCATCCCCAGCAGCAGACGCACATCCCGCTTGGCCAGCGCCCAGAAGATCAGGCTGCCCAAGGGGGTACCAATACTGGCAAGCGCGGAGAAAAGGCCGATGCGGCCAGGATCGGTCACACCAAAGCCGGGCAGGACCGTGCTGACATTGATCTGGATCGTGTAGAACAGGATCGCCGCCAGGATGGTAAAGACTGAGGTCGTCATGACATGCCGCCCCGGCAGTGCCGACCAGCCCGGCACCTGCCGTTCCACGCGCGCCGGCTCCTGCACCAGCAGGAAGACAGCCAGCGCCATGGGCCAGGCCAAGCCGTAGATCAGGAACGGTGCCTGCCAGCCC
This sequence comes from Niveispirillum sp. FG148, assembly GCF_057809655.1. Taxonomy (NCBI): domain Bacteria; kingdom Pseudomonadati; phylum Pseudomonadota; class Alphaproteobacteria; order Rhodospirillales; family Azospirillaceae; genus Niveispirillum; species Niveispirillum sp. FG148. Next base: position 45,686 of record NZ_JBMDKJ010000028.1, read on the forward strand.
TGCCGCCCCAGCAGACCGCCCAGCGCCAGGAACAGCAGGGCGGAGACAGATGCCACCGCCGTCTGGGACGACAGCCAGCGTTCGCGCGCCCGCCCTGTGAACATATCCCCGATCAGCGTCGTGCTCAGCGTCATGATCAGCGCCTCGCAGATCCCAACCAGCACGCGGCTGGCCAGGATCTGGTGGAGATCGGACAGCAGCATCGGTGCCATGCCCGCCAGACCATAGAACAGCATGGATCCGATCAGCAGTCGTCGCCGGCCCAACCGATCACCCAGCAGCCCGGCCACGGGAGAGAACAGGGCGATGCACAGTCCCGGCAGGGTCAGCAACACCGGTACCAGATAGGCCACCCCCGGCACATCCGCAAAGGTCTGCGACATTTGCGGTGCCACCGGCACCAGCAGCAGAATACCCATCACCGCGGACGTGGCCGGCAGCAGCAGCGCCAAACCCTGGGCATAGCCCGCTTTCACCCTCTGTTCCATCACTTCCCCCGATCAGAATCGGACCGAACCGCGCAGCCCGTAGGTGCGGGGCGGGCGCAGGCCGTTATAGACAACGTTCAGGATGGGCCGGGTGACGGAGGTGGAATAGACATCCTTGTCCGTCAGATTGTTCACATAGCCCGTGACGGACCAGCCCTGCGCCGGCGCCTCCAGCGTCAGCCAGGCATCCGACGTCATGTAGCCGCCCTGATGCTGTTCGGGACGGTAATCGATCGACAGGAACCGTCCGCTTTCAACGCGGCTGCGGACGCCCAGGACCAGGTCATGATCGGCCGAAAGTTCGAACGTGTGGCTGTAGCTCAGGTTCAGGGACCATTTCGGCGCATTCACTGCCGGCTTGCCAGAGCAGTCGACCGTAAACAGCCGGGCCGGTGCTGCCACCGGCAGGGAATTGTCCGGCGTCACCGCACAACCGCTGGGCAGGGGCGTGCCGCCAGCTGAAATGGCGGTATAGACGAAGCTTTTATACTTGCTGTCCATATATTGAAGATTGATGCCGATCTCGTCATTTCGGGTGGCCAGGAACTGGGCTTCCACTTCCATGCCATACATGCGGGCCTGACCGACATTGGCCGTCACGGACGCCTGACCAAAAACACCGGGACTGACCTCAACGGGGCCGATATAGCCGATCTGCTGGTCTTTGTAGTCCCACCAGAACGCCTCGGCATTCAATTGCAGACGGTTATCCAGGAAGCGGTTCTTGGACCCCAGTGTGTAGGCCGTCAGCTTCTCCGGATCGAAACTGTTCTTGCCCACGGCAGGGTAGAAGCCACCTGCTTTGAACCCCGTCGCGACATTGGCGTAGAGCAGCGATTGCGGGCCCACGTCGAATTCGATCCCGCCTTTCCAGGTGACGCTGTTGAAATTCTCATCCCCCGTGGCGGTGATGAAGGGCGGGTTGGGGTTGCTGACACTGCTCTGGCGGACAGGTGTTTCCTGCTGCTTGTTTTCATGCGTGTAGCGAACACCGGCCACCAGCCGCAGTCCATCGGCCACATCATAGGTCCCTTGGCCGAACACCGCCTTGCTGACCGTTTCCTGTTCCGGCATGAAGGTGGTGGTGGACAGCCCGCCCTGGAAGAAGCTGTTCAGCGCGTTGACCTTGTCCCGGAACCAGAAACCACCGACGACATAACGGAAGGCGCTGTCCTCGGCAGAGGCAAACCGTGCCTCCACCGAGCTCTGTTTGGACACTTCCTGCACCTTGCCCTGGAAGCCGACGCTGTAGAAGACGAAGTCGGGGCGGCTGTCGCGATAGGCGGGCAGGACGGTCAGGGTGCCGGCATCGAACTGATAATCCAGCGTCGCCGCCACGCCCCAGAAGGTACTGTCGTTGTAGCCATCATTCTTGGGCGGAACCACCAGCCCGGAATTGATCAGCCCCGGAAAGCGCAGGCGCAATTCGCTGATGCTGGCTGCTTCCGATCCGCCGATCCGGTCGCCCACAGCCGGCGCCGTCGGGGTCAGGCTGCCGGGAACCAGCACGCCGCCCACACCCTTGCCCCCCTGATGGAAATAATCACCCGACAGAAGCAGGCTCAGCTTGTCGTCCGGCTCCCACAGCAAGGAGGCGCGGGCGGCCTGGCCCACCTCATCATCGTAGCCATCGGACAGATATCCATCGCGGTCCACCACCTGCCCGGCCACGCGCAGAGCGGCCGTCTCCCCGACCGGCGCATTGATCATGCCCGTGGCCTTGCGCAGATTGTAATTGCCGATCTCAAGACCGGCTTCCCCGGCGGTACCGCCAGTATCCGGGCGGTTGGGAATGACGTTCACGGCACCGCCCGTGGCGTTACGTCCGTATAGCGTACCTTGCGGGCCCTTCAGCACCTCCACCCGCGCCAGATCGAAGAAGGTGCCCACCGGCGCCGTAGGCCGGCCGATATAGACGCCGCCATAATTGAAGGCGATGGCATTCTCCGAGAAGGAGTTGGGGCCCAGGGTGCCCACGCCCCGCAGATAGAAGCCGGTGTTCGACCCGCCGCCGGGCTGCACCACCAGGGCCGGTACCAGCTTGGTCAGGCCCGCCGTGTCGGTGACCCCGGCATTGACCAGATCATCGGGGGTGACGGCGGAGACGGCAACGGCGACCTTCTGCAAATTCTCCGACCGGCGCTGGGCGGTGACGACAATCTCCTCCAACGCGCCAACATCGGTTGACTGCGCCCCTGCGGGCACAGCCGCCATGGCCGTCAGGAATGCCGTGGACAACAGCAGGGTGGCACGCATTTTTGGCTTCCTCCAAGGTTCATCGCCCGCCACCGGACAAGGCGGGAGCGTTTCCGGACGTAGCGCCGGATTAGGGATCTGGCCGGAAGGCAGGCGGATGGGGAGCGATGCCGCCTGTGCAGGCGGCCTGCGTGAAACCCGGTCATGAAGGCGGAGAACTGCCCGCCAACGGCCGCGTTCGCGGCCCCTCCCCCAACCGCCGGCCTTCAGGCCGGTCTGATGTTTTTCGGTAAGGGAACCATATCAGTGGCGAATACATCGGCGAAATCGTAATTTCTGATCCGACCTATCGCCCCGCCCAATGGTTCAGCCAGCATCCTGCTCGACCGCACAGCGGCGCAACAGACCGCGAAACCAGACCAGAGCCGGATCACGCTGAAAGTGTCGATGCCACTGCACCATCTCCGTCAACACCGGAAATTCGATGGGCAGCGGCAGAATACGCAGTGGCAGACGCTGGACGTATAGCCGCGCCAGACGCTCATGCATGGTGGCCACCAGATCGGTGCCGATCAGCATGTTGGGCACGGTGGTGAAATCGGCCACGAACAGCTCGGCATTACGCGAATAGCCGAAGCGATCCAGGAACCATTGGTCGAAGCTGGGCGCCCGCTTCATGCCGAACCGCACCAGCACATGGCCCATCTGCATATACTGGTCGAAGCTGATCGTATCGCCCAGCTTGGTATTGTCCTTCCAGGTCACCACGACATGAGTGTCGGTGAACAGCATCTCCTTGGGATGGTCGGGATGGGTGAAATTGTCGGGCGTGATCAGAAAATCCACCTGCCCCCGCGACAGCCGGTCCAGGACCAGATCATCCATCCCATCGATTTCCACCTTGATGCCGGGCGCCAGCAGCCGCGCCTCGCGGATCACGCGGGCCAACAGCACCTCCGTCACATAATCGGACGCATGCATGCGGATGGTTCGCGTGGCGCTGGCAGGATCGAAGCTGGGCTTGGTCTCGATTGTGGACTGTATCTGCATCAGGATGTCGCGCACCGGCGCGGCCAGGCTGTCCGCCAGCGGCGTCGGCACCATTGACCGGCCGATCTGGGCCAGGATGTCATCGTCGAAGAATTCACGCAGCCGGGCCAGATTTCCGCTGACGGCAGACTGGCTGAGATTGAGGCGGTTGGCCGCCCGCGACACGCTGCGTTCCTCCAGCAGCACATCCAGCACCACCAGCAGGTTCAGGTCCAGTTTCTGGAACCGCATTGTTCATCCTCCCAATCCATCGGTCATGCCGATAGTTCATTTCACTAAATACGACTTCGGTGATGGCCGTCGAGCCCTTAAGGTGCCGTTGCTCCCGAAAGGAACCCACCATGCATATCCTGGTCACCGGTGCCGACGGCTTTGTCGGCCGTGCCCTTGTCCGCCGCCTGCTGTCCGACAGAAGTCAGGCGTTCGATCGTCTGACCCTGGTGGATCATGGGTTTGCCGGGGCTGCCGAAGATCCGCGCCTGCGTCTCATCGCTGGCAACATCGCTGACGATCATGTCTGGACCGACGCCCTGGACGCGAGCGCCGACCATGTCTTCCACTTGGCCTCCGTGCCCGGCGGGCTGGCGGAGCGGGAATTCGATCTGGGCATGGAGGTCAATCTGCTGGGCACGCTGGGCCTGCTGAACGCGTTGCGGCGGCAGACCCGGCCGGCGACATTCGTCTTCGCCAGCAGTGTCGCTGTCTATGGCGATCCACTACCCGACATGGTGGATGACGCCACCCTTCCCCGCCCCACCCTTTCCTATGGGGCACAGAAGCTGGCGGCGGAGGTGATGGTTGCAGACTATAGCCGGCGTGGCTTCATCGATGGGTGCAGCCTGCGCCTGCCCGGCATCGTGGCCCGCCCACCTGCCCCGTCCGGCCTGATCTCAGCCTTCATGAGTGAGGTGATGTGGGCTGGCATTGAACGCCGGCCCGTCACCCTGCCCGTCGGGCCGGATGCCGTTTGCTGGTGGATGTCAGTGGCGTCTGCCGTAGATGCGCTGCTGCATGCCGCACACCTGCCGGGACAGGGGCAGATCTGGCTGCCCCCCGTTCTGCGCCTGACTGTTGGAGAGCTGGTCGCCGCCCTTACGCGCCGCTTTGGACCGGTCGATGTGACTTACCAGCCCGATCCAACCGTCGAAGCGCGGTTCGGGCGGCAACCACCGCATCACGCCGATGCCGCGTTGGCGGCAGGGTTCCGGGATGATGGCAATGTGGACCGACTGATCGACCGGTCCCTGGTTCAGTCCTGAAGGATGGCGACGGCGCGGGTCCAGCCGGCGGAGGCCGCGCGAACCTTGACGGGGAAGCAGGCGACCGTGAAGCCGGTGGCCGGCAGTGCCTCCAGGTTAGTCAGCTTCTCCATATGGCAATAGCCGACATCCTTGCCGACATAATGCCCCTCCCAGATCAGGGAGGCGTCGCCCGTTTCCTTGAATTTTGCAGCGGTAAAGGGAAACGGCGCATCCCAGCTCCAGCCATCAATGCCGGTGACCCGCACGCCGCGTTCGACCAGATACAAGGTCGCCTCCCGTCCCATGCCGCAGCCCTTGGCCAGGAATTGCGGCGCGCCATACGCGGCAGCGGCAGCGGTGTTGACCAGCACGATGTCCAGTGGTTGCAGCACATGGCCGATGCGGGTCAGTTCGGCCTCCACCTCCGCGGCCGTGACGACATGCCCGTCGGGCAGGTGCCGGAAATCCAGCTTCACGCCGGGCCGGAAACACCAGTCCAGCGGCACTTCATCGATGGTGATCGCGCGTCTGCCGCCATCCATCGTGGAATGGTAATGCCAGGGAGCATCCATGTGGGTGCCGTTATGGGTGGAGATTTCCACCCATTCCGCCGCCGGACCTTCGCCATCGGGCAGTTGCTCCGCCTTCAGGCCGGGGAACATCTGGCAATATTCGGCCGCCCCCTCGGCATGGCTGGCATAGCGGATCCTGGGCCGCATGAAGGGCGGATCGGCGGGCACGTCATTTTCCAGATGCACCGACAGATCAATGATGCAAGGCATGGCGCTTACTCCGGATTCATGATTTCAACGCACAGCCCAGGGCCGGGCCGCATCTGACAGGCAAGGCGGATTGCGGGATCACAGATGGCAAGCTGGCGGCGCAAATGCGCCTCATCCGCCCCTATCGGGCCGGGGTCACCCGACAGCACCCGCACCCGGCACGTTCCGCAAACGCAACAACCGCCACATAGGGCCGTGACCATTTCGCGGTGTTGGGCGGCGATAACCTGGAGCAGTGATTGTTCCGGTTCAGCAATGACTGTTGTCACAGTCCCGCCCCCGCCCTGCAGCGTGACGATCACGCCGTGTGTCCACCCAGCGTGTCGGCGAACCAGTCGGCGATGTAGTCACGGCCAAACGACATATTGTCCGCCCCGACATGTTCGACCCCACCCTCACGGTCGGTGAAGACTTTCAGCTCTCGGCGGGGGGAGTTCACCAGTTGCTCATAGGTCTGATGGGCGTAATCGACTGAGATCTGCCGATCCCTGGCCCCATGGGTGACCAGGAACGGCACCTTGATCCGGTCCAGCACACCGTTCAGATGCATGCCTTCCGCCTTGGCAAGGAAATCATCCATGTCCGTGGCACCGAAGACCCAGCGCACATGCCCCCAGTAATGCGGAACCGGGTTCTCCCCTTCCCGCTTCAGACGCTTCTGCTGCACTTCACGCCAGTCATGGTTGGCGCCCCAGACGGCAGCGCTGGCGAACCTCGGCTCGAACGCCACCGCGCGTGGGGTGAAATAGCCGCCGAGCGAAATGCCGACCATGCCGATCTTGTCGGCCAGCACATCGGGACGCGCAGCCAGCCAATCGAACACCGGCGTGGCCCAGCGTTCGGTTTCATGCGTGGCGTACAGGTTGTTGGCGCGCAGGGCTTCGCCCGTGCCCGGCTGGTCGATGCACAGGGTGGAGATGCCGCGCCTGGCCAACGCCTGCGGCAACCAGGACCAGAACAGCAGCTCCTTGCAGCTGTCCAGACCGTTCACATATAGGACGCAGGGTGCGGGACCATCCACCCCTTCCGCCCTGGTGAAAAGGCCGGGAATGAAGCTGTCGCCGAACGGGATTTCCACGCGGGCGCAGTTCTCCCGCGCCAGGAATGTACCCCGGCGAAAGGCTTCCTGGCCCTTCGCAAAGGTCTCTGCCCGGCCCGGATGGCCGTGACCCTGCATGCGCTCCGCCGTGATGTAATAGAGCGAGGCGCGTTGCAGCTTGGCCCCGGCGGAAAGGGCGCGGCCACGCGCCTCATCCTCCGCTGCCAGACCGGCCAGCCTGTCGGCCATCGCCACCCATTGCGCCAGAAAGGCGCCGGTGCCCGCATCCTCCCCCCGGGCCGCCGCCTCCAGCAGGGGGCGGCACATATCCTCGATCTCACCAATCCGCGCGCCGCTTTCGATGGCGATATTGACGGACAGGTTCCAGATGTAATTGTTGGGGAAATATTGAAAAAGCGCCATGGGATCACACTCCCGCCGCCTGGAACAGACCGGCATCGGGTGCGGGATGGGGCATGGTCTGTGGCCCACCGCTGCCGGCCCCCCACTGATCCATCACATCGGGACTGGGCTTGTGTACACCGGCCACCCAGGTCGCCTCGTCCACCCTCTCCAGTTCGGCCGTATATTCAACAGCGAAGCCGGCAGGTGTGGTGAAATAGCTGAATGTGTTGTTTCCCGCCGTGTGCCGGCCGGGACCCCAGCGCAGTTCCACCGCAGCCTTCTTCAGCTTGCCCACGCCGCGCATCATCGCATCCATATCCGGCATGTCATAGGCGATGTGGTTCAGGCAGGGCGGCCCCGGCAGGATGGCGACGCGGTGGTGCCATTCGTTGCAGCGCAGGAAGCACATGAAATCGCCCAGCCAGTCCGACACGCGGAAGCCCAGGACATTGACAAAGAAATCCACAGCAGCCTTATGATCAGGCGAGTGCATGACGACATGGCTGATCTTTTCCGGCAGCGCCTCCCTGGCCGTCACCACCCGCGACGGCCCCCGCTCCACCCCGGCGGAGATTTCAAAGGTCAGCCCATCCTTGCCGAAGAAGCGGAAGCCATAGCCGCCGCCAATGGTGGCAAGTTCGGTTGGCGCGAAGATCACACGGCAACCGGCAGCCACCACCTTGTCATGCAGGACGTCCACGTCGGCCTTGCTGTCTGCGGCGAAGGCGATGACATCGACGCGCTTCACCTCCGCCGCACGCAGACGCACGACATACAGCTCCGACGACCCCTCGGCGGCGAAATAGACCATGCCATCCTGGGCCGCCACCTCGCGCAGGCCCCATTTGTCGCGGTAGAAGGCGCGTTCCGCCTCCAGATCCGTCACGCCATAGCCGACATAGCGGATATCCGTCACACGGGTCATTTCAAGGTCACTCCCATCGATCAAAGCGGTTGGGCCAGAGCGGCCATGGTCTGGTTCATCAGGCGGGGATGTTCATCGCTGTGGACGCCGCTCAGCTCGATCTCGCCCAACCGGACGGAGTTGTTGACCACCATGGCGCAGCGGTCGTATCGCCGCGCCATGAAGGCGTGGAGGGCATCGGACAGGCCGTCGGCCCCCGCCAGTACATCGCCCAGCACCACCGCATCCTCCATCGCCATGCCGGCGCCCGACGCCAGATGCGGGGTGGTGGCGTGGGCGGCATCGCCGATCAGCAGGCCACGCCGCGTATGCCAGGGACCGGGCAGCAGCAATGTCTCCAGCGGACGGAAATTCACCACCGACTTGTCACTGATCTGATCGCGGACAAAGCCCACCGCCCCACCGAAGCCCGCCAGCCTTTCCCGCAGCAGACCGGGCAGATCGGCCTCCGCATGCCGGGTGCTCGGAGCGATGGCTTCCAGCGCGAACAGATACATCTGGTCGGGTGAGCAGGGATTAACGCCCGCCTTGATGGGGGCCCCCAGGTACATCTCCACCCCGGTCACATGATCGGGCCGCGCAGCCGTGGTACGCCAGCAGGCCTGGCCCGTTAAACGCGGCCTGGGCGCATCGGGAAACAGCAGCGACCGGATGCGGGAATAGATGCCATCGGCCCCGATCACCAGATCATAGCGGCCGGTGCGCCCGTCGCTGAATGTGACTTCTGCCCCGTCGGCATCCTCAGCATAGGCGTCAATGGTCAGACCCAGACGGATATCAGCGGCGGCAGCGCGCGTGCGGGCGGCCAAAATCTCATGCAGCGCGGGGCGCATGATCCCCCCACCCGAAGGCAGATCCGCCGCAAGTGGGGGTAATGCCACTTCCCCGATCGGATGACCGGCGGGCGTGAACAGCCGCGTGCTGTCCGCGCAGTAACCGTTCTGACGGAACGCGTCCAGGATTCCCAGCCGCTGAAACGCCCGCAGCGTCGGCCCCGTAATGGAAATGCCGGCCCCATAGACACGCCAGGCGGGGTCCTGGTCGATCACGTCGACCGCCACGCCCAGACGCGACAGGACCAAGGTCGCCGACATGCCGGCAATGCCGCCGCCAACGACAAGCGCAGTACGGATCAAAGGCACATGCTCCTCCCAGGCCGCGCATCCAAGGAGACGGCAGCCGGATTGCCCGCCGGTGGCGACGGATCGTTATCGTGGATTGGTGGGGAGGCGGTCGCCGTCGCGGACCTCCATGCCAACAACCATATGCCGACCGAACAAATCGCCAAAGCCGTTTATATCGATACCAAGCATCGACCGGGGCGATACGTCATGCTCAGGCTTTCACGACTTGCTGGTCAAAGGCGCCAAAGACGCTCTGCCCATCCTTCAGCACCTCCATGCGCACCCGGTCGCCGAGTTGCAGGAATCCGAAGTGGGCCGCCCCTTCGTCCAGCATCTCGATGCCCCGCCGTTCGGCGATGCAGCTGGACCCGACCTCGCGGTAATTCTCGTTCGCCCCCGTGCCCGACCCGATGATGGGGCCGTCCACATGGTATAAGACGCGTGTCACTACATCGTGGATTGAAGCTGATGAGGGCACCGTAATGCGCACTACTCGCCTGACCAAAATTGGAAATTCCACCGGGGGCACCATTCCGCGCGATGTGCTTGCCGAGATGGGATTGGCCTCGGGTGACGTGGTCAGCGTATCCGTTCGTGAAGGACGGATTGAGATCGCGCGTGCCGATGAAACCTACGACCGAGCCATGGAAGCCGGTCGGGCCGCTGCTGCGCGCCACCGTGGTGCCATGGCAGCCTTGGCGAAATGAACAAAACGTATATGAAAGCCCCAACATCAGACGTGAGTTTGGCCTTTTCGCCAAAATTCGTGCCGCTTCACTGAACACAGCCCCAGCACGCAGCGGGCACTTAATTTACTGAGGGTTGGAATGACTGCCGCCATTAACCTGAATCAGTGAAAATGACGATGCAGAAAATGCACAAGTATTTGATTTTACCCGGATTTATGAATTCGCACTGGAACGGGACCGGTAAAGTCGGTTGGAGACGGAGACGCCGAATCCGGGTCACGGTGCCGTGTCGCTGCTGCTCCCCGGTAAAACCACAGGCGCTAAACCCCTTTGACCCCAAAAGAAAAAAGGCCGCGTGAGCGGCCCGGTTCCTGGTCTCTATCAGGTAGATGGCGGAGGGGATGGGATTCGAACCCACGATACCAGTTTCCCGGTATGACGGTTTAGCAAACCGTTGCCTTCAGCCGCTCGGCCACCCCTCCGCACCGTCCACAACCGGCCGGCATTGCCGGGGTTGCTTCGGTGAGAGGGGTGTTTAGTGGGATGAAGCAGGCTTGTCAACGGCGCTGCGACATCCCATTCTCAAAAAGATGATTCCACCCGAAATGGGCGGGACATTCCGGAACGGGGGCGGTCCGGTTCACCGCCGCGGTCAACGCGGTCCCGGTGTGGCCCCTCGCGCCGCACAATCTCAAGGAGTTCGACACATGTTCGGACAGAACAAGCCCTCGCCTATCACCCACGCCACGCAGAATCGGCCGCGGACGGGCATGTCCGCCGGCGTCCTGGCCGCCAGCCTGCTGGGCCTGTCGCTGCTGGGCCTTGCCGCCGGCCCCGTGGTCGCCAAGGAAGCCAGCGCCAAGGAAAGCGCCTGGGACTCGGTACCCAACAAGAAGGCCCCTGCCCTGCCGACCGAAGGGTTGATGGAGCAGGATCATCCCTCGCTGGACAAGGTCTTCGTGAAGACGGGCGTCAGCCTCGCCTCCTACGGCAAGGTCATGCTGGCGCCCATCGACACGGCCATCGAACGCCGCTTCGACGAAATCCGCCTGTCGGTGCGCGAGCGTGACCACGCCATCGAATATTTCAACGAGAAGCTGACGGATGAGTTGGGCAGCGCTCTGGTGAAGGAGCCGGGGCCGGGCGTGCTTAAGCTGGCCATCACCCTGACCGATTACGTGCCCAACCGGTCCTTCCATGCGGAAAAGGCATCCGGCGGGGCCACGGTCGATCGTGTCTATGCCGTGGGCCGCGCTGCCTTCCAGGCGGTGCTGACCGACAGCCAGTCGGGCCAGGTCGTGGCCGTCATCGCTGACGCCGACATGGGCCTGCCCTTCCCCGACAATGTGAATGTCTACACGATCTACGGTGATGCGGACCGCTTCACCCGCCGCTGGGCCAAGCAGATCACCAAGCTGGTGCAGGGCCAGCCGGCGAGTTGATAACGCGTGGCTGTAACAGGAAGGGCCGCCGGATCGATCCGGCGGCCCTTTGACCATAAGCAGTGAACCTGACGGGATTACCCCTTCAGCTTGGCGGCCAGGATCTCGTTCACCAGGGCCGGGTTGGCCTTACCCTGGCTGGCCTTCATCACCTGCCCCACGAAGAAGCCGAACAGCTTGTCCTTGCCGGAACGGTATTCGGCGACCTTGTCGGGGTTGGCGTCCATCACCTGGGCGATGACGGCGTCGATGGCACCCGTGTCGGTCACCTGACGCAGGCCCTTCTCATCCACGATGGTCAGGGCGGGCTTGCCCGTCTCCAGCATCAGGGCGAACACATCCTTGGCCAGACGGCCGGAGATGGTGTTGTCCGCCACCAGATCGATCAGACCGCCCAGGTCGGCGGCACTGATCGGCGATTCGGTGATGTCCTTGCCCGTCTTGTTCAGCGCACCCAGCAGGTCGCCGATCAGGAAGTTGGCGGCCATCTTGGGATCGCGGCCCTTGGCCACTTCCTCATAGAAATCGCCACGGGCCTTTTCCGCCACCAGAACGCCGGCATCATAGGAGGTCAGCTTGTACTGCTCCATGAACCGCGCCTTCTTGTCGTCGGGCAGTTCAGGCAGCGTCGCCTTGATCTGGTCGACCAGCGCCTGTTCCAGAACCAGCGGCAGCAGGTCCGGATCGGGGAAATAGCGGTAGTCGTGCGCCTCTTCCTTGCTGCGCATGGATCGGGTGACGTTCTTGCCGGGATCCCACAGCCGGGTCTCCTGGACGATGCTGCCACCTTCCTCGATCACCTCAATCTGGCGCTGCGCCTCATACTCGATCGCCTGCTGCACATAGCGGATGGAATTGACGTTCTTTGTCTCCGTCCGCGTGCCCAGCGGCCCGCCCGGCTTGCGCACCGACACGTTGATGTCGCAGCGCATGGAGCCTTCCTCCATGTTGCCGTCGCAGGTTTCCAGATAGCGCAGGATGGTGCGCAGCTTGCGAAGGTACGCCGCCGCCTCTTCCGGGCTGCGCATGTCGGGCTTCGACACGATCTCCATCAGCGCCACGCCGGCCCGGTTCAGGTCGACATAGGTCTTGGACGGATGCTGGTCATGCATCGACTTGCCGGCATCCATTTCCAGATGCAGCCGTTCGATGCCCACTTCCCGCGTGGTACCGTCAGCCAGATCCAGGATCAGCGTGCCCTCGCCCACGATGGGCTGCTTGAACTGGCTGATCTGATAGCCGGACGGCAGGTCGGCATAGAAATAGTTCTTGCGGTCGAAGACGCTGCGCAGATTGATCTGCGCCTTCAGACCCAGGCCGGTCTTGACCGCCTGTTCCACGCAGACCTGATTGATCACGGGCAGCATGCCGGGGAAACCGGCATCGACGAAGCTGACTTGGCTGTTGGGGGCGGCACCGAAGGCCGTCGCGGCCCCGCTGAACAGCTTGGCATTGGAGATGACCTGGGCATGGACCTCCAGCCCGATCACGACCTCCCACTCACCCGTTTCGCCCTGAATGCGGTAAGCCATCGTCTGTGCACTCTGTGATATCGGAAGAAATAGAACAGGCTTTTCATGGCCGGATTCGGCCCAAAGGGCAAGGGGAATGGCATGCGGGCATGGTTGCCGCACCGCCCGCTCATGCCTGCCGCGGCCCGTCAAGGGGACGCGGCAAGGCCGCGCGCGGCGATGGCGGGCCCGGCCTTGGCGCAGCGGACGACCACCGGCGATCCGCCGGTCAGACGCGGATATCGACGCTGGTCAAGGTCGGCACCGCCGTGGCACCGGCGGTGCCAATCGACGCACCGAACGCATCGGAAACCATGCGATCCCCTTCGGCCATATCGCGGCCGGCACGTTCCATCTCCGCCGCCGTTCCCGCCGACCCGTCCTTGCGGGCCAGGGCCTTCATCTGGCGATGGATGGACCGCAGCTCGTCCATGACCCGGCGGGTATCCTGCTGGAACTCCATCTCTGCCTTGCGTTCGGCCCCTTCCTTGATGATGGCGTCACGCTTGTCCTGGATGCTCTGCTTGAAATCCTGCCCGGCGGCGTCCTTGCCCTCTTTGGTGCCCGCGGCGTCATCGGCATTGGCGGTCGCGGTCTTGTCGGCCGCGGCATCTGCCGATGGGGTGACCGGCGGGGCTGCTGCTGCCGCATTGCTGGCGTCGGCTGGTGCCGCCTGCCCTTCTGCCGATGGTGTGCCCGATGCCTGGGTTGCGGCGGCCTGACCTTCCGTCGCGGTGGCCGGCGCCGACACTGCCTCCGACCCGACAGCGGCCGCAGCCTCCGTCCCCGTGGCGGTCGGGCTGGCCCCGTCCTGGGACGTGGCACCGCCGGTATCACCCCCGCCACCACCGCGTTCCTTCACGGCCTGGCCCAGTTCCTTGGCGACCTGTGCGGCTTCCTTGGCGATGCGGGCGGCCGCCTTCTTGTCGCCGCTGGCCGCAGCCAATTGGGCCTGCAGCTTCAGCATTTTCAGCTTCTGCTTGGCTTCCTCTTTCTTGCGGGCAGCGGCTTCCTTGGCATTATCGCCCCCGGTCGACAGTTTCTTGACCAGGGTGCCGGTTTCCTCCTTCATCGCCTCCAGCTTGCGGGCGGTCTGCGGATCCAGGAAGGCGGCAAGGCCGCTGGCCGCCGATCCGCCGGCGAAGGAACCGGACACGGAAACGCCCGTTGCAGAAGCGTTCGTCGCGGAAACGCCGGAAGTGGCGCCCGCCGACGACCCCGTCTGCAACTTCTGAAAGGCGGCCTGCGCCTTCGCCTGGAACTGTTTTGCCGTCGCGGCAAAGATGCCGCCGGCGCCACCAGCCACTGCCTGTACCATGGTTTACCCCATGATCCGGATGGAACGGCACCACCCTGTCGCCGCTCCACCAAAATTATCTGCAATTTTATCTAATATTGCCGAAGCCTGCAACCTTGATTCGGCATGGACCGAAGCATCTTCCCTTCGTCCGACATATGATAGGCTGCCAACAATGACAGGGGAAGCGCCATGGTCAGCACCGCCGACATCGCCACCATCGCCGCTCTGGTAGGCGACCCGGCCCGTGCCGCGATGCTGCAGGCGCTGATGGACGGGCGTGCCCTGACAGCAGCGGAACTGGCGCGGACGGCAGGCATCACGCCGCAGACGGCCAGCGGCCATCTGTCGCGGCTGGTGGCCGCGGGCCTGCTGCGGGTCGAACCCCAGGGGCGGCACCGTTATCACCGGCTGGGCTCGCCCGCCATTGCCCGGATGCTGGAAGGGATCATGCAGGTGGCGGCGGATGCCGCCCCGGCAGCCCGGCCGGTCCGTACCGGCCCGCGCGATCTGGCGCTGCGCACGGCCCGCACCTGCTACGACCATCTTGCAGGGCGGCTGGGCGTGGCGCTTGCCGGCTCGCTGGTCGCGGCCGGACATCTGGATCTGGGCGATGACGCCGGCATCCTGACCCCGGCCGGTACCGACTTCCTGAAGGAAATCGGTGTTCCCATCCTTGTCACCGGAAAGGCACGCGCCTTCTGCCGGCCCTGCCTGGACTGGAGCGAGCGCCGCGTGCATCTGGCCGGCAGCCTTGGGCGGGCGCTGTGCCGGCATTGCCTGGACCGGGGCTGGGTCAGGCAGGTGCCCGGGTCGCGGGCACTCACCATCACGCTGCCCGGCGCACAGGCGCTGCGCCTGCATTTCGACATCGACATGACCTTGCCCTGACCGCCCCCTTCAGCCAGCGAACGGGCAGGCCAGAAAGGACGGCAAGGTCTCCGCCCGTGCCGACAGGGCGGCCAGCGACGGGCAGGTTTCCCCCGCGACCAGCCCCGGCAGCAGTTCCTGGGTGAAGCGCCAGGCGACGGCGGAACTGATGTCCGCCTGCGTGATCCGGTCCCCGAACATCCAGCCCGAGATGCCAGCATATTCGGCCTCCAGCAGCCGGTAGGCGGTGACCAATTGCCCCTGCACGCGATCGATCCAGGGCTGGTGCTGTTTTTCCGGCGGGCGCAGGTGGCGTTCATAGACGATCTGTACGGATTTCTCACATGCTGCCATCGCCAGCCCCACCACGCGCATGGCCCTGGTGAACCCCGTGATGTCGGCCGGCAGCAGGCTGCGGCCCACCGGCGCCCGCCGTTCCAGATATTCCAGCATCAGGCCGGAATCCATCAGGACGGCGCCGTCGTCCGTCACCATGCTGGGCGCCTTGACCACCGGGTTGATGCTGGCGAATTCATCGAACTGCCGGAAGACGGAGATAGACGAATGTTCATAGGCCAAACCCATTTCCTGCAGGGAAATGGCCACCCGCCGCACATAGGGCGAATCCAGCATCCCGATCAACCGCATGGCACCCTTCCTTTCCGACATTGCAGTGGTTTGTGGGCAGCGGGCTGCCCACAAACCCAGTAAACGTGGAAACGAACCCCCTGCCAAATGACGGGAATGCGACCCTGTTCGGCGCGGAATCGGCCTATTTGCCCGGCTTCAGCATGCCCAGCGCTTCCAACCACCAATAGAACGCGTCGACATAATGTTCAGCGGTATCGCCCTTGTCATGCATGCTGAACCCGTGCCCGCCGCTCATGTACAGATGCGTTTCCGTGCGATAGCCAGCCTTGGCCAATGCGTCGTAAAAGGCCCAGAAGCCCTTGGAAACGGCCTGGTCATCCTGGGCCATGGCCAGGAACAGCGGCGGCAGGGCACCCGGCGCCGGCGTCCTGGGCAGGGGCATGGACCAGGGCTGGTCCTTGGGCGGCACCGGTTCCATATAGGCCTTGGGCATTTCCGGCATCGGGTCCAGGAAGGCGCCGCCATAGATGGGCGCGGCAAAGGCCGGGCGGCGGGCCATCTCCGGCTCCAGCGCCATCATGGCCGCCACATGTCCGCCGGCGGAATAGCCGATGACGCCAACGCGGGCCGGGTCCACCCCGTAGTCCTTCGCCTTGGCCCGGATCAGTTCCAGGGCGCGCAGCCCGTCATCGACGCTGACCTTGCCGATCTCGGCATAGCTGACTTTCGCCATCTTGGCGCGCGTCGCCTCCTCGGTCGCTTCCTGCTGCACCAAACGGTATTTCAGGATGAAGGCAGCGATGCCGCGTTCCGCCAGCCATTCCGCCACGCGCGTGCCCTCCGTGGTGATGGACAGCGCCCGGAACCCGCCGCCGGGGGCGATGATGACGCCCGCCCCCGTGGCCTTCTCCGGGTTCGGCAGATAGGCTTGGAAGGTCGGCTGCGTCACATTGATGATGATGGCCCCGCCCTGCGGCAGGGTGATGGTCTTTTCCTGCACCGGTGCTGCCGCCAGACCGACCCAGCCCACCGGGACCGGCGGCTTTCCAGTCCAGAGATCAACCGGGCCCAGAACCTTGAAGCCGCCGGTGCCCGCGGGAACGCCCTGTCCCATGGCCGGCAGACAGAGAAGACAGGCCAGGGCCGCCCCCGTCAGAAGCCGTTTCAGGTTGCCATTACCGAACATCGCCATCTCCCTGTTCTTGTTGAGGCCTCAGCTTCAACGGGAGACAGCGTTGTCCCAACGGGAACAACCAGTCTCTCCGACAGTCGGATGGACAGTCGGATGAATGCCGGTTTTGTCAGTCGGACTTCCCGTTCTCCGGCTTCCCATCCTCTTCCGGATCGAACAGTTGCAGCACCCCCGCGATCCCGAAGGCCACCAGCAGGGCAGACGCCAGGGGCGAACGCAGGACCAGCAACAGCAAGCCCGAAATCGCCTGGCCCAGACCATCGGCGATATCGTCACCGGGGGTTTGGGGGTGGAGATACTGTCCAGCCCGCCGTGCCAGCAACACGCCGAGTGCCAACAGCAGATTGATCAGCGCCAGTACCAGCAGGGCCACACCGGTCTCGTGGCGCAGGACCAGCCATTCGTACCCGCCGATCATGGCCAGCACATAGGCCACCAGCCCGAACAGGGCGGCGACCAGCCACCAGACCGCATCGCGGGCCAGATGGCTGGCCGTGCCGCCGACCACGTCACGCAGCATCATGGATGCCAGCACACCAGCCACGCGATCGATCATCGGATCAACGCCGCGTGAAAGCGAGCGCCAGCAGGAACCCCGCCGCTGCCGCGACGGCCAGGGAACGGACGGGCCGTTCGCGCACCTGGGTTTCGACCCGTTGCTCGAAAACCTTCAGATCATCACCCAGATGCTTGATGGCTTCCTGCGACGCACCCATGGCATTGGCAGCCATATGCTTGACCTTCGCCTTATAGTCGGATGCCTGTTCCGCTCCCCGGGTGGTGACCGTGGCGGCCAGCGCCGCCAGATCGTCACGCAGGCTTTTCAATCGCGCATCGAAATCCCCTGGCGCGACAGCCGAAGCGGCCGCCCCACCGTGATTGGGCTTGGGGTAATCGATCTCTTCCCGTGTGGAAGCCATGTCATTCTCCTTCAGGTTCATGCCCCTCGATATCTGGACAACGCCCCGGAAGGGCAAAGGTTCCCTCCGTCCGCGCAGCTGCGATGGCTTTTCCGACGAATATGTCGGCGGGCCATCGGTGCGACTCTTTGATAGCAATCATCTATCGAAAATTCAGAATTTATCTATTTCATATATCAACAGCGGGCGGCTATGGTGACACCGTCGATGCGGGCTGCGGCCCGCGCCCCCTTTCACCCTACTCCGGGATCAAGACATGTCTCTCGTGAACACCAAGGTTAAGCCCTTCAAGGCACAGGCTTTCAAGAACGGCAAGTTCATCGAGGTCACCGAGGCCGACATCGCCGGCAAGTGGTCGGTCTTCTTCTTCTATCCGGCCGACTTCACCTTCGTCTGCCCGACCGAGCTGGGCGACGTCGCCGATCATTATGAAGAGCTGCAGAAGCTGGGCGTCGAAGTGTACTCCGTGTCCACCGACACGCACTTCACCCACAAGGCCTGGCACGACGCGTCCGAGACCATCGCCAAGATCAAGTATGTCATGATCGGCGACCCGACCCACGAGATCTCGACGAATTTCGAGGTTCTGCGTCCGGGCCAGGGCCTGGCCGACCGCGGCACCTTCATTGTCGATCCCGATGGCGTCATCCAGGCCGCGGAAGTCACGGCCGAGGGTATCGGCCGCGACGCGTCGGACCTGCTGCGCAAGATCAAGGCCGCCCAGTATGTCGCTTCCCATCCGGGCGAGGTTTGCCCGGCCAAGTGGCAGGAAGGTGCGAAGACCCTGGCCCCGTCGCTGGACCTGGTCGGCAAGATCTAAGTTCAAAGATCTGCGTTTGAAGTACCGGAGCCGCCGCCTCCCCCGCGGCGGCTCCACCCCTCCCCTGACAAATCCCCCTTTTAAAAATCCATCGCATCGCCCCCCGCCCGTCGCTGGCGGGAAAGCCTGAGCTTTGCCTGGTTACCGGAGAGTCCGCATGCTTGATAATGCCATGAAGAGCCAGCTCAAGGCCTATCTTGAGCGGCTTGTCCGTCCCGTCGAGATCAAGGCTTCGGTGGATGACAGCCCGGCTTCCCGGGAAATGCTGGAACTGCTGGCCGACATCGCCGCCCAGTCCGACAAGGTCAGCGTAATCGAGATCCGCGGGGCCCAGGAAGCGCGTGTCCCCTCCTTCGCGCTGACCTCCCCTGGCCATGCCATCGACCTGCGTTTCGCCGGTCTGCCCATGGGGCATGAATTCACCTCGCTGGTGCTGGCCCTTTTGCAGGTCGGCGGCTATCCGCCCAAGATCGAACAGGCGCTGATCGACCAGATCAAGGCGCTGGACGGCGACTTCACCTTCGAGACCTATTTCTCCCAGTCCTGCCAGAACTGCCCGGATGTGGTGCAGGCCCTGAACCTGATGGCCGTGCTGAACCCGCGCATCCGCCACGTCGCCATCGACGGCGCCGGCTTCCAAGCCGAGGTCGAGACGCGGCAGGTCATGTCCGTCCCCACCATCTACATGAATGGCGCCGTCTTCGGCTCCGGCCGCATGGGGGTGGAGGAGATTGTCGCCAAGCTGGATACCGGTGCCGCCAACCGCGAGGCCAAGCGCCTGAACGAGCAAGCCCCCTATGACGTGCTGGTCGTGGGCGGTGGCCCGGCCGGTGCCGCCGCCGCCATCTATGCCGCCCGCAAGGGTGTGCGCACCGGGGTCGCGGCCGAACGGTTCGGTGGCCAGGTGCTGGACACGATGGAAATCGCCAATTTCGTGTCCGTTCCCCATACGGAGGGGCCGAAACTGGCGACCGCCCTGGAAACCCATGTCCGCGACTATGAAGTGGACATCATGAATCTTCAGCGGGCGACGAAGCTGGTGCCCGGCGACGGTCTGATCGCGGTTGAACTGGCCAATGGCGCCACCCTGCGGTCGAAGTCCGTGATCCTGTCCACCGGTGCGCGCTGGCGCAAGATGGGCGTGCCGGGGGAGGAGACCTACATGGCCAAGGGCGTGGCCTTCTGCCCGCACTGCGACGGCCCGCTGTTCAAGGGCAAGCGCGTGGCCGTGATCGGCGGCGGCAATTCCGGCGTGGAAGCGGCCATCGACCTGGCCGGCATCGTCGCCCATGTCACCCTGCTGGAATTCGACAGCAAGCTGCGGGCCGACGATGTGTTGCAGCGCAAGCTCTATTCCCTGCCCAACGTCAAGGTCATCCTGGCGGCCCGCACGACGGAGGTGACCGGCGACGGCGCCCGGGTCAACGGCCTGAATTACGAGGATCGCAGCAGCGGCCAGATCAACCATGTCGATCTGGAAGGCATCTTCGTGCAGATCGGCCTGCTTCCCAACACCGAATGGCTGAAAGGTTCCGTCGAACTGTCGCCGCGGGGTGAGGTGCTGGTGAACGACCGGGGTGAAACCTCCCTGCCCGGCGTGTTCGCGGCGGGCGACTGCACCACGGTGCCGTACAAGCAGATCATCATCGCGATGGGCGAAGGGGCCAAGGCGTCGCTGGCCGCCTTCGACCATCTGATCCGCACTTCTGCCCCGGCGGCGGCGTGATATGGTGCGGGACGGCGGCTCCAAACCCGGA
Source organism: Niveispirillum sp. FG148 (assembly GCF_057809655.1). NCBI lineage: Bacteria > Pseudomonadati > Pseudomonadota > Alphaproteobacteria > Rhodospirillales > Azospirillaceae > Niveispirillum > Niveispirillum sp. FG148. The sequence continues at coordinate 66,025 of NZ_JBMDKJ010000028.1, forward strand.
ACGCCGTCCCCGCCACCCGGACGCATGATGACCCTGCGCGAGCTTCAATATCTTGTGGCCCTGGCGACCCACCGGAATTTCCGGCGGGCCGCCGACGCCTGTCTGGTCAGCCAACCCACACTTTCCACCCAGATCAGCAAGCTGGAGGATGAGTTGGGCGTGCAGTTGCTGGAACGCGGCCCCCGCAAGGTGATGCTGACGCCCGCCGGCGAGGACGCCGTGGAGCGCGCTCAGCGCATCCTGCGCGAGGTGGAGGAGATGAAGGACGCCGCCCGCCATGCGGGCACGGTGGAAACCGGCACCCTGCGCCTGGGCATCTTCCCCACGCTGGGCCCCTATCTGCTGCCCTATATCGTGCCCTTGCTGCGCGACCGCTATCCGCAGTTGAAGCTGCTGCTGTTCGAGGAAAAGAGCGAGATCCTGCTGTCACGCCTGGACAAGGGCTCGCTGGACGCAGCCTTCCTGGCCCTGCCCATCAAGGATGACCATCTGAACAGCGACCTGTTGTTCAAGGAACCGTTCCTGATGGCCGTGCCCGCCGACCATCCGCTGGCCGGCCAGGACAAGGTCAGCCTGGACGATCTGCGCGCCCACACGCTGATGCTGCTGGAGGAAGGCCATTGCCTGCGCAACCAGGCGCTGGAGGTGTGCCAGTTGTCCGGCGCGCAGGAAACGTCCGAATTCCGCGCCACCAGCCTGGAAACCCTGCGCCAGATGGTCATTGCCGGCATGGGCGCCACCCTGCTGCCGGCCCTGTCGATCAGCGCTGACGCGCCCACACCCGACAATATGCGCCTGCTGCGCTTCGCCGATCCGCAGCCCAGCCGCGACATCGGCCTGGTCTGGCGCCGCACTTCGCCCATGGGCTTCCTGTTCAAGCAGATTTCCGAAATGTGCCGGCAGGCCATGAAGAAGGAAAAGCGGCTGGCGAAGGGGTGAAGCCCTCAGTGATCCACCTCGCCAGCCCCGTGCTTCTGGGCCACGGACAACTGCGCCGCCACGTCAGCGATCAACCCACGCAGCCAGCGATGGGCCGGATCGTGGCGGTAGCGCACATGCCACGCCATCTCCACAGGGAACGTTCCCAGATTCACCGGGGCCGGCAGCACCTTCAGCCTTGGATCATGGGCCAGCCGCCGGCAGATCAGCCGCGGCAAGGTCGCGCAATAGTCTGTCACCGCCACCATTTCGCCGACCGCGAAGAAATTGGTGACGGAAATGGCGACATCGCGCTTCAGCCCCTGCTGCGCCAGGGCCTGGAACAGCCCCGCCCGCAGGCGGCCCGGCGGCATGACATTGACATGGCGCATCCCTTCGAACTGTTCGCGCGTCAGCACGTCGCCCACCGTCGGGTGATCGGCCCGGACGATGCAGTCCAGCCCTTCATCCATCAGGTGCTGGACGACCAGATTATCCGGCGGGTCGGTGATGCGGCCCAGAACCATGGCCGTCGTCCCCGACACCACACCTGTTTCCACCAGATCATTGCCATAGGGCGTCAGCCGCAGCTTGATCCCCGGTGCCACCTCTGCCAGCCGGGCCACGATGGCCGGCACCAGCACGAATTCGACATAGCCGTTGGGCGCGATGGTGAACAGATGGTCAGCGCGGGTCGCATCGAAATCCTGCTGACCCAGCACGGCATCGTCAATCCGGGCCAGCGCATCGGCAATGACCGGCGCCAGTTCCAGCGCGATGGGCGTGGGCTGGATGCCATAGCGTTCCCGGATGAACAGCGGGTCCTGCAGCATGATCCGCAACCGCGCCAGCGCGTTGGACAGGGCCGGCTGCGTGATACCCAGCCGTTCCGCCGCGCGGGTGACGCTGCGTTCCTCCATCAGGGCGATGAAGATGGGCAACAGGTTCAGGTCGTACCGCATAAGACCACCCGGTCGTGAAGGACAACCGCCCGATGACAGCGCCCGGCCCTGACGGAGCTAAGTTATAGTGTAATCTATATATCTATAATTCAAGAGATAAAGTTCTGGAATAACTGGAACGGGCCTATCAATTGGGTGTCCCCAGCGGGACGCCAACCGCAACTGATGGAGGCCCACCATGGCCAAGGGTAAAGTGCTCGTCATCGGCTCCAACGCCACCCGGATCGAAATCCGCGGCGGTGGCTGGGCCCCGACCGGTCAGTATCTGAATGAAACCGTCGTGCCGGCCATGGCCGTGATCGCCGCCGGCTATGATATCGTGCTGGCCACGCCTGATGGTACCAAGCCGCATATCGACCCGGCTTCGGATACGCCGGTCCATTTCGACAATGACGAGGCGGATTACCGCCGCGCCCGCGCCTTCTATGACACCGACCCGGCGATGAACCAGGTGCGCAGCCTGCGCCAAGTGATCGCGGAAGGGCTGGACGCCTATGCCGGCATCTTCGTCCCTGGCGGCCATGCGCCCATCGTCGACCTGATGCAGAATGCCGAACTGGGCGAGATCCTGCGTCATTTCCACAGCGCCGGAAAGCCGACGGCCCTGCTCTGCCACGGGCCCATCGCCGTGACCGCCGCCATGCCGCATGCCCGCGAATTCCGCGCGGCCCTGGTCGCCGGGACGCCGGAAAAGGCAGCGGAATGGGCCATGGGCTGGCAATATGCCGGTTACCGCATGACGGTTTTCTCCGCCACGGAGGAGAAACTGGCGGAAGAGTATATGCTGCACGGGCATCTGCATTTCACGATGCCCTTCGCCCTGACTGTTGCCGGCGGCGTCGTCAGCACCGGCAGCATTGATTTCGACCCGCATGTGGTGATCGACCGCGAACTGATTACCGGGCAGAACCCGCGGTCGGACCATGCCGTCGCCAAGGCGCTTGTTGCGGCGCTTGACCGCGCGCAGGCCGCGGCATGAGCACACGGATGACCGGTGGGGCGCTGCGCGGGCGCCCACCCACCCTGCCCCTGAAAGGAATCAGAACCATGAGCAACACTGTGAAGATCGTCGCCCTGCTAACCGCGAAGCCTGGCCAGGAAACGGCGCTGCAGGCTCTGCTGGACGGCATGCTGGCCCCCAGCCGAGCCGAACCCGGCAATCTGCGCTATGACATCTGGCAAGATCAGGCCGACCCGGCTCGCTTCGTCCTGGACGAGCTCTACACCGGCATGGACGCCATCGCGTCCCACCGCCAGACGGTCCATTTCCAGGATTACCTGGCCCGCATCGGCGATCTGGCCGACCGCACGGCTCTGGTGCTGAACCCCGTCCAGGTCGGCTGACCGCCGGCCGCCTCAGCGTTCCCCCACGCAGATCAGAGGAGTTTCCCCCATGGCACTCAAGGATATCCTGCCCGGCACGCTGGGCTTCGGCGCCGCCCCCCTGGGCAACATGTTCCGCGACATTCCGGAGGCCGAGGCGCTGGGCACCGTGGAAGCGGCCTGGAATGACGGCATCCGCTATTTCGACAATGCCCCCTTCTACGGCGCCGGCCTGGCGGAGATTCGCATGGGCCAAGCGCTGGCCGGGCGCCCGCGCGATGAATATGTCATCAGCACCAAGGTCGGCCGAATCGTCCTGGACGAGGTCGAGGACAGCGCCCGCGACAATGGCGAAAAAGGCGACGTGTTCCGCTATGGTCGCCCCAACAAGGTCATCAATGATTATTCCGCCGACGCCACGCTGCGCTCGATCGAGGACAGCCTGAAGCGGCTGAACACCGACCATATCGAGATCGCCTTCGTCCATGACGTGGCCCAGGATTTCTATGGCGATGAATGGCTGGGCATGTTCGAGACGGCGCGCAAGGGCGCGTTTCGGGCGCTGGATCGGTTGCGCGACGAAGGCGTGATCAAGGCCTGGGGTCTGGGCGTGAACCGGGTGGAGCCGATCGAACTGCTGCTGGACCTGGAAGGGCCGCGGCCCGACGGTTTCCTGCTGGCGGGGCGCTATACGCTGCTGGACCATGACCGCGCCTTGCAGCGGGTGATGCCGATGGTGGCTGCCCGGGGCCTGGGCATCGTCGTCGGCGGGCCCTACAGCTCCGGCGCGCTGGTCGGCGGACCGAACTTCGAATATGCGCCGGCCACGCCGGCCATCCTGGGCAAGGTGGCCCGGATCAAGGCCATTGCCGACAGGTATGGCATCAGCATGAAGGCCGCCGGCCTGCAGTTCGCGCTGGCCAACCCGGCCGTCGCCGCCGTCATCCCGGGGGCCAGCCGGCCCGGCCGCATCGCGGAGGACCGTGCGGCGCTGGCGGAGATCATCCCGACCGATTTCTGGCGCGAACTTCAGGCGGCGAAGCTGGTCAATCCGGCGGCTCCCCTGCCCGTGTAAAACCAATTCCCGATGGGCCGGTCTCATCGGGAATTGGTACGGCGGTGACTGCGGCCACGCAGTACATGCGGCGTTGTTGAGCTGTCGAATGGCGACGCTGGCCATCAAACCGGGATGGGATTGTCGATCAGGTCGGCGTTGAAGACGTTGATCAGCGCATGCTCATTCGGACCCGGATTGGCCCGGATGGGGCGGATGGCCTCAACAATCACTTCCGGATCATCGCTTTCCAGCCCGGCCATGGTTTCCGCGATGAAGGCGGCCAGCGGCATGGCGCGTGGGTCGCCGCTTTTCTTGATCAGGTCGGTATCGACCCAGGGCGGGGCGATTTCCTGCACCCGGACATTGGTGTCACGCAGCATGAAGCGCTGCGACAGCGCATAAGAATGCAACGCCGCCTTGGACGCGGAATAGACCGCCGTGACGGCCAGGGGCAGATAGGCCAGCACGGAGGTGTTGTGGATGATGGTCGCCCGCGGCTGGGCCTTCAGATGGTCGATCAGGGCGGCGGTCAACCGGATCGGTCCCAGCAGATTGGTGTCGATGATCCGCCGGCTGACGGCATCGTCCATGACCCCGGCCGCATTGTCGAAGGGCATGATGCCGGCATTGTTGATCAGCGCATTCAGCGTCGGATAACGGCTGATCAGGTCGCGGGCCGCTTGCTCGATACTGGCGGGGTCGGCCACGTCGAATTCGATAGCATCCATGCCGGGATGGGCAGCGGTGATGTCCTCCAGCAGCGCCTTGCGCCGGCCGCCGATAATCACCTTGTTGCCACGGGCATGGAACGCTTCCGCCAGGCCCCGGCCGATGCCGGACGTGCCGCCCGTGATGAAGATGGTGTTGCCGGTGATCTGCATGATAACGGGTCCTTTTGTGCGGCGCCGCCATCCCGCTGGATCGACCCGGCGCCCCTCGTCTCGATGAACCCATCATGGCGCGGCCCGCCCGCGTCTCAAATGACAACGAAACGTCAATTCAGGACATCACTGTCCGCACATTCTCCCGTCGGCAGGCATAGACGCAAAAAGGCCCGGTCGACATGACCGGGCCTTTGGCGAAACTCGACTTCTCGGGCTCAGCCTTGTCAGGCGAACCCACCGCTGCCGTCCGTCATTCCCACTCGATCGTGCCGGGCGGCTTGGACGTGATGTCGTAGGTCACGCGGTTGATGCCCCGCACCTCGTTGATGATGCGGGTGGCGACGCGGCCCAGGAAGCTGTGGTCGAACGGGTAATAGTCGGCCGTCATGCCATCGACCGAGGTCACGGCGCGCAGGGCGCAGGCATAATCATAGGTGCGGCCATCGCCCATCACGCCGACGGTGCGCACAGGCAGCAGCACGGCGAAGGCCTGCCAGATGGCGTCATAGAGGCCGGCATTGCGGATTTCCTCCAGATAGACGGCATCGGCCTTGCGCAGGATTTCCAGCTTCTCACGCGTGATCTCGCCCGGCACGCGGATGGCCAGGCCCGGACCCGGGAACGGGTGACGGCCGACGAAGCTGTGCGGCAGTCCCAACTCGCGGCCCAGCGCCCGCACCTCGTCCTTGAACAGTTCGCGCAGTGGTTCCACCAGCTTCAGCTTCATACGGTCGGGCAGGCCGCCGACATTATGGTGCGACTTGATGGTGACGCTGGGCCCGCCCGTGAAGGACACGGACTCGATGACGTCGGGGTACAGCGTGCCCTGGGCCAGGAACTCCGCCCCGCCGATCTTCGCGGCCTCGCCATCGAACACCTCGATGAACAGACGGCCGATGATCTTGCGCTTCTGTTCGGGGTCGGACACGCCTTCCAACTGGCCCAGGAACAGGTCGGACGCATCCACATGCACCAACGGGATGTTGTAATGGTCACGGAACAGGGTGACGACCTGTTCGGCCTCGCCCGTGCGCATCAGGCCGGTATCGACGAAGATGCAGGTCAGTTGGGCGCCGATCGCCTCATGGATCAACACGGCGGCGACGGAGCTGTCGACCCCGCCCGACAGGCCGCAGATGACCTTGGCGGAACCGACCTGGTCGCGGATGCGGGCCACAGCCTCTGCCCGGAAGGCGGCCATGGTCCAGTCGCCCTTCAGGCCCGCGACCTTGAACAGGAAATTGCGGATCAGGGCGTCGCCATGCGGGGTATGCACCACTTCCGGGTGGAACTGCACGGCATAGAAACGGCGGGTATCGTCGGCGATGATGGCATAGGGCGCACCTTCCGACGTGGCGACGATGCGGAAGCCCTCGGGCAGCTTCGTCACGCGGTCGCCATGGCTCATCCACACCTGCTCGCGGGCGCCGATGCTCCACACGCCTTCGAACAGGGCGCAGTCATCCTTGACATCGACATAGGCGCGGCCGAATTCGCGGGTGTCGCCCGGCTCCACCTTGCCGCCCAACTGCTCGCACATGGTCTGCTGGCCATAGCAGATGCCGAAGACCGGCACGCCCAGGGTCCAGACCACATCATTGGCGCGGGGGGAACCTTCCTCCGTCACGCTGGCGGGGCCACCGGACAGGATGACGGCCTTGGGCGCGAAGGCCTGGATGCGGGCGGCATCGGCGCTGTAGGGGATGATCTCACAATAGATGCCGGCTTCGCGCACACGGCGCGCGATCAGCTGCGTCACCTGCGATCCGAAATCCAGGATCAGGACGCGGTCGGGATGGGCGGCGGGAGCGGTGGAAGCGGCGGCGGCCATGGCGCATTATCCTGCGGGCTGGGGCGGAGAATGCGCCGCAACCTAACCAACCGGACCCCAAGGGACAAGGCGCACATAAGCAGGTCTGCCCCCAGTTCAGACCGGACCGGAACGGACAGGCGGCGGACGCAAATCGTCGACAATCATCGTCAGGGTGGACAGAAGGCTGTCAGCCACAAAACGCAGGAACGGTGACCGGTCACCCTGGTCTGCCATCGCCAGGGCCGACAGATATTCGCGCCGCCGATCCATGGCGATGACTGCGGGCGGCAGGCCGGCCCGCATCAGAATCAGGTTCATCAACAGCCGGGCACCCCGGCCATTGCCATCATCGAACGGATGGATGCGCACGAATTCATGATGCGCCAGGGCAGCGGCCACAACGACCGGGGGCTCGCCCCCCTCCTCCGCCCGCGCGATGGCGGCGCAAAGCCGGTCGATGGCGGCCGGCACCTGTACCGGATCGACATAATGATGGATGCTACCATCCAGACGCAGCACATGGTTGGGGGCGGACTTGTAGGTGCCGGCCCGCGTCGGCTTGGCAACCCGGCGTCCCTGTTCATCCACGCCGGTTACATAGTCCACGCCTTTCAGCAGCAGCGCGTTCAGGTCCTTCAACAGGCCCGCCGTTACCGGCCGTCGCTGCGCCACCACATCGCCCAGGTAATCGATGGCGTCGGCATGGTTGCGCGCGTCCAGAAAGTCCTTCAGCGGCTTGCCTTCGACCGTCAATCCCTCCCGCAGGAAGAAGGCCGTGTCGGCACGCGACAGCGAACTGCCTTCAATGGCGTTGCTGTCGGCGGTCCAGAAGATGCGCAGCTTGTCCTGAATGGTAGGCCAGAGGTCGGGACGTGCCCGCCGCAGGTCGGCCGCCTCCGTCGCCAGCGCCGCCACGCGGGACAAAAGGGAGGCCATATCCAGCGCGATGGTCACGTCAACGAAGGGGTCTGGGACGGCGTCAGGGGTCATGGAAGCATGATACCGTCAGATGCCGCAAACCGCCACGCCGCCCTTACTCCTTCGTGGTCAGCACCGAATAGGTGATGGGATGGCTGGTCGTCAGGGTCGGGCCTTCCTTCACCAGGGCCTTGTCGTTGGGCACATTCACGCGGCCGCGATCATCGGCCTTCAGCACGCGCGCACCCTTGGGCCCAGCGATGGTGACGGTGCAGTCCGTACCGCAGAACAGGCGCAGGGTCTTGGCCGACGGCACCAGGAAGGAGGCCATGCCCGCCTCCTTCGAAATCACCTGATCGAATTGGTCGAAGGCGGCCTTCACGTCGGCATAGGCAATCTGCGTGGCCCCGTCGGGGAGCTTCATGCCGATCTGCGCCTTCATGCGATAGGTCTTGGGCGCCTGGTTGACGGTGACGCTGACATTGGCGGCCACCCAGTCGGGCCGATAGGGCAGATCGACCGCGCCTGCCGCGTCGATGGCGAACGGCACCGGTCCCTCACCCGTGGCGGCCACCATGCTGGGCGGCTGGGCCAGCGGCACCTTGTCATCCTCGGGCAGGATGGACAGGCGCAGGGTCAGCCGGTCGTGACCCTGGCCATAGAAGCGCGCCAATTGATCGAAAAATTCCTTATAAGGAACGGTGTGTGTTCCCGGCGCCGCTGCGGCCGGCAGGGCCAGGACGGCCAGAACAGGGATCGTCATCCACAGTGCGCGCATCATCATACCTCAGCCCAGGGGGTTGAACGGCTGCACTTCGACCCGGCCACCCTCGGCCACCAGGAAGCTGCCCTCCGCCACCTCGTTCCAGTGGCTGGCATCCTCGTCCAGCGGTTCGGACAGGACCATGACGGCATCGTCCCCCTCCTCCAGGCACAGACGCCCCTCGCGGCAGCCATCGACATGCCCCTTTGTCCAGTAAAGCGTCGGCGACTTGCCGTCACATGACCAGCGCACGGCGTAAAGCCGGCGACCGTCGCTGCAGGCAGCTGTCATGCGGAACGGTTCCTTCACCCCTTCCCGCCGCATCTTGCCAACGATCTGTGACACGGTGGCGGCAAAGGCGGCGGCCGGGTCCTCCATCAGCCCATTGCCCAGGGCCAGATAGAAAAAGGCCTCGCTATCGGTGGAGCCCTCACGGTGGCGATAGAGATCCTTGCGGATCATGCCCTCCACATCCTGGCGGACCAGGGGCCAGCCGCCGATCTGTCCATTATGCATGAACAGCCAGTCGCCATAGCGGAACGGATGGCAGTTCAGGCGCGACGTGGCCGTGCCTGTCGACGCCCGCACATGCGCGAAGAACAAGGGCGAGCGGATCTGTTCGGCCAGCGAGCGCAGATTGGCATCCGACCAGGCCGGCATCGTGTCGCGATAAAGGCCGGGCTTGGCCAGATCGCCGTACCAGCCCAGGCCGAATCCATCGCCATTGGTGGGTGCCACGCTGCGCTGGGCCGACAGCGACTGCCGGATCAGCGAATTGCTGGGCTGAAACAGCAACGTATCCATGGCGACGGGAACACCGGCATAGGCCAACCAACGGCACATCTGAACGCTTCCTGAAAATCACACTGCCCTACTGTTAAACAGGGCGCTGTGGCGGAACAAGGGCAATCCGGCGGCAAATTTGAACATTGTTCGCAGCGACAGCACTGTCCCCACGGATCAAACGGCCCCCTGCGACGTTAACCTCGCAGGGCCGCCACCCGGCCGCCCCGACAGGCGATGGAGAAATTCATGAACATGGACAATGTGAAGGGCAAGCTGAACGAGGCCAAGGGTGCCCTGAAGAAGGGTGTGGGACAGGCCACCGACGATCCGGCGCTGGTGGCCGAGGGCACCCTGGATCAGGCCAAGGGCAAGGCCCAGCAGGTGAAGGGCCACATCAAGGATGCGGTACGCGACGCCACGCGCTGATCGCCTGCCCTGTTGCTGGTGACGGCCCGCCCCATCCCCTGGTGGTGCCGGCCGTTATCCCCTCGCTTCCATGTCATTGCCGACTGCCACACCGTTGTAGGCTGCAACGGTCGCGGCGTTTACAGGGCGGGGGGGCGGGGGTATGGTGCGCCCGCCTTTGTGAAGGTTTGGCGACGTCGTCCGCGGCGGCGCCTGTCACCCTTTTCTCCACCAAAGACGGGCAGCACGACCATGAAGCTGATCGCCGGGAACAGCAATCAGCCTTTGGCTGAAGCCATTTCGCATTGCCTTGAAGTTCCGCTGACCAAGGCGACCATCCGTCGCTTCGCGGACAACGAGATTTTCGTCGAGATCAACGAGAATGTGCGCGGCGAGGATGTGTTCGTCATCCAGTCGACGTCCTTCCCGGCCAATGACCATCTGATGGAACTGCTGGTCACCATCGACGCGCTGCGTCGCGGTTCGGCCCGGCGCATCACGGCCGTGATCCCCTATTACGGCTATGCCCGCCAGGACCGCAAGACCGGCCCCCGCACGCCGATTTCGGCCAAACTGGTGGCCAATCTGGTCACCACGGCCGGCGCCAACCGCGTGCTGACCATGGATCTGCATGCCGGTCAGATTCAGGGCTTCTTCGACATCCCCGTCGATAATCTGGTGGCCGGCGGCGAATTCACGAAGGACGTGAAGGAGCATATGCGCGGCGGCAACCTGATGATCGTGTCGCCGGACGTGGGCGGCGTGGTCCGTGCCCGCGCCATTGCCAGCCGCCTGGAAGCCGATCTGGCCATCATCGACAAGCGCCGCGAACGTGCCGGCGTGTCGGAGGTGATGAATGTCATCGGTGACGTGTCGGGCCGCGACTGCATCCTGATCGACGATATCGTCGACAGCGCCGGCACGCTGTGCAACGCCGCGTCGGCCCTGAAGGCCCGCGGCGCCACGTCGGTCCGCGCCTATGTCACCCATGGCGTGCTGTCCGGCGGGGCCGTCGCCCGCGTGGCCGCCTCGCCCCTGGACGAACTGGTCATCACCGACAGCATCGTGGCGACGGAAGCCGTGCGCAATGCCCGCAACATCCGTCAGCGTTCGATCGCCCGCCTGATGGCCGATGCGATCGAGCGGATCAGCAACGAACGCTCGGTGTCCAGCCTGTTCGACTGATCAAGGATTTGACCCGTGTCGAGTGGCGTTCGGTTATCCGAAGGCCACTCGACCGCGCCTTCACTGCAAAGCCGACCCATGGGCACGGGGTTCAGCTCCTCAAGCATTTTGTCATATACATTCCGGGATGAATTCACCAGGCGATGGACATTCATGCGGCTTGGCAGCAAGATCATTGCTTGAATGAAGGAGGGGTTTAATGCCTGACATCCGTAAGCTGAGTCTCTCCCCGACTGACGAATCCGAGTTGCGGCAGGAAGAGATCAAACGCCTCCGTCAGTCGTGGGATGACGGCAAAGCCAGCGGAAAGCCCGTGCCCATGGATTTCGACAGGCTGCGACAGGAAGCCCAGCAGCGTCTGAATGAAGTACGGGCGGCGAGCGGGCATGCCGGTTGAGGTGGTTTGGTATCCACAGGCCCGGACGGACCTGCTGGACATTTACGTGGTCATTGGCATTGAAAATCCAGCGGCGGCAGAGCGCATCTACGATGCGCTGGAAATGCGCACCTATCTGCTGGCCCAGCATCCCCGGCTTGGCCCCCGGCGTCCGGACATTGGGGCGAGTACGCGAACACTGGTCGAGGGGCCGTATCTCATTCTCTATGAAACCCATCCGGATACAGACGAAGGCGCGGTCCGTCAGGTTGCCATCGTTCGGGTCATCGACGGTCGGCGGAATCTGGACCAGATATTATAGGCCTGTCATGTCCTGCTGGAGCGTATTTCCGGTGACCGGAAACACGCTCCAGCTTTCAATTCCTCAAGCGCCGGCGCCGCATCCGCGGCTTGGCTTCACGCGGGCATGGGCCCGCGCGGCGGCGGTCGCCGCCGGAGCGGTTTTCCGGTCATAAGGAAAACCGCTCTAAACCCTGGCCCCGGCACAGATCGTCGCAATCCGTTACAAAGCCGTTACACCCCAACACGTTGACTTGTAACGCTTTGCGTCCCCACACTGCCCGCCATTGTTTCAATGGCAACAACGGAGCGGGGGCTATGGCACGGACGCGGGCCGGAAGCTTGATGGTGGCGGGGCTGGCCTTGATGCTGGCTGGCTGCGCCACGGGCCAGACGGCGAACCAGTCGAAAGACAAGGATGGCGACGACAAGCCGAAACTGGTGCGCGGGCTGGACCCCGCCGCCGATCGGGACCCGTTCCCCAGCCGGTACCAGGCCCCGCCCAGCGGTCTGGTCGCCCTGACGGGCGCCACCGTGCTGACCGGCACGGGCCAGCGCATCGAGAATGGCACCATCATCATCCGCGACGGCAAGATCGAGGCGGTGGGGGCCGCCCTGCCCGTCCCGGCCGGTGCGACCATCGTGGACGCGGCCGGCCGCTGGATCACGCCGGGCGTCATCGACATGCACTCCCATCTGGGCGTCTACCCCTCCCCCGGCGTGCGGGCGCATGCGGACGGGAACGAGATCACCGACGCCAACACGGCGCAGGTCTGGGCCGAACATTCGCTCTGGCCCCAGGACCCGGGGTTTGAGCGGGCCTTGGCCGGCGGCGTCACCAGCCTTCAGATCCTTCCCGGCTCGGCCAACCTGTTCGGCGGGCGCAGCGTCACGGTCAAGAACGTGCCCGCCCGCAACGCCATGGAGATGAAGTTCCCCGGCGCGCCCTATGGCCTGAAGATGGCTTGTGGTGAGAACCCCAAGCGCGTCTATGGCGACAAGGGCCGCGCCCCCGGCAGCCGCATGGCCAATGTGGCGGGCTATCGCAAGGCCTGGATCGAGGCTGCCGATTACCGCCGCAAATGGGACGCCTATTACGACAAGCAGAAGAAGGGCGGTGGCGGCGACGACAAGGGCCCCGGCGACCCGCCCAAGCGCGACCTGCAACTGGACACGCTGGCCGGCGTCCTGTCAGGCGACATCCTGGTGCAGAACCATTGCTATCGCGCCGACGAGATGTCGGTGATGCTGGATGTGGCCAAGGAGTTCGGCTACCACGTTGCCGCCTTCCACCACGCCACCGAAGCCTACAAGATCCCCGATCTGCTGAAGGCGGGCGACACCTGCATCGCCACCTGGGCCCATTGGTGGGGCTTCAAGATGGAGGCGTATGACGGGGTGCCGGCCAATGCCGCCATCGTGCATCGCGCCGGCGCCTGCGCCGTCATCCATTCCGACAATGAGACGCTGATCCAGCATCTGAACAAGGAAGCCGCCCAGGCCATGGCTGAGGGCAATTATCTGGGCCTCGCCATCAAGGAGGAAGAGGCCATCGAATGGATCACCCGCAATCCGGCCAAGGCCATCGGCGTGCTGGACAAGACCGGCACGCTGGAGCCCGGCAAGATGGCCGATGTGGTGGTCTGGAACGGCAATCCGTTCAGCATCTACACGCTGGCCGATCTGGTCTTCATCGATGGTGTGCTGCGCCATGACCGCGCCGCCCCGCCCGCCCTGCCCCGGTCCGATTTCGAACTGGGCCAGTCGGGTGCGGAAGTGTTCAAGAATACGGGGGTGAAGTGATGCGCGCGCTGAAGCAGATCCTTCTGGGCACGGCACTGGCCGCCCTGACCATCACCGCCGCCCAAGCCGAAACCATCGCCATTGAGGGCGCCACCCTGATGACGGGCACAGGCCCCGCGCTGGCCAACGCCACTATCATCATCAAGGACGGCATCGTCACCGCCGCCGCGCCCGGTGCCGCGGTGCCCGCCGGGGCGATGCTGTTGGATGGCAAGGGCAAGGTGGTGACGCCGGGCCTGTTCGTCTCCTCCTCCGATATCGGGATCGAGGAGGTGGGGGCGGTGCCCCAGGCCAATGACAGCAATGCCGGCAATCCGGCCTACAGCGTGTCCTACGACCCGTCCTATGCCGTCAATCCGGCCAGCAGCCTGATCCCGCTGGCCCGTGCCAGCGGGATCACGCGGGCCGTGATCATGCCGGCGGCAGCGTTCGGCGATGGTGATGCCCATGCCGATGATGGCGGCACGGCCGGCCATGCCGAAGACCCGCTGTTCCAGGGTCAGCCCGCCATCATCCATCTGGGCACGGCCCCGGACATCGTGGTGCGCCCCCGCATCGGCGTGGCCCTGCCCTTTGGTGAAAGTGCCGCCAAGAATGCCGGCGGCAGCCGCAGCCTGTCCGTCGCCATCCTGAAGAACGCCCTGGAGGATGCGCGCCACTACGCCGCCAACAAGGCCGCCTTCAACCAGGGCGCCACGCGCGATTACAGCCTGTCGCGGCAGGACCTGGAGGCGCTGGTCCCCGTGGCGCGTGGCGAGGCGCCCCTGTTCCTGGCCGTATCGCGCGCCGCCGACATCCGCCTGGCCCTGAAACTGGCCAAAGAGGAAAAGCTGCGCCTGGTGCTGCTGGGGGCGGAGGAAGGCTGGATGGTGGCCGGGGAGATCGCGGCGGCCGGCGTGCCCGTCGTGCTGAAGCCCACCACCAACCTGCCCGGCCGGTTCGAGACGCAGCGGGCACGGCTGGACAATGCCGCGCTGTTGGACAAGGCCGGGGTGACCGTGATCATCACCACCACGGCCGACGGCCATTATGCCGGTCAGGTGCGGTTTGAGGCGGGCACGGCCGTGGCCTATGGCCTGCCCAAGGACAAGGCCCTGGCCGCCATCACCAGCCGCCCCGCCGCCCTGTTCGGCGACAAGGGCGCCGGCACCATCGCGGTGGGCAAGCCCGCCGATCTGGTCCTGTGGGGCGGCGACCCGCTGGAACCGACGGTGCTGGCCGAAAAGGTGTTCATCAACGGTACCGAACAATCCCTCCAGACCCGCGCGCGGGCGCTTGAGGAACGGTATGTGAGGCGGTGACGCATGGGGGGCACGTCAAGCACGGCGCGCCCCCTACCCCGCCCGACCCCGCTCCAACTCCCGCAGATCCCGCCCCTTCGTCTCCCGCCCCAGCCAGGCGACCAGCAGCAGGCCGCCGACCGTGGGCACGGCGATCATCGCCGCCGCCACGCCAAAGCCCGGCACGGCACCGGCCACCGACAGGCCCTGCGCCATCAGGCCGCCCAGCTTGCTGCACCCCGCCACCCACCCCGTGGCCCGCGCCCGCACGCGCAACGGATAATTCTCCGCCGTATAGGGCAGCAGGATGGAGATGACGCCGGACGAGCCGACAATGACGAAGGTCAGGGCGAAGACCGGGTCGCCCCCGGCGCTGCGCAGCAGGAACAGCACCAGGCCTGCGGCCATCAGCCCCATCATCAGCACCAGGGAATATTTGGAACTCCAACGGGCATAAAGCCAGGTGGCCACGGCCACGACGGGGATGGAGATCAGGGTGGATTTGGCGATCAACCCGCTGGCCGCCGCCACGCTCAACCCTTCTTCCACCAGCGTGGCCGGCAGCCAGAGCAGCAGCCCGAAATTCACCAGCCCCCAGGCCAGCGCGCCCAGCGTCAGGGCCGCCGTCAACCCCAGCAGCTTGCCCTGCACGGGCGGCAGATGCCCATGGTCGGCAGCAGCATCCGCTTCCTCCTCCGTCACCTTGTGCGAGACCGCGCCGAACCGGGCCAGCATGGCCCGCGCTTCCGCCCCGCGCCCCATCTGTTGCAGGAACCGGGCACTTTCGGGCAGAAGCGGGCTCATCATCACCAGCAGCAGGCCCGTGGGCAGGTTCAGGAACCACATGATGCGCCAGCTATAGACGGGCTGCAGCAGTTCGGACAGGAAGCTGGCCGCGAAATAGCCGCCCACGGCCCCGATCCCGCCGATCAGCACCAGCATCCAGCCGCGATGGCGCGTCGGCATGATCTCCGCCAGCAGCGCATAGGCAACCGGCAGCATGCCGCCGGCCCCCGCCCCCATCAACAGGCACATGAACACGTTCCACCAGAAATCCGGCATGGCCCCGCAGATGGACGTGCCGATAAAGACGATGGAGGACAACAGGATGGCCGCCCGCCGCCCATAGATGTCGGCCAGCGCCCCCCAGACGAAGGAGCCGATGACGGTGCCGGTCAAGGCGGCCAGCGGCAGCCAGGCCACCATGGCCTTGCCCACCTGATATTCGGCGCGCATGCCGGGCGTGACAAAGCCCAGGCTGGCCGGCTTCATGATGTCGATGATCAGGGCCAGCGCCAGCAGCATCGCCATCCCCCAATGCGCCCGCGTCAGCGGCGCATCTTCCGGCGGGGCGATGGTTTCGATGATGCGTTCATGCTGCGGCGGCTGTCCGGGCAGCAGGCCGAAGGCGGCAAAGCCGATGCCGACCACGATCAGGGCCATGCCCCAATACATTTCCGCATCCATGGGCATGCCGACCAGGACATAGCCCATGTCGGCCCCCATCAGATACATGGGCACATGCAGAACCACGCCTGCCGTGACGATGACGCAGCCGAACCAGAAGGCCAACGCATTGCGCCGCCCGCCGATGCTGGTGATGGCATTGTCTGACACTCAATCCCCCCGTGACCGGTCGCGCGGTTGGCCCGGCGTTTGGCCCTGTCTTGTGCCGGTATAGGGCAGGTTGGGTGCGGGGTGGAAGGGGGAATGGGGGAGCGTTGCGATGGGGCCGGAAGCGGACGGGCGGGTTTCTTTGCGCTCTGAGGGAGAAATCTGGACATTCCCAACCGGCCCGGCGGTTTACCTCGGACACAACTGCTCACCTTGTGATCAGTCTTGGATGATCCCGACCTTGATGCCGGATACGTTCAACGCATCGCGCAACGACTTGGCGTCCTCTTCAGACGCCCCAATTGGAAGGAGGAAAGACACCTGGGTTCGGCCTTGGTCAAACCCAGACAGGCCAGTCGCTTCCGACAGTTCTAGAGCGTCGCGCTGTAAGTCGGAATCTGGGATTCCCTTTTGGTGCTGGATGTG